>NZ_CP116346.1:0-301666 GCF_030254645.1 Paucibacter sediminis
AGGTGAGCTGCACCTGCTGGGTCAGGTCGCCGGTGGCGATCTCGCGCGCCGCCGCAATGCCCAGGCTCAGCGGCGTGGTGACGACGCGGCGTATGAAGGGGTAGATCAGCGCCAGCACCGGGATGCTGGTCAGCAGCGCCGCCAGCACCGACATCGCGCGCTGGTGCGCCAGGCCTTCGTTGACCCGGTCGAGCGAGACCTTCATGCTCACCGCGCCCAGCACCGTGCCCTCGGCGGCCTGGTGGCAGACGGTGCAGTCCTTGCCCAGATAGTTCTTGGCCGCCAGCGCGGGCCGCACCGCGCGCAGGTACTCGCCCTTGGCGTCGTTCTCCACCCAGACCTGGGCGCGGCCGGTGCGCAGCACCTCGGCTTCGCGCGCGTCGGGCGCCACCGCCTCATTGCCGGTGCCCGGGCCGAACAGCTTGGTCACGGCCTCGGCGCGCAGCACATGCACATCGCGGATGGTGCCGAGCTGCTTGATCTGGTCCAGCAGCACCTCGCGCTGGGCGATCGTGCCGGTCACCATCATGCCGGTCAGGCCGGCCATGGTGGCGTCGTGCATGCTGAGCGAGAAGTCCTGCGCCTGCTCCAGCGCCGCCTGGCGCGAGGTATAGGCCTGCCAGATGATCACGCCGGACCAGACGACGAGCAGGGCCACGGCGATCGTGGCAATGAGTTGGATCCAGATTCTCGGCTTCACCATGGCTAGGTCTGTGTGGGTGGCTGCAGGGGTAAAAGCCATGCTAGCGCCGCGCGGGCGCGCCAGCCGGGGCGCACGCGCACAGTTCCAGAGCTAGATCAAGATCAAGTCAATGAGCCCGGCCCGCCATGGGACAATCCGGCGCTTTACGGAGATTGCCGGGCAGACCCTTGCCACGGCAACAGCGCGATGACCAGCCTGCCCAACTGCCCCCAGTGCCACTCGGAACTCACCTACGAGGACGGCACCCAGTTCATCTGCCCGGAATGCGGCCATGAGTGGTCCAAGCAGGCCGCCGAGCCGGCGGCCGACGAGGTGCGCGTGGTGCGCGACGCCAACGGCAGCGAGTTGAAGGACGGCGACACCGTCACCGTCATCAAGGACCTGAAGATCAAGGGCTCGTCGCTGGTGGTGAAGGTCGGCACCAAGGTCAAGAACATCCGCCTCACCGAGGGCGACCACGACATCGACTGCAAGATCGATGGCATCGGTGCGATGGGGCTGAAGTCGGAGTTCGTCAAGAAGGCCTGAGCGCCCTGGCGTGCATCACTGCACGTCGTAGAGGCGGCCGCTGAGGGTCTGCGTGCACAGGCCCGTGTAGGAGTAGCTGCCGCGCACGATGCGGCCGAACACCACGTCGCCGGCATCGGCCGTCACCGAGACCATGGCGCCGCCGCGATATTGGCCACCACCCAGATCGGTGGCCGGGCCGGCCACCGTGGTGTACTCGCCGGCGTAGTTGGCCAGCGGCGCCACCGCCACCTGCAACATGAAGGGCGTGGCGCCCGTCATGCCGCAGTGCAGGCTGACATGCTCGACGACCAGGCGCTTGCCGGGCGGCACGGTGTAGTTGCCGGTGCCCATGAAGTCGCCGGCCACGGCGCCGGCCTGCAGCGTCGAGTTGCCCTTGAGCCGCCAGGTCTGCCAGGACACATCGCGCACCGGCACGGCCTGCTGCACGGTGTTGACGATCTGCGTCTGCGTGGCCGCACCGGCAAAAGCGCTGGTGCTGCAGAAGGCGGCCAGCAGGGCCGCTGCGCTGGAAAGAGCGAGTTTCATGGGGAATCCTTTGATCCGAGCTTGAGTTGACTCGAATGCCTCCTTGGCATCGATGACGTCATCGTCGGATCGGCGGGTTTCATGCGCGTTTCGGCGTGGCGCCCGCGCCGTTTCATTTGTTGGGCCGTTCAGCCCGGCCGCCCCTTGGCCCGGTACATGGCCTGGTCGGCGGCGGCAATCAGTTCGGTGGCACCCTCGCCATCCTCGGGATAGCGGCTGATGCCGATGCTGGCGCCCGAGGGCAGCTCGGCGCCGCCGTAGTGCACCGGCAGCGACAGCGCCTCGCGCACCTTCTGCGCCACCGTCTCGACGGCGTCGCTCGCCTCGATCTGGTCCAGCAGGATGATGAACTCGTCCCCGCCCATGCGGGCCACCGTATCCACCTCGCGCACCAGTTGGCGCAGCCGCTGCGCCAGCGTGCACAGCACCGCATCGCCGGCGGCATGGCCCAGCCGGTCGTTGATGTGCTTGAAGTTGTTCAGGTCGATGAAGAGCAGCGCCAGCCGGCCCTGATTGCGCTTGGCATGGGCCAGCGCGTGATCGAGCCGGTCCAGGAAGACGCGCCGGTTGTGCAGGCCGGTGAGGCTGTCGTGGCTAGCCAGGCGATCGAGCTCCTGCTGCTTCTGCTCCAGCTTGGCGAACTGGGCGCGGATTTGCTGCTGCATGTCGGCCACGCTGCGTGCCAGCAGGCCGATCTCGTCGCGGCGCGCGGTGGGCAGGCCGCCCTCCTCGCGCTCGCCGGCGGCAAAGCGCCGCACCGCCAGCACGATCTGCCCGAGCGGCCGGCTCAGCGCACGCGCCAGCATCGCCGCCAGCAGCACCGCCAGCGCGCTGAAGCCGAGCACGATGCGCATGCTGACCTCGCCCAGCCGCGCGCTTTCCAGCAGCACCGCCTGCACCGGCTGAGCCAGGCCGAGCACGAAGTCCTCCTCCTGCCGCAGCTCGGAGGCGGGCTGGCGCACGAACGCGGCCACCACCGCGCCCTGCCCCGGCGGCGCCACCGTCGTCACCAGATGATCGCCGCGCCCCGGCGCCCCCGCCACCAGGGCGGCGGTGGCCGGGAAGCTGTCCTGCATGCGCGCGCTCTGGCCGCGATCGAAGGCAAAGGCCTGCCGGCTGTCCGGGTGGATCAGGAAGTCGCCCGCGCCATTGCTCAGGTAGAGCTGCAGGCCGGCCGGCAGATCGCCCGCCAACTGGGCGAACAGGCCGTTCAGGTCGACGTTGATCACCACCAGCCCACGCACCTGGCCCTGGGCATCGCGCACCGGCGCAGCCACCTGCAGCGCCGGCTTGTCGAGGCCGGCATGGGCGCCGATCTCATGGTTGATGGCGGCGCTGGAGACGTAGACGGCACCGGGCGGCAGCCCCAGCGTCTCGTACACATAGGGGTAATGGCCCTTCTCCTGCAGGTCCGCGCCGCGCACGCGCACCAGGCCACGCTCGTCGCGGTCCACCCGGATGCGCTCCAGGCCGTGGCCGGCGAGGTCGATCAGGCGCATCTGGAAGTATTCGGGATGTGTGGCCAGCACGCGCTCGAACAGCAGCGCCGCGTTGTCCTCCTCGGCGCTCTGCGCGCCGGGGCTGGCGCGCAGCAGCAGGCGTGCCGCCTGCGGGTGCTCGGCCACCATGCGCACATCATTGGCGATGTCGTCCAGCACGATCACCAGCTGGCGCGCCAGCACGCGCGTGGCGGTGAGCAGGCGCTCCTCGGCCCCCGCCACCAGCATGCTGCGGCTGGTGGCATAGCCGTAATAGCCGGTCAGCCCGGCCGCCAGCACGCCCACCAGCGCCACCGCCAGCCCCAGGCGCCAGGCAATGCCCAGTTTCATCGCCTTCATGGCGCCAGCACCTTGGCGGCACGGTCGCCCGAACGGATGCGCTGCCACAGCGCCTCGCGCCGCGCGGCATCCTCCACCGGTTCCAGCCACAGCGGCGCCTGCTCGGGCTGGCGCGGCAGCGCTTCGCTGATGGTGTTGGCCAGGCCCTGGCGCGTCACCAGCAGCTCGCTGGCCTTGGCCGCCAGCAGGGTGTCGATCCAAACATGGGCCAGCTTGCGGTCGCGCGCGCCGCGCGTGATGGCCCAGCAGTCCAGCCAGGCCAGCGCACCCTCGCGCGGCATCACATAGCCGATGTCCATGCCGGCGGCCTTCAGCAACTGCACCTGCTGCATGCCGTAGTTGGCGTGCATCAGGGCCGCGCCATGGCGCTGGAACAGGCGCACCGACTCCTCCGGCTGGCTGTAGAAACCCAGCACATTGCGGCGCAGCTCGATCAGCTTGTCCACCGCGCGCGGCCATTGCGCGCTGGCCAGGCGAAAGGGCGAGCCGCTGCCCAGGGCCTGCGCCGCCAGCGAGAAGTTGTGCGCGCCACCGTCATAGGCCAGCACCTTGCCGCGCAGGCGCGGGTCCCACAGCGCGCTGATCGAGCTGGGCGGCACCGGCAGCTGGCGCTTGTCGTAGATCAGCCCCATCTCTGCATAGGTGTAGGGGATGGCAAAGGTCTGCGCCCGGCCATCGCGGCGATGCACCAGGCCCGGGATGGCGGCGAGATCGCGAAAGCGCGGCAGCTGCTTGCGGGTGTTGGCGATCAGGCCCACGTCGACGGGCTGCACCAGGCCGGCCTGGATATAGCGCTGCAGCTCGGCGGTGTTGACGGCGAACACATCGAAATCGGCGCCGCCGCGGGCGTTGATCCGGTGCCACAGGGCCTCGTCCGAGCCGACGATGGTCAGCTCCACCTTGGCGCCACTGCGCTGCTCGAACTCGCGCAGCACCTCGGCCTCGGCATAACCGGGCCAGGCCAGCACCCGCAGCGTGCCGGCCGCCCGCGCCGGCGCGAAGAAAACCAACAACGCCATCAGCAGGCCCAGACCCAGCAGCCGGCGCGCCAAGCCCGAGGCCCATCGCCGCGTTGCCGCGTGCTCGCATGCAGCCAAGGTCAACAAGTGTTTGTCCTGCTCTGTCCCAACCGGTTCAGTGTATGCCGGGACGCAGGCACGCCGCAGCGCCAGCTAGGCCCCGAAGAAGCAGACCCGGTTCCCACCGGCGGCCTTGGCCTGGTACATGGCGGCATCGGCTTGCTTGATCAACTCATCCTGCTGGGTTTCGTGATCTCGAAACATGACCACGCCGATGCTGACGCTGCCCACGTGTTCAAGCATCGAGGGCGCGCCGCCCTCCTCGCGCTGATCCCTGAGTCGAAACGGCTCCGCCAAGGCGTGCCGGATCTTCTGTGCAATCGCCTCGGCCTGGGCAGCGGACGCGGTGGCCTCCTCGCCCAGTTCGCCGACCATCACGACGAACTCGTCGCCGCCTATGCGCGCCACCGTATCGACCTCGCGCACGCAGGCGAGCAGACGCCGCGCCGCGTCGACCAGCAGCAGGTCGCCCACGGCATGCCCATAGCGGTCATTGAGCGGCTTGAAATGGTCCAGATCCAGGTACATCAGGGCGCCATAGCAGGCGCTGCGTTTGCTTGCCGCCATCGCCCGGCTCAGGCGGTCGTGCAGCAGGCGCCGGTTGGGCAACTGGGTCAGGGCATCCCGGAAGGTCATCTGGCGCACCTGCTCCTCCATCTCGCGGCGCTCGGCGACCTCCGCTTCGAGCTGGCGCGTGGAGGCCTGGATATGGTCGGCCATGCCGTTGAAGGCCTGCGCGACGCGCGCGATTTCGCCCGGCCCGGCGCTCGCGGCGCGGGCACCGAAATCACCGTCATGCACCCGCCGTGCCGCCTGCTCCAGCTGCGTGATCGGCCGGATGATGCGATGCGCCAGCCAGGCGGCCAGCACCGCCAGCAGGCCCATCACCGTCAACGCGGCCAACATGCTGAGCATGGCGCGCTGCTTGGCGGCCAGATAGACGGCCGACGCCGGCACACCCACAAAGGCGATCCAGCCGGTATCGGGCATGGGCACGACCGAGAAGTAGCGCACCACGCCATCGATGGCCAAGCTCTCGAACTCGCCATCGCGCACCGCCACGATGCGGCGCGCCGCCTCCGCGTTGGGCTTGCTGCCGATCACGCCCTCGGGGTCCAGATTGCGCCAGATCATGGTGCCGTCGGCGGCAAAGAAGCCATAGCGGCTGTCCGGCGGCAGGCCGGCGTCAGGAATATGGGGGTCCAGCACCGACAGATCGAGCGGCAGATAGATCGCGCCCACCACCTCCTGCTGCTCGTTGCGTATCGGCGCGCCGATCACCGAGACCCATTTCCCGGTGATGAGCCCCCGATGGGGCAGCCCCACCAGGGCGCGCGGCTCGCGCAAAAAGGCCTGGAACCAGGGCGTCGCAGCAATATTGCGCCCGCGTCCATTGGGCAGCGGCGCCGCCGAACAGACCACCTCGCCGTCGAGCCGGGCATAGGCCACATTGGCATAGGCTGGGTTCATGGTGAGAAAGTCCTGCAGCGCGGGATCGCAATGCTCGCCATCCACCAGCTTGACGAGCGGCCGCGCCGCGAGCCGATGCAGACTGTTGTGGGCGCTCGCCACCGTGGCGCCGGTGTTCCGGATCATGGTGTACGCGAGCGTGCGAAGCGACGACTTCGTATGCGCAATCGTCGCCTGCATGTCCAGATAGATGCCCGCCGCCACCAGGGCGCACAGCGGCACCGACATGGCCAGCACCAGCAGCAGGAGCTGCGTTCGGATCGACGTTGACCTCATCGGATCGAATGCCTTTGCACCGGGTGGCAGACGCTGCAGATTATGGGGTGCGGATGGGTGCATCCGTTATGTAGTGCGTTATATTGCGCTCACCATGCCCAAGCATCCCACCGCAGCCCTGCTGCTGAGCTTGCTGACCTTGCTGGGTCTCGGCGGGCCCGCCGCCCAGGCCGCCGATCTCACCGTCTCGGCCGCCTCCAGCCTAAGCAATGCCTTCCGCGAACTGGCGCCCGCCTTCGAGGCCAAGCATCCCGGCACCCGGCTGCTGCTGAACTTCGCCGCCTCGGACGCCTTGCTGGCGCAGATCGCCAAGGGCGCGCCGGTGGACGTGTTCGCCGCGGCCGACCAGGAGAGCATGGACCGCGCCGAGGCCCAGGGCCTGCTGGCCAAGGGCAGCCGCCGCAACTTCGCCGCCAACCGCCTGGTGCTGGTGACCCCGGCGCAGGGCGGCCTGGCGCTGGCGGCGCTGGCCGATCTACGCCAGCCGGCGGTGCGGCGCATCGCGCTGGGCAAACCCGAGGGCGTGCCGGCAGGGCGTTATGCCAGGGCGGCGCTGCAGGCGGCGCAGCTCTGGGAGGCTCTCGAGCCCAAGGCCGTCTATGCGCAGAATGTGCGCCAGGCCCTGGACTATGTGGCGCGCGGCGAGGTCGAGGCCGGCCTGGTCTATGCCAGCGACGCGCTCGCGCAGAAGGACAAGGTCCAGGCCCGCTTCAGCGTCGCCACCGCCACGCCGATCAGCTACCCGGCCGCTGGCATCGCCGGCAGCGCCAACGCCGAGGCGGCCGGCCAGTTCCTCGCCTACCTGCTCTCGCCCGCCGCCCAGGCGGTGCTGGCGCGGCACGGCTTCCTGGCGCCATGAATCCGGAGGCCTGGGTCGCGCTGGCGCTCTCGCTGAAGGTGGCGGCTTGGGCTACGGCTATCAATCTGCTGCTGGGCACGGCGATGGGCTTTGCACTGGCGCGCTGGCGCTTCCCCGGCCGCGAGCTGCTGGACGCCCTGCTCACCCTGCCGATGGTGCTGCCGCCCACGGTGCTGGGCTACTACCTGCTGGTGCTGCTGGGCAAGCGCGGCTGGCTGGGCGGCTGGCTGCATGAGCAGCTGGGCATCACGCTGATCTTCAGCTGGCAGGGTGCGGTCGTCGCGGCCAGCGTGGTGGCCTTTCCGCTGGTGCTGAAGTCGGCGCGCGCCGCCTTCGAGAACGTCGACCCGCAGCTGGAGCGCGCCGCGCGTGTGCTGGGCTTGAGCGAGGCCGCGGTGTTCATGCGCGTGAGCCTGCCGATGGCCTGGCGCGGCATCCTGGCCGGCGTGCTGCTGGCCTTTGCGCGCGCGCTCGGGGAGTTCGGCGCCACCCTGATGGTGGCGGGCAGCATCCCGGGGCAGACGCAGACGCTCTCGATCGCGGTCTACGAGGCGGTGCAGGCGGGCCAGGACGCCAGCGCCAACACCCTGGTGCTGATCACCTCGCTGAGCTGCATCGCGGTGCTGCTGAGCGCGCGCTGGCTGGCGCCGCAGCGGAGTGCCGCATGAGCGAAGAGAACAACAACTTCGACGTGCAGATCCAGCGGCAGGTGCAGGGCGCGGGGCGCAGCTTCATGCTCGACGTCAGCTTCCAGACCGCTGCCCGGCAGACCGTCATCTACGGCCCCTCCGGCGCCGGCAAGAGCCTCAGCCTGCAGGCCATCGCCGGGCTGCTGCAACCCGACCGGGGTCACATCCGCTTCCAGGGCCAGACCCTGTTCGACAGCCAGGCTGGCATCGCGCTGGCGGCACGCCGGCGCGGCTTTGGCTACCTGTTCCAGGACTACGCCCTGTTCCCGCACCTGAACCTGCGCCAGAACGTCGCCTTCGGCCTGCAGCGCGGCCTGTTCAACCCCGGGGCCCGCCGGACCCATCCGGAGGTGGAGCACTGGCTGCGGCGCTTCGAGCTCAGCGAGCTGGCCGGCCTGCATCCGCACCAGCTCTCGGGCGGGCAGCGCCAACGCACCGCGCTGGCGCGCGCGCTGGTGAGCCGGCCGCGCGCCCTGCTGCTGGACGAACCCTTCGCCGCCCTGGACCCCGAGCTGCGCGAGCGCATGCGCGAGGAGCTGCAGGGCCTGCTGCAGGAGCTGCAGCTCCCGATGCTGATGATCACCCACGATCCCGAGGACCTGGAGCGCTTTGGACAAGCGCGCCTGGAGCTGCGCCATGGCCGCATCACGCAAACCCGCTAAGCCGGGCAAGCCGGCGCCGCGCGCCGCCGCGCCGCTGCAGCTGCAGGCCGGCCTGCACCTGAGCCAGGCCGGCCAGGCCCTGGCCAGCCCGCGCCAGCTGGCCCTGCTGGCCGAGATCGACAAGCTGGGCTCGCTGACCCGGGCCGCCAAGGCCGCCGGCTACAGCTACAAGGGCGCCTGGAACGCGATCGAGCAGATGAACAACCTGGCCGGCGAGCCGCTGCTGGAGCGCCGGCCGGGCGGCAAGGGCGGCGGCTACACCCGCCTGACCGCGCGCGGCGCCCAGCTGCTGCGCAACCTGGGCCTGATCCAGCAGGAGCATGAGCGCTTCGTGGCGCGGCTGAACAGCCAGTCGCAGGGCCTGGCGGAGGACTATGCGCTGGCCGGCAGCATCGCGCTGCGCACCAGCGCCCGCAACCAGTTCGCCGGCACCGTCAGCGCGATCCGCGGCGGCGCGGTGAACGACGAGATCGAGCTCGCCATCATCGGCGGCCAGACCATCGTGGCGACGGTCACGCGCGCCAGCCGCGAGGAGCTGGGCCTGACGCTGGGCAGCAAGGCCTTTGCCCTCATCAAGGCGGCGTCGGTGCTGCTGATGACCGGCCCGGCGGCGGCGCTGCGTCTGTCGGCGCGCAACCAGCTGCAGGGTCAGGTCTTGCGCGTGAACGCGGGCGCGGTCAACTGCGAGGTGCTGCTGGCCCTGCCGGGCGGCGGTACGGTGGCCGCCATCGTCACCCAGGCCAGCGCCGAGACCCTGGGGCTGGCGGTGGGCACGCCCGCCACCGCGCTGTTCAAGGCCTCCAGCGTGATCCTGGCGGTGGCGGCCTGAGGCCGGCTCAGGCGGCGCGCTGCGGAATCGCCAGCCCGCGCCGCACCGCCGGGCGATCCAGAAAGGCGCGCAGCGCGCGCAGCACCTGCGGAAAGTCCGCGATGCCCACCAGCTCGCCGGCGCCGTAGAACTCGATCAGGTTGTTGACCCAGGGGAAGATGGCGATGTCGGCGATGCTGTAGGCCTCGCCCATCACCCAGTCGCGCCCCTGCAGGCGTTGCTCCAGCACGCCCAGCAGGCGGCGCGACTCGGCCAGGTAGCGGTCGCGCGGGCGCTTGTCCTCGAAGTCCTTGCCGGCGAACTTGTGGAAGAAGCCCACCTGGCCGAACATCGGCCCGACGCCGGCCATCTGGAACATCAGCCACTGGATGGTCTCGTAGCGCTGCGCCGCGTCGGCGGGCAGCAGCCGGCCGGTCTTCTCGGCCAGGTAGAGCAGGATGGCGCCGGACTCGAACAACGCCAGCGGCCGGCCGCCCGGGCCATCGGGATCGATGATGGCGGGGATCTTGTTGTTGGGATTCAGGCTGAGGAATTCGGGCGTGAGCTGGTCGTTGCTGGCGAAGCTGACCAGATGCGGCTCGTAGGCCAGGCCGGTTTCTTCCAGAAAGATCGAGACCTTCACGCCATTGGGCGTGGGCAGCGAGTAGAGCTGCAGACGCTCGGGATGGCGGGCGGGCCAGCGGCGCGAAATCGGGTGGTCGCTCAGATTGCTCATCGGGGGTCGGGTGTTGCGTGGGGTTGGCCATCATGCCGAGCCGCCCGAGACCTTGCCGCGGCAAGGTTGCTGGCCGTGATGTAGCACACGCTTTCGCGCGGCACGGGCGCTGGCCCCCCGCCCCTCCCCCCCAAACTCGCCGGGCCGCCTGTTGACGCGCGCCAGCGCGCTGCTTAGGCTGAGGCCAGCTCGAACAAGAAGGAAGAAGTCCATGAAGAAGCCTGCATTGCGCTGCGCCGTCGCTTTGATGCTGGCCCTGCTCTATCCCGCCGCCCAGGCCAATACCTTCAGCGTGCAATGGCAGGATCTCGCCGGCGACGGCGGGCCGGTGGGCGATGTGATCGCGGTGCGCCTGGTGTTCAGCGACAGCGGCGCCTGGACCGCCACCTGGCAGGCCAACGCCCTGCACCCCTTCAGCGGCAATGCCCGCTTCAACCTGAATCTGTTCAATATCGCGCTCGGCGACCTGGCCAGCGCCCAGGCCCCCCAGCTCTCGCTGGACGGCGTCCAGGACTTCGGCGCCGCCAGCAGCACCGAGTTCAGCTACAGCGGCCAGGCGGCCTATCTGGCCAACTGGCATGCCGGCGACGGCATCAGCACCGGCAATGGCAGCAACTTCATCTCCGGCGCGGTGAGCCAGCAAAGCCCCTTCGGCCGCGACAACCTGCTCACCGAGGCGCGCGTGGCCAGCCATGTGCCCGAGCCCAGCAGCGTGCTGCTGACCTCGATGGCGCTGGCCCTGGCGGGCCTGACCGGCACCAGCCTGAGCCTGATGCGCCGCCGCCCCAAGGCTCAGGAGAGCTGAGCCCGCAAAAACTCGACCGTGCGTTGCCAGGCCTGCCTGGCGGCGGCGGCATCGAAGCGCGGCGTGGTGTCGTTGTTGAAGCCATGCTGGGTGCCCGGATAGACATGGGCCTGGTAGCGCACGCCCGCGGCCTTCAGCGCCGCCTCGTAGCCGGGCCAGCCGGCATTCACGCGCTCGTCCATGCCGGCGTACTGGATCAGCAGCGCGGCCTTGATCTTGGCCACCTCGGCGGCCGGCGGCTGGCCGCCATAAAAGGGCACGGCCGCCGCCAGCTCCGGCAGCTGGGTGGCGAGGTAGTTGGCGATGCCGCCACCGAAGCAGAAACCCACCACGCCCACCCGCCCGTTGCCCTCGGGCAGGCTCAGCAGGGCGCGCGCCGCGGCCACGAAGTCGGCGAGCGTCTTGCCGCCATCCAGCTTGGCAAACAGCTCGCGTGCGCGATCCTCGTCGCCCGGATAACCGCCCAGGCTGTAGAGCGCGTCGGGCGCATAGGCAATGAAGCCGTCCAGGGCCAGGCGGCGTGCGATGTCCTCGATATGAGGATTCAGGCCGCGGTTCTCATGCACCACCAGCACCACCGGCAGCCTGCCGCCGGCCGCGGCCGGCATGGCCAGGTAACCGCTCACGCGGCCATGGCCCTGGGGCGCGTCGAAGGCCTGGGTGCGGGTGACGATGCGGCGGTCGTCGGGCCGCACCTGCTGGGCGGCCGCAAAGCGCGGCGTCAGCGCCGCCAGCGTGGCCGCGGCGGCCGCGGCGCTGCCCAGGCAGTCCTGCGCCCGCTCCAGGAAGCCGCGCCGGCTGAGATCGCCGTGCACATACTGGTCGAACAGGCGCAGGATCTCGGGGGCAAAGTCCTTGGCGGTGAGTCTCATGCGGGCATCTTTCGGGCGAGTCCGGGTCGGCGCATTCTTGCCAAGCCGTGCGGGCGCCGCAAGCGGCGACAACCCGGCCCGGCTAGACTGGGGCATCCCGCCTTGAGCCGCCCGCCGCGATGAACGCCACGCCCATACCCACGCCCACGCCCACTGCCGAAGCCGATCTCGAGCTCGACGCCGTCGTCAGCGCCCTGCGCCAGGCCCGCCAGGACTGGCGCGCCAGCCAGCAGCGCCTCAACGAAGCCGGCGGCCGCGAGCTGCCCTCGGCCGAGGTGCTGGGCAGCATCGTCGACGGCCTGCGCGGCGCGCTGTTCCCGATGCGCCTGGGCCCGCCCGAATTGCGCCCGGACGGCGAGGACTTCTTCGTCGGTCACACCCTGCATACCCAGCTGCAGGCGCTGCGCGGCCAGATCCTGCTGGAGCTGCGCCATGCGGCGCGCCAGCCCGGTGCCAGCGAGCCGGCCGAGGCGGTGGCCGGCCATGCCGCGGCGCTGACGCGCGCCTTCGCCCACAGCCTGCCCGCCATCCGCCGCCTGCTGGACAGCGATGTGCAGGCCGCCTTCGATGGCGACCCTGCGGCCCGCAGCGTCGACGAGGTGCTGATCTGCTATCCCGGCATCGCCGCGATGATCCACCACCGCATCGCCCATCAGCTCTACCGCCTGGGCGTGCCCCTGCTGGCGCGCATCGTGGCCGAGCTCTCGCATGCCCGCACCGGCATCGACATCCACCCCGGCGCCCAGATCGGCCCCGGCCTGTTCATCGACCACGGCACCGGCGTGGTGATCGGCGAGACGGCGGTGATCGGCCAGCGCGTGCGCATCTACCAAGCCGTGACGCTGGGCGCGCGCAGCTTCCCGGTCGATGCCGAGGGCCATGTGCGCAAGGGCCAGCCGCGCCATCCCATCGTCGAGGACGAGGTGGTGATCTATGCCGGCGCCACCATCCTGGGCCGCATCACGCTGGGGCATGGCTCCACCATCGGCGGCAACGTCTGGGTCACGCGCAGCGTCCCGCCGGGCAGCAACGTCACCCAGGCCAGCTCGCAGCAGGTCTGCGAGGGTGGCAACACCTGACCCCCGCGGCCAGACCGGCATGAGCGCAGCGCCAGACGCCAACGCCAAGGCCGCCGCCGACGACGACGGCTTCGATCCCAACGCGCTCCTGCAGCGCTTCGGCGAACGCCTGCGCGAGCTGGATCAACCGGTGGATCTGTCGATCTCGCTGGACGCACTGCAGGCGCGCCGCGCCGTGCCCACAACGCCCACGACGCCCTCAACGCCGACAACGCCCGCGCCGCGCAGCCAGCTTCGGCCCGGGCGCTGGAACATGGACGACGTCACCGACGTCGAGGACCAGAGCGAACGCCGGCGCGCACAAGCGGCGCGCGCCCTTGAACAGGCGCGCCTGGCCGAGGCGCAGGCGCAGGAACTGGCGCAGCGGCAGGCCCGGCAGCAGGCGCGCGAGGCCGAGGCGCGCGCCGCCGCCGAAGCCCTGGCCCAGGCGCGCGCACGCCTGCAGGCCCAGCGGCAGGCCGCGCAGGCCTCGGCCGAGCTGGCGCTGCAGCGGGAGCGGGAAGCACAGGCACAGCGCCAGCGCAACGCCGCTGCCGCGGCCGAGCGGCGCGCGGTGGAAGCGCAGACCCAGCGCCTGCGCGAACTGGCCGAGTCGCAGGCGCGCGCCGCGCTGCTGGCGCAACAGCGGGCCGAGCGGGAGGCGGCCTTGAACTTGGCGGCCGAGCAGGCAGCAGCCGAGCAGGCAGCAGCCGAGCAGGCAGCAGCCGAGCAGGCAGCAGCCGAGCAGGCAGCAGCCGAGCAGGCAGCAGCCGAACAGACGGCGGCCTTGAGGCGGCGGCAACAGCATGAAACCGCGGAGCGCGCCCAAGCTCAGCGCGCTGCCGATGCCCTGGCGGCGGAACTCAGGCTGGACTTCAGCGCTAGCTTGCCCGCCGCGGCCAACGAAGCAGAACTCATCGCGAGCATCACCCTGCCCCGCGTACCGCCCTCGGCGGACGCCAGCCTGCCCGAGTTGCGGCTGCCCGCCTGCGCGCCCGCAGCGCCGCTCGACCTGGACGAGCTGGCCGGCCTGATGCGGCAGCTGGCCCGTGAGGCCGCTGACTACCAGCGGCAGCCCTTGTCGCGCGCCGCGTCCAGCAGCAGCGGCACCGCTGCCAGCACACCGGCGCCGCTGTAGGCCTCGCGGCAATCCTTCTTGGCGGCGTTCTCCAGGCTCTCGCTGAGCTTGGACTTGCGCTCGGGCGGATGCGCCAGCAGCTCCAGCACGCCGCGCGTGCCCTGCCTGGAGATCTCGCCGCCGCGCGGGCGCCGCCATTCGAGGTCGAGCTTGGGCGCGCTGGCGGGCGTGGACGGCGCCGTCGCCACGTCCCGGCCCAGGCGCGCGCCGGCGTCCGGTGCACCCACCCCCGGCAGCGCTGCGGCCGGCGACAGGCTCGGGGCTTCAAACCGCGGCAGCTCCGAGGCGGCAGTGGCCTCGGGCCGCAGCGCCTGGGTCGCGGGCAGCCGCTCGGCGGCGCGGCGTGCCGGGCGCTCCAGCTGCGGCGCCGCATCGGGCGTGGTACGCGTCGACGGCGCGGGCGTCGCCACCTGGGGGGCGTCGAACCTGGGCAGGCTCTCGGCCGCCGGTGCACGGCTGGCCGGCGCCAGCTCGGTGCTGGCCGGCAGTGGCCGGCTGAGCTGCGGCGCCGGCTCGGGCGTGGCCTTGGTCACCAGCGGCGGCGCCTCGGGCAGCTTGGGCGGCTCGAATCTGGGCAGGGCCTCGGCGGCCTGGCCGGGCAAGGCGGCCGCCGCCAGCGGGCTGCGCGCGGGGCGGGCCAGGGCCGGCGCGGGCGCGGTCGTGCTCTTCAGCACCGGCGCCGGCGCCTCGGGCAGGGCCGGCGCGGCAAAGCGCGGCAATGCCTCGGGCAGGGCGGTGTTGAGCGTGGGGCCGGCGGCTGCGGTTTCGGCGCTGGGCCGGTCCAGCTGCGGCTCGGCCGCAGCGGTGGTCTTGAGCACCGGCGGCGGTGCCTCGGGTGCCGTGGTGGCCACGGGCGGCAGCTCGGCCAGGCGGGCCTGTGGCAGCGTCGTCATGCGCTCGGGCCGGCCGCGTGGCAGGTCGGCACCCGGCTGCGCCTGCCACATGCCCAGGCGCGCGGCGCCCGGCTGCTCGGGCGCGGCGGCGGCCTCGGCCTCGCTGCGCACCGTGCCGCCGAAGCGTTCGCGCCTGGCTTCGCCCACGGCACCAAGATTGGGCAGCGGCGGCGCGGCCGGGGCGCTGCCGCTGGCGCCGGGCGTGCCGCCCAGGTCCAGGGTGACGTTGAGCCGCCCCCACACGCCCTCGCCGGGGCGGGCGCTGCCACCGGGCGTGTTGCCCACCAGCAGCACCAGCCACACATGCAGCAGCAGCGCCAGGGTCAGGCATTGCTGCAGCCGGGTGGGCCGGCGATCGCCGGAGAACCAGGCCGCTGGTAGGCGGTGTGCGAGGCTGGACAAGTGGCAGTGAAGGAGGCTGTCGGGCTGGGAAAGGCGGCGCGCCGCTGCGCAGTTTAAGGGGGTGATAGCAGTGGGCACAGAAGATGCACGTAAGCAAGAACCACCACACTGCAGTGTCCGTATGGCCCTAGCATTGGGGGCAAGCGCAACTGATGTGCATCAAGCACGCGCGCTGATTCAGGGAGAAACCGCATGTGGATCTGTCCGCTGCCATCGCGATGAGGCGAGGCCGTTACATCGTCCTGGTGACGGCCAGCTACGCCATGCTGGCACTGGCCTGGATCCTCTTGTCCGACCAGCTGCTGCTGGCGCTGGTGTCGGCCGAGCGCATGGTCTGGCTCTCCAGCGTGAAGGGCCTGTTCTTCGTGGCGGCGAGCGCCGTCTACGTCTACCTGAGCCTGCGCGCGGTGCCGGGCTCGCACACCCCACCCGGCTGGACCCTGCTGGACACGCTGGCCCAGGGCGCCACCGGCGCGCCCATGCGGCGCACGCTGCGCTATCTGTTTGCCACCGCCATCACCCTGGCGATGCTGTGGCTGCAGCAAAGCCTGCAGTTCGAGGTGCAGCGCCCGCGCCTGATCCTCTACATGCTGCCGGTGATACTGAGCGCGCTGATGGGCGGCCTGGGGCCCGGCCTGCTGGCCACCTGCGTGGCGGCACTGGGCGCCGACCTGCTGGCGCCCGTGCCCCTGCACAGCGACCGCGCCAGCCCGCAGGATCGCCTGCAATGGGCCTTTCTGCTGCTCAACGGTGCCCTGGTAAGCCTGCTGAGCGCGCTGCTGCAGCGCTCGCTGGCCAAGCTCGCGCTGAACGCCAGGCTGCTCGATGCCGTGCTCAGCGGCAGCTCCGACGCCGTGTTCGTGAAGGACCGGCAGGGCCGCTATCTGCTGGCCAATGCCGCCGCGGCCGGCTTCGTCGGCAAGCGCGTCGATGAACTGCTGGGCGCCGACGACCTGGCGCTGTTCGACCCCGAGGGCGCCGCCCGGGTGCGGCAGGCGGATGCCGAGATCATGCGGGCGGGCGCGCGGCGCACGCTGGAAGAGCAGGTGCGCACGCAGGACGGCCGCGCGTTGCTGTTCGCCGTCACCAAGGGCCCGGTGCGCGACCAGGAGGGCGAGGTGATCGGCCTGTTCGGCATCTCGCGCGACATCACCGAGCAGCGCCGCCGCGAGACCGAACAGCAGCAGGCCGCCGAGGCGCTGCGCGACCGCGAGCGGCGCCTGGCGCGCGTGCTCGACGGCTCCGACCAGGGCTATTGGGACTGGAATCTGCAGACCCGGCAGTTCCAGGTCAGCGCGCGCTGGGAGACCATGCTGGGCTACCAGCCCGGCGAGATGATCGTGACCGAGGAGCATTGGCCCGAGTTGGTGCACCCCGAGGACCTGCCGCGGGCGCTGGCCTCGATCGAACGCCACCTCAGCGGCGCCTCGCCCCTGCACGAGGTGGAGATACGCTGCAAGGCCAAGTCGGGCGACTGGCGCTGGGTGCTCTCGCGCGGGCGCATCGTCGAGCGCGATGCACAGGGCCGGCCGCTGATGTTCTCGGGCACCCATACCGACGTCAACGAGCGCAAGCGCCACGAGCTGGAGCAGCAGCAGGCCCTGGTGGTGTTCGAGGGCAGCCACGAGGGCATCATGATCGTCAGCCCGGCCCGGCTCATCACCAAGGTCAATCCGGCCTTCAGCCGCATCACCGGCTACAGCGCGCTCGAAGCGGTGGGCCATTCACCCAGGCTGCTGGCCTCGGGCCGGCATGGCCCGAAGTTCTACGAGGCGCTCTGGGACGAGGTGCAGCGCCACGACTTCTGGCGCGGCGAAATCTGGAACCGGCGCAAGAACGGCGAGGTCTATGCCGAGCTGCTATCGATCTCGGTGGTGCGCGACGCCGACGGCCAGGTGAGGCACTACATCGGCGCCTTCTCCGACATCAGCCAGCTCAAGGCCCATGAGGCCGAGCTAGACCGCGTGGCCCATTACGACGTGCTCACCGGCACGCCCAACCGCCGCCTGCTCGCCGACCGGCTGCGCCAGGCCATCCAGCATTGCGCGCGCAGCGGCAAGTCTAGCGCCGTCTGCTTCCTCGACCTGGACGGCTTCAAGGCCGTCAACGACCAGTTCGGCCATGCTGTGGGCGACCAGCTGCTGATCAGCGTGGCGGCCCAGCTGCGCGCCGTGATGCGCGCCGACGACACGCTGGCGCGCCTGGGCGGCGACGAGTTCGTACTGCTGCTCTCCGACATCGGCTCGCCCGAGGAATGCACGCTGATCCTGGACCGCGTGCTGCTGGCCGTGGCAAGGCCGGTGCAGATCGGGCCGCACCGCATCCACACCAGCGCCAGCATCGGCGTGAGCCTCTACCCGGCCGACAACGTCGACGCCGACACCTTGCTGCGCCACGCCGACCAGACCATGGTGCGCGCCAAGGAGGCGGGCAAGAACCGTTACCAGCTCTTCGACCCCGACAGCGATCGCAAGGCGCAGACGCACCGGCAGACGCTGGAGCGACTGCGCCACGCGCTGGAGCATGAGGAGTTCGCGCTCTACTACCAGCCCAAGGTCGACCTGCAGACCGGCGAGGTGATCGGCGTCGAGGCCCTGATACGCTGGCTGCCGCCGGGCGCGCCCATGATCGCGCCGGCCGAGTTCCTGCCGCACATCCATGGCAGCGATCTGGAGGGCGCCTTCGGGGCCTGGGTGCTGCGCGCCGCGGTGGCCCAGGCGGCGGCCTGGCAGCAGGCCGGCGAGGCCGTCAAGGTCAGCGCCAACATCAGCGCCAACCACCTGCTGCAGCCCAGCTTCTTCGATGACCTCCGTAGCGCGCTGGCCGCGCATCCGCAGCTGCCGCCCTCGCAGCTGGAGCTGGAGGTGCTGGAAACCGCCGAGATCGGCGACATGGAGCAGGCCATCGCCATCCTGCAGCGCTGCCGCGAACTGGGCGTGCACTTTGCGCTGGACGATTTCGGCACCGGCTATTCCTCGCTCACCTATCTGCGCAAGCTGCCGGTCGACACGCTCAAGATCGACCAGAGCTTTGTGCGCGACATGCTCAGCGACCCCGACGACCTGGGCATCGTGGAGGGCGTGATCCGGCTCGCCGCGGTGTTCCAGCGCAAGGTCATCGCCGAGGGCGTCGAGACCCTGGAGCATGGTGCCCTGCTGCGCCAGCTGGGCTGCCGCCTGGCCCAGGGCTATGGCATCGCAAGGCCGATGCCGGCCGCGGCCTTCCCGGCCTGGCGCCAGCAATGGCGCGAGCGCGCCATCTGGCTGGAATTGCCGCCGCCGGCCCGGGCCCAGACCGGCCGCTGAGCCCGCTCGCGTCACCTGGGTGACAGCTTCCCGGTACTTACCTGTACGTGGTGCCACGCACGCCGGCGCCGATGCGCTCTGGCATTGTTCGGAGCAGCGCGGCGACGCGGCGGCGCCGGTCCCAGGCCGGCCCGCGCGCGCATGCCGAGCGCCGTTTTCTTCGCACCCTCCCACTCTTCCCGACGAGGCGACCATGAAACACCACACCCCCGCACTGGCCGCGCTGACGCTGGCCCTCTCCATGCACCTGGCCCACGCCGCCGAACCGATCAAGATCGGCGTGTCCGGGCCCTTCACCGGCGGCTCCTCGTCGATGGGCGTGAGCATGCGCGACGGCGTGCGTCTGGCCGCCGAGGAGATCAACAAGGCCGGCGGCGTGCTGGGCCGCCAGCTGCTGCTGGTGGAGCGCGACGACGAGGCCAAGAACGAGCGCGGCGTGCAGATCGCCCAGGAGCTGATCAACAAGGAGAAGGTCGCCGCCACGGTGGGCTTCATCAACACCGGCGTGGCGCTGGCCTCGCAGCGCTTCTACCAGCAGGCCAAGATCCCGGTGATGAACAACGTCGCCACCGGCTCGCTGGTGACGCACCAGTTCGATGACCAGCCCGAGAACTACATCTTCCGCAACGCCGCGCACGACAGCATCCAGGCCCCGATGATCGTGGACGAGGCCATCACCCGCCGCGGCTTCAAGAAGGTGGCGATCCTGGCCGACTCCACCAACTACGGCCAGCTGGGCCGCGCCGACCTCGAGAAGGCGCTGGAGCTCAAGGGCGTGAAGCCGGTGGCGGTGGAGAAGTTCAACATCAAGGACGTCGACATGACGGCCCAGCTGCTCAAGGCCAAGGAGGCCGGCGCCGAGGCGATCCTGACCTATGCGATCGGCCCCGAGCTGGCGCAGATCGCCAACGGCATGACCAAGCTGGGCTGGAAGGTGCCGATGGTGGGCAGCTGGACGCTCTCGATGGCCAACTACATCGACAACGCCGGCCCCGGCGGCGAGGGCGCGCGCATGCCGCAGACCTTCATCCAGGAACCCACCACGCCCAAGCGCCAGAGCTTCATCATCAGCTACCTGAAGACCTTCAACCCGAAGAACGCGCGCATCGACTCGCCCGTCTCGGCGGCGCAGGGCTACGACTCGGTCTACCTGCTGGCCGCGGCCATCAAGCAGGCCGGCGGCACCGAGGGTCCGAAGATCAAGGCCGCGCTGGAGGACCTGAAGACGCCGGTGGAGGGCGTGGTGACGACCTACAACAAGCCCTTCTCCAAGGGCGACCATGAGGCCATCACCGCCAACATCCCGGTGTTCGGCGAGGTCAAGGGCCAGCGCGTGGTCTATGCCTACGAGGCCGATTTCAAGAAGGCCTCGGAAGTGCGCGTCAAGGATGTCAACGCCAAGGGTGCGCTGACGGTCAAGAAGTAAGCCTCCACGCCCGGGCCCCCAGGGTCCGGGCCGTTTTGCGGGACACGCCATGCAAATCCTCACCCAACTGGTGTTCAGCGGCATCGCCCTGGGCATGATTTACGCCGTCATCGCCTTCGGCTACCAGCTCACCTTCGCCACTTCCGACACCCTGAACTTCGGCCAGGGCGAGGCCCTCATGCTGGGCGCCCTGGTGGGCCTGTCGGCGGTCGGCTTCGGCATCAACTACTGGCTGATGATTCCGCTGGTGTGCCTGTTCGGCGCCATCCAGGGCGCGGTGGTGGAACGCATCGGCGTGCGCCCGGCCATCAAGATGAAATCGGAGTTCGGCTGGATCATGTCCACCATCGCGCTGGGCATCATCTTCAAGAACGTGGCCGAGAACGTCTGGGGCCGCGACGATCTCAAGTTCCCCTCGCCCCTGCCCGAGGCGCCGATGCATTTCCTCGGCGCCAACATCCTGCCGATGGAGGTGCTGGTCGTGGTGGGCGCGCTGCTGATGATGCTGTCGGTGGAGTTCTTCAACCGCCGCTCGATCTACGGCAAGGCGGTGGTCGCCACCTTCAACGACCGCGACGCCGCCAAGCTGATGGGCATCAACACCGGCCTGGTGATCACTTTCTCCTACGCCCTGTCCTCGCTCACCGCCGCCTTTGCCGGCGTGCTGATCGCGCCGCTCACGCTCACCGGCGCCACCATGGGCTCGGTGCTGGGCCTGAAGGCCTTTGCGGTGGCCATCATCGGCGGCCTCACCAGCGGCATGGGCATCGTCGTGGGTGGCGTGATCCTGGGCGTGGCCGAGACCACCACCGGCTTCTACATCTCCACCGGCTACAAGGACGTGCCGGGCCTGGTGCTGCTGCTGATCGTGCTGGCGCTGAAGCCGGCCGGCCTGTTCGGCAAGACTGCGATCAAGAAGGTCTGAGCAGATGAAACCGAAATTCCTCATCGCCGCCGGCCTGGCCATCGCCGCCCTCGCGGCCTTTCCGCTCGCCTCCGGCAACCCCTACTACATCCACCTGGTCGAGACCATCATGATCTATGCGATCGTGCTGTTCGGCCTGGACATCGTGGTGGGCTACACCGGCCAGGTCTCGCTGGGCCATGCCGGCCTGTTCGGCATCGGCGCCTATACCGCCGGCGTGCTGGTGCTCAAGCTGGGCGCCTCGATCTGGCTCACCCTGCCGGCCGCGATCGCGCTCACCGCCGCCTTCGGCGCGCTGCTGGCGCTGCCGGCGCTGCGCGTCACCGGCCCCTATCTGGCGATGGTGACGCTGGCCTTCGGCACCATCATCCAGATCCTCATCAACGAGATGAGCTTCCTCACCGAGGGGCCGATGGGCATCACGCTCACCAAGCCCAGCCTGTTCGGCCACCAGCTCGACGAGACCGAGTTCTACTGGGTGGTGGCGGCCATGCTGCTGGCCTCGCTGGTGTTCGTGCACCGCGTGCTGCGCTCGCACCTGGGGCGTGCCTTCGAGGCGCTGCGCGGCAGCCCGGTGGCGTCGGACTGCATGGGCGTCTCGGTCTACCGCTACAAGGTCTATGCCTTCGTCATCAGCGCCGGCCTGGCCGGGCTGGCCGGTGCGCTGTACGCCTACTCCGAGCAGTACATCTCGCCCAACACCTACAACTTCGAGCAGACCGTGCTGTTCCTGCTGGCCATCATCATGGGCGGCCGCAAGACCCGCACCGGCGCGCTGCTGGGCGCGGCCATCATCGTGATGCTGCCCAAGCTGCTGGACGACCTGGAGATGTTCCGCATCGTCTCGGTGCTGCTGGCGCTGATCGTGGCCGTGGCGTCGGCGGTGGCGCTCAAGCGCGGCAAGTCCAGCCTGCAGGCCGCCCTGATCCCGGTGGTGGGCAGCGTGGCGCTGGCGGGCCTCTCGTTCAAGCTGCAGACCATGACGGACTGGCGCCTCTCGGTGTTCGGCCTGATCACGCTGTTCGTCGTCTACTACCTGCAGGACGGCATCGTCGGCTTCGTGCGCAACGCCCTCAATCTGCGCGGCCATGCGGCCAGCGACGCCGACACCGCGGCCCAGTTGCCCGCCGGCGCCGATGCGCTCAGCAAGGCCGGCGGCGCGACCAGCCAGGGCGCCACCCTGCTGGAGGCCAGCAAGGTGCTGATGCAGTTCGGCGGCCTGAAGGCGCTCAACGAGGTGGATCTCTCCATCAAGCGCGGCAGCATCCACGGCCTGATCGGACCCAATGGTTCGGGCAAGAGCACCATGATGAATGTGCTCACCGGCATCTATGTGCCCACCGCGGGCGCGGTGAGCTTTGCCGGCGCGGCACTGGCCGGCCGCACCTCGTCCGACATCGCGCTCTCCGGCATTGCGCGCACCTTCCAGAACGTGCAGCTGTTCGGCGAGATGACGGCGCTGCAGAACGTGCTGGTGGGCCTGCACCACAGCTTCCGCAGCAATCTGCTCGACGTCGCCCTGCATCTGCCGCGCTATCTGCGCGAGAACCACCAGGCCAGCGCGCGCGCCTTCGGCCTCTTGCGCTTCGTCGGCCTGGAGCAGTTGGCCGGCGAGGAGGCGCGCAACCTGCCCTATGGCAAGCAGCGCCTGCTCGAGATCGCCCGCGCGCTGGCGCTCGACCCGCAGCTGCTGCTGCTCGACGAGCCCGCCGCCGGCCTCACCGCGCCCGACATCAAGGAGCTGCTGGCCATCATCCAGAAGATCCGCGAGCACGGCGTCACCGTGATCCTGATCGAGCACCATATGGACGTGGTGATGAGCTTGTGCGACACCGTCTCGGTGCTGGACTTCGGCCAGAAGATCGCCGAGGGCCTGCCCGCCGCGGTGCAGGCGGATGAAAAAGTGATCGAAGCCTACCTGGGCGGCCAGGCGGCCTGAGGGACACACAGCCATGTTGACCATCAAGAACCTCAGCGCCGGCTACGGCAAGGTGCAAGTGCTGCACGGCATTTCCATGGACGTGCCCAAGGGCAAGGTCGTAACCCTGATCGGCTCCAACGGCGCCGGCAAGACCACCACCATGCGCGCCATCTCCGGCATGATCGCGCCCACCGCGGGCGAGATCAGCCTGAACGGCAAGCGCATCGACGGCCAGGAGTCCTACACCATCGCGCGCCAGGGCCTGGCCCATTCGCCCGAGGGCCGGCGCGTGTTCGCCACCATGACGGTGACCGACAACCTGCGCCTGGGTGCCTTCCCGCGCTACACCGGCGCGCGCCCGCGCGGCGATGTGGAGGCCGATCTGCAGCGCGCCATGGAGCTGTTCCCGCGCCTCAAGGAACGCCGCATGCAGCTGGCCGGCACGCTCTCGGGCGGCGAGCAGCAGATGCTGGCGATGGCGCGCGCCACCATGCTCAACCCCGAGGTGGTGCTGCTGGACGAGCCCTCGATGGGCCTGGCGCCCATCCTGGTGGAGGAGGTGTTCCGCATCATCTCCAGGCTCAAGAGCGAGGGCGTGACCATGCTGCTGGTGGAGCAGTTCGCCGCCGCCGCGCTGGGCGTGGCCGACTACGGCTATGTGCTGGAGAACGGCCGCATCTCGCTGCACGGGCCGGCGCACCAGCTGCGCGACGACCCGGCGGTGAAGGCCGCCTACCTGGGCGGCGGGCACTGAGGTTCTTGAGGCGATGCTAAGCTGACCGGCAAGCCGATTGCCCATAAAGAAGGAGTTGCCATGCCCGGACTGCTGCCCCAGGTCGATCCCGACGGCCTGCTGGAATATTCCGTCGTGTTCACCGACCGCGCGCTGAACCATATGTCGCAGAAATTCCAGGGCGTGATGCGCGACATCTCGGCCGTGCTGAAGGAGGTCTACCGGGCGCGTTCGGCCATCGTGGTGCCGGGCAGCGGCAGCTTCGGCATGGAAGCGGTGGCGCGCCAGTTTGCGCATGGCAAGAAGACCCTGGTGCTGCGCAATGGCTGGTTCAGCTACCGCTGGACGCAGATTTTCGAGGCCGGCCAGATCCCCGCCGAGCAGCTGGTGCTGAAGGCGCGCCGCGCCGCGCCGGGCGCGCAGGCGCCGTTCGCACCAGCCCCGAACGACGAGGTGGTGGCCACCATCCAGGCCCAGCGCCCCGCGCTGGTGTTCGCCCCGCATGTGGAGACCGCCGCCGGCATGCTCTTGCCCGACGACTACCTGCGCGCGGTGGCCGACGCGGCCCACGCGGTGGGCGCGCTGTTCGTGCTGGACTGCATCGCCTCGGGTGCGCTCTGGGTCGACATGCAGGCCACAGGCGTCGACGTGCTGATCAGCGCGCCGCAAAAGGGCTGGAGCGGCTCGCCCTGCTGCGCCTTCGTGATGCTGAGCGAGCGCGCCCATGCCGCCATCGCCACCACCACCAGCTCGAGCTTCGCGATGGATCTGAAGAAATGGCTGCAGATCATGGAGGCCTATGAGGGCGGCGGCCATGCCTACCACGCCACCATGCCCACCGATGCGCTGACCGCCACGCGCGACGTGATGCTGGAGACGCGTGCCTATGGCTTCGAGCGCCTGCGCCAGGAGCAGCTGGCGCTGGGCCGCCAGGTGCGCGCGCTGCTGGAGTCGCGCGGCTTTGCCAGCGTGGCCGCGGCGGGCTATCAGGCGCCGGGCGTGGTGGTGAGCTACACCACGCTGGACGGCCTGCACAACGGCAAGTCCTTCCTCGCCGAGGGCATCCAGAGCGCCGCCGGCGTGCCGCTGCAATGCGACGAGGGGGCGGACTTCAAGAGCTTCCGCATCGGCCTGTTCGGCCTCGACAAGCTGCACGCGCCCGAGCGCAGCGTGGCGACGCTGGCGCAGGCGCTGGACCGCATGCTCGGGGCCGCTGAGCAGAAGGCCGCCTGATGTCGCACTACACCGCCCTGGTCGAATGGCAGCGCGCCGCGGAGGCGCGCTTCAACGACAACCGCTACTCGCGCGCGCACCGCTGGAGCTTCGATGGCGGTGCCATCGTGCCCGCCTCCAGCTCGCCCCAGGTGGTGCGCCTGCCCTTCTCCGACGCCAGCGCCGTCGACCCCGAGGAAGCCTATGTGGCCGCGCTCTCCAGCTGCCACATGCTGTGGTTCCTGAGCCTGGCGGCGCGCGACGGCTATGTGGTGGACAGCTACCGCGATGCCGCCGAGGGCCTGATGGCGCACAACACCGCCGGCAAGGAAGTCATGACCGATGTGACGCTCAAGCCCGCCATCGCCTTCAGCGGCAGCAAGGCCCCCAGCGATGCCGAGCTGGCGCGCCTGCACCACGAGGCGCATGAGAGCTGCTACCTCGCCAATTCCGTGCGCACCGAGATCAGGGTGGCGGGGACCTGGAGCCACCAGCCCTGAGCAGCAGCAGGGCCGCGGTGGCCAGCAGGCCCAGCCCGGCCGACAGCCACAGCGCGGCCGCGCCCCAGGCGTCCAGGCACAGACCGAACAGCCAGGGCGCGAGCGCCTGTGCCACGCGCGCCGGCGCCATCATCAGGCCCTGCCGCCGGCCATAGCCCTGCGGCCCGAACAGCGCCAGCGGCAAGGTGCCCTTGACGATGGTGAGGATGCCGTTGCCGCCGCCGTGCAGCAGGCCGAACAGCGCGGCCAGCGGCGCACCGAAGACGGCCAGCGCGATCGCACCGAGCGGATGCAGGGCGGCCGCCAGCCGCGCCACCCAGAGCGGATGGACGCGGCGCAGCAGGCCATATTCCAGCAGCCGCGCGCCCACCTGGGCCGGGCCGATCAGCGCGCCCACCGCCACCGCCGCGGCCAGGGTGCTGCCGCTGGCCTGCAACAGCCGCGGCAGGTGCGCCGCCATGGCGGTGCTGATGAAACCGGCGATGGCGAACACCAGGGCCAGCAGGGCCGCGGTGCGCAGGCCGGCGCCTGCCGGCTCGGCAGCGCTTGCGCCCTCCGCCCGCGTGCCCTGCTCGCTCGCCGGCGACGCCACTGCGGGCAGCCAGGCATTCAGGGGCAGGCCGATCAGCAGATGCAGGGCCGCCCAGCCAAAGCAGGCGCCGCGCCAGCCCCACAGCTGCTCCATCAGCGTGCTGAGCGGCCAGCCCAGGGTGCTGGCAAAGCCGGCGATCAGGGTGATGCCGGTGATGGCATTGCGCGCCCCCTGGCCGTACAGCCGCACCAGCGCCGCGAACGCGGCCTCGTACAGGCCCGCGCCCATCGCCAGGCCCAGCAGCAGCCAGGCGGCGAACAGGCCCGCCGCGCCCTGCGCCAGCCCCAGCGCCGCCAGGCCCAGCGCGAACAGCACGCTGGTGGCCATCAGCACCGGCCGGCCGCCGCGGCGGTCGATGGCACGGCCGGCCCAGGGCCCCAGCAGGGCCGATACCACCAGGGCCAGCGAGAAGGCCGCGAACACCGTGGCCGGCGTCACGCCCAGCGCGCGCGACATCGGCGTGGCCAGCATCGCGGGCAGGTAGTAGGACGAGGCCCAGGCCAGGGTCTGGGCCGCGCCCAGGCTCAGCACCGTGGCGCTGCGGGCCGCGGCCGGCGGCTCAGCCACAGCAGCGCGCCGCAGCGGCCTTGGGCGCCGCAGCGCAGCAGGATTGCGCCGGCGCCGTGGCTGCTGCCGATGACGAGGGCGGCGCCTCGCCCGCGCTGCAGACGCCGGTTTCCGGCAGGTCCAGCTCCACCCGGTCGGCGGCCTCGAAGTCCCCTGCCAGCGCCGCCACCACCGAGCGCGCCTGCTCGAAGCCGGTGGCCATCAGGAAGGTGGGCGCGCGGCCATAGCTCTTCACGCCCAGGGTGTAGAGGCCGGGCTCGGGATGGGCCAGCTCGCGGTGCCCATGCGGGCGCACCGTGCCGCAGCTGTGCAGGTTCGGGTCGATCAGCGGGCCCAGCGCCGCGGTCGATTCCAGCCAGGGGTCCAGCCTGACGCGCAGCTCGCTGGCCAGGCGCAGGTCGGGGCGCTGCCCGGTGGCGCAGATGATCTCGTCGAAACCGTCCAGCTGCAGCGCCCCGCCCTGCGCCTGGCTGCCCAGCACGCTGAGCTTGCCCTCCACCCGGCGCAGCTCGGCGATGCGCAGCCCGCTGATGAACTCCAGCGCGCCGCTGGCCTGCAGCGCCTGCAGCGCCGTGCCCAGCTGGCCGCGCGCCGGCAGCGCGTCGGCCGCACCGCCGCCGAACACGCGTTTCAGCGCGGGCGAGCGCACGCCCCAGGCCAGGCGCGTGCCCGGCACCTGCTGCGCCAGTTCGGCCAGCGCCAGCAAGGCATTGGCGGCCGAGTGCCCGGCCCCCACCACCAGGGTGCGTTTGCCGGCATAACGCGCACACTGCGTACCCAGCACATCGGGAATGCCGTAGTGGATCTGCGCCGCCGCCGCGGCCTCGCCCAGCGCCGGCAGGCCGCCGGCGCCCAGCGGGTTGGGCTGGCCCCAGGTGCCGGTGGCATCGATCACCGCGCGGGCGCGGATCTCCAGCGGCCGGCCGCCCTGCTCGGCGCGGATCACGAAGGGCGCGTGCTCGCGGCCGGCGCTCTTGACCTTGTCGAAACCCTCGCGGCTGATGGCCGTCACGCGGGTGTTGAGGCGCAGGCCGCGCGCCACCTCGGGCAGGGCGGCAAAGGGCTTGAGCACGCGCTCCACCACCTCGCCCGCCAGCGGCAGGGCCTCGGCGTCGGGCGCCTGCCAGCCGCTGGCGGCCAGCTGCCTGGCCATCTGGGCATCGATGTTGTAGCGCCAGGGCGAGAACAGGCGCACATGGCCGTAGTCCAGCAGATGCGCGCCCACGCTCGGCGCGGCCTCCAGCGCCACAAAGGGCAGGCCGCGCGCGATCAGCTGCGCCACCGCGGCCAGCCCCACCGGGCCGGCCCCCAGCACCGCCACCGGCAGCGCTGCATTCGATTGATTCGTCAGGGACATGATGTCGATTCCTTCTTGGCCGTGGGCGGCAGGCAGCAATTGGCTGCGGTATCCGCCTGCAGGGCCTTCAAGAGCAAGAGCAGGGAACTCTCCACCGCCGCCCGCTCGCGCTCGTCGAGCGCGCCCAGCAGGTCTTCGGCATGGGTGTCGAGGGTCTTGTTCAGTTCACGCGTGGTGCGTTCGCCGTCGGCGGTGAGCGTGACGAGCCAGCTCCTTGCGTCGCTCGGGTTCGGCTCCTTGCTCACCCAGCCACGCGCGGCCATGCCCTCCACCGCACGCGACACCCAGCTCTTCTCCAGGCTCAGGCGGGTGCCGAGTTCCGAGAGCGGCAGCGGGCCGGAACGCGCCAGCTCGGTGAGCAGATGGCACTGGGTGCTGGTGGTGCGGCAGCAATCGGCGACGACGCGCTGGGCGCGCGTGTACAGGCGCGCCACTTCGCGCAGCAGGCTGCCGGGCGCGGCGTTCTTGGCATTCATAGGGCGGCGCAACTGGTGGTGTATAGCAACTAGTGAAACGCACGATAGGCTTCGCTTTAGAGGTTGTCAATAGCAACTACTTGGCTCAAAGAAACGGGGCCGGGCCCCGTCGCATGCCGGCCGCCCTCAGGCCCGCTGCGCCCCCAGCAGGCGATGCACGCCCAGCGCCAGCCCGGCACCGGCCAGCTCGGCCAGCACAAAGCCCGGCGCGCTGGCCGGGGCGATGCCGGCAAAGCTGTCGCTGAAGAGGCGGCCGAACACCGCGGCTGGGTTGGCGAAGGAGGTGGAGGCGGTGAACCAGTAGGCCGCGCCGATATAGCAGGCCACCATCGCCGCCACCCGCTCGGCCGGTGCGCGCAGGATCACCAGCAGCAGGCCGAAGGTCGCCACGCCTTCCGCGATCCACTGGCCCTGGCCGCCGCGCAGCTTGGCGGAGAACTGCAGGACCGGCATCTCGAACATCGCATGCGCCAGCCAGGCGCCCAGCATGGCACCCAGCAGCTGCGCCGCCACATAGGGCAGCAGCTGGCCGCGCGGCAAGGCGCCGCGCAGCGCCATCACCAGCGAGACGGCCGGGTTGAAATGGGCGCCGCTGAGCGGGCCGAGCAGCTCGATCAGCACATAGAGCCCGCCCACCGTGGCCAGGGTGTTGGCGAGCAGCGCGATCGCCACATTGCCGCCGGCCAGGCGCTCGGCCATGATGCCCGAGCCGATCACCACCGCCAGCAGCAGGGCCGTGCCCAGGGTTTCGGCCAAGAGCTTTCGGGAAAAAGGGACCGTCATGCTCAGCTCTTCGCGATCTGCTCGAGCGCGGCCTTCAGCTCGGCCGGGCTCAGGCTGGCGAGCGGCAGCGCCAGCAGCTGCAGCATGCGGTAGCCGATCGCCTGGCGCGTCAGCTCGAAGGCGCGCTGCTTGCCGGCGTCGCCGCCCTCGGCATTCGACGGGTCGGGGTAGCCCCAGTGCACCTTGACCGGCTGCCCGCCATCCCGATTCGCGCCGAAGAACACCGGGCAGGCCTCGGCCGCGGCGCTGTCGCAGACGGTGATGACGATGGACAGCGGCGGCGCGTCCGGCGTGGTGAATTCGTCCCAGCTCTTGCTGCGGTAGCCCGCCACCTCGACGCCGGCCTGGCTCAGCGCCTCCAGCGCGAAGGGGTTGAGGCGGCCGCTGGGCGCGCTGCCGGCGCTGTGGGCGCGCACATCCTGGCCCAGCCTGGCGGCCAGATGGTTGAGCATGCCCTCGGCGAGCACGCTGCGGGCGGAGTTGTGGGTGCAGAGAATCAGTACGTGGGTGGTCATGGTCGATGCGGGCGTCGTTGTTTCAGCAGGCGCAGGACTTGGTGGCAGTCCGGATTTCAGGGCTGAGGCAGGCCTCGCCCTGACAGCAGTTCTCGGTCAGATAGGCCAGCAGCGCGTTCATCTGCTCGAAGGCGGCGCGGTAGACCAGGTTGCGGCCCAGCCGCTCCTGGCTCACCAGGCCGGCATTGGCCAGTTCCTTGAGGTGGAAGGACAGTGTGGCGGCCGGCAGCTCCAGCGCCTCGGCCAGCGCGCCGGGCGTGAGCCCCTCCTGCCCCGCCACCACCAGCAGGCGGAACACCTTGAGCCGGTGGCTTTGCGCCAGCGCGGCGAGGGCACGGATGATCTGGGCTTCGTCCATTGTTTTATCTTTCCAGTTTTGTGGAAGTATAAGCAAAAAAACCGGGCCGGCGGGCATCCGTCGGCCGAAATACGGGCTTCGCCGGGCCGATGGCGGCGCCCGTCCGGTGGCGCTGGGAAGGCCGGATCGCGGGCACTAGCCTGTCTCCATGGCCATCAGCAGGAGACCGCCATGAGCAGCATGTTCCCAGCCAAGACCGCATGGCTTGTCGCCATGCTCGTGTGCGGCGCCAGCACGGCGGCCGGCGCCCAGGGCAGCGAAGCCCTGCCGGCCAGCGCGCCGGCAGGGCTGCAGCGCGTCGAGGTCAGCGGCGGCCAGTCGGTCAGCATGCGCCACGATGTGCACATCGCCTGCCCCGGCATCGCCGAGGCGCTGGAGCACTCGCTGGCCGAGACCGTGCGCATGCTGGGCCAGGAGGGCCTGGTGAGGGTGGAGTTCAGGCTGGGCGGCGACCGCGTGCGCAACGTCACGCCCAGCGGCGGGCCGCGCCAGTACGCCAGCCAGATCCGCCGCGCGGTGCGGGCCCTGCATTGCAGCAATGGCGGCCGCGAGGAGTCGTTCGCCTTCGCGATCCGCTTCGAACAGGCCACCGAGCAGGCCGCGCCGCAGCGCCTCGCAGTGCTGAGCCTGCCCTGAGCCGAGCGGGCCCGGTGGCGCGCTTGCCAAAGCCGCCGCGGCGGGTCGATGATGGTGCGGGCGGCGCCGCCGCACAAAGGAGCCTCGCCGTGGAAACTGCCGCCATGCCGCCGCGGACCAGCCTCCTCCGCCAGATCGGACGCGGCGCGCTGATCTGCCTGGGCCTGGGGCTGGCGGCCGCCGTGCTGGCGGTGCTGGGGCGCCTGCAGTGGGACCACGCGGCAAGCATCGCGCAGCTCAACGCCACCTTCTGGTCCATGGGCCTGCTGCAGCTCTGCATCTACGCGGCCATGCTGCTGCTCACCGCGCTGGGCCAGCACCGCCTGCCGGCGCGCGGCTGGCGGCGCTGGACGGGCCTGGGCGCGCTGGTGCTGGCCAACACCGCGGTCGGCTGGGCGCTGTTCGTGGCGGGCTTCTGCCCTGGCCAGCGGCTGCTGGGCGTCGAGCCCGTCTTGCACCAATGCCGCAGCGGCGTATTCCCGGCCGACTGGGTTCCCGTCATGCTGGCCCGGCAGCTGCAATTCGCCCTCTTGTTCGTGGGGCTGAGCGAATGCCTGGCGCGCAGCCGCAACGCCGCCGCCGCCCTGCATGCGGCCGGCCTGCGCCGGCTCAGGCTGGCGGCCGAGCTGGACGCCGCGCAGGCCCAGCTGCTGCAAGCGCAGATCGAACCGCATTTCCTCTTCAACACCCTGGCCAATGTGCGGCGCCTGCTGCGCACCGAGCCGGCCGCCGCCGCCACCATGCTGGCCGACCTGCTGCGCTATCTGGAGCAGGCCTTGCCGCAGCTGCGCGAGCAGGACCAGACGCTGGCCAGCGAGGCCGAACTGGTGCGCGCCTACCTGGCCGTGCAGGGCGTGCGCATGGGCGCGCGGCTGCGCTATGAGATCGCCGTGCCCGCCGGCCTGGCCCAGGCCAGGGTGCCGGCCATGCTGCTGCTGACCCTGGTCGAGAACGCGCTCAAGCACGGCTTGCAGCCGCTCGCCGAGGGCGGGCTGATCCAGATCGGCGCCAGCCAGGCCGAGGGCGTGCTGACCCTCACCGTGGCCGACACCGGCCGCGGCATGGGCGAGGGCAGCGGCCACGGCATGGGGCTGGCAAACATCCGGGCGCGGCTGCGCGCCCTCTATGGCGCCCGCGCCGGCCTGTCGCTGCGCCTGAACGAGCCGCGGGGCCTGTGCGCCACCGTCACCTTGCCCGGGGTGGGGGCGTGATGCGGGCGCTGCGCGCCGCCCTGCCGGGCGCGGCGGCCCTGGCCGCCCTGGCCGAGGTGCTGCACAGCTGGCGCTGGCGGCACAGCCTGCTGGGCCTTGCCATCGGCCTGGCGCATATCGCGCTGGGCCCGGGCGGCAGCATGCTGCTGTGGCCCATCGAGGCCGACAAGCATTACCCCTCGGCCCTGCTGCACTACGTGCTGCTGTTCGGCCTGCCGCTGGTGCTGGCGGTGCGCCTGGCCGACCGCGCGGTGGATCGCGGCGCCGCCGGTTGGCGGGCCTATGGGCTGGCGGTGCTGGCGGTGGCGCTGCTGGGCAGCTGGGGCGGCTGGGCGCTGCAGCTGAGCATCTGGGCGGGCGCGCTCTCGACCCAGACACGCAACGCCTGGCTGGCGCTGGCCGTGGCCATGTTGCACGCCATGGGCGTGACCGCCTATGCCCATGCGCGCCAGGCCGGGCAGGCGCTGGCGCGGCTGCGTGCCGCCGAACTCGAGCGCGCGCAACAGGCGCGGCAGTTGCAGTTGCAGCGCCTGCTGGCGCTGCAGGCGCGCATCGAGCCCGCCTTGCTGTTCCACGCGCTGCGCCGCATCCTGGACCTGTCGCGCCACGATGCCGCCGCCGCCGATGCCCTGCTGGCCGACCTGAACGAGCTGCTGCGCGCCCTGCTGCCCGGCGCTGATGCCGGGCTCAGCACGCTGGGGCGCGAATGCGCCCTGCTGCAAGCCTATGCGCGAGTCAGCGCGGGCCTGCGCCTGCGCGTGACGCTCGCGCAGGCCGACGCCGGCATCGCGCTGGCGCCGATGCTGCTGCTGCCCATGCTGCGCGCGCTGGAAGGCGCCGTGGGGCACGGTCAGGACTATGCGCTGAGCGCCGCACCCGCCGGCGCGGGGCTGCGCATCCACCTGGCGACCGCGGGCGGCGCCACCCATGGCGAACCGGCGCTGCAGGAGCTGCGCGAGCGCCTGGCCGGCCTCTACGCCCAGGCCGGCCGCCTGCGCCTGCTGCCGGGCCCGGGCAGCGCCCTGGAACTCGAACTACCCTTGCAGCATGACGCGCGCACTCATCGCTGAGGACGAAGCCCTGCTCTGCGCGGAGCTGCGCGAGGAGCTGGCGCGCGTCTGGCCGGAGCTGGAGATCTGCGCCCTCGCCCATGACGGCCATGCCGCCTACCGCGCCATCGAGCAGCAGGCGCCCGAGGTGCTGTTTCTCGACGTGGAACTGCCCGGCCTCAGCGGCCTGGAGCTGGCCAGGCTGGCCGGCCGGCGCGCCCACATCGTCTTCATCACCGCCTTCGGCCATTACGCGCTGCAGGCCTTCGAGGAGGGGGTGGTGGACTATCTGCTCAAGCCGCTGGACGTGGCACGCCTGGCGCGCGCGGTGCAGCGCCTGCGCGACCGCCTCGGCCAGACCCCGGCCGACCTGGCCGGGCTGCTGCAGCGCGCCCGCACACCGGCGGTGGCCGAGCCGCTGCGCTGGATCAGCGTGCTGCAGGGCCGCGACATCCGCCTCATCACGGTCGACGACATCTGCTATTTCCGCGCCGACAGCAAGTACGTAGCGGTGGTCACCGTCGACGGCGAGGCCCTCATCAGCACGCCGCTCAAGGAGCTGCTCGCCAAGCTGGATCCGGCCGTATTCTGGCAGGTGCACCGCGGCACCGTGGTCAATCTGAACGCCGTCCACAGCCTCAGCCGCGGCAGCGACGGGCACCTGACCCTCAACCTCAAGCAACGCCCCGAGGCCCTGCCGGTCGGCAGCAGCTACGCGCAGCGCTTTCGCCATCTGTAGGCACCGGGGGCGGCGGCACGCGCTTGCGTTATATTTCCACAACAATGGAATTATTGATCCGCCGCAAGCCGGTCGCGCCGGGCAGCGGCGAGACTGGCTGCACCACCCCCACAAGCTTGAGGAGCCCGCCATGCGCCAATTGCAGATCTACGACCCGGCCCTGTGCTGCAGCAGCGGCGTTTGCGGCGCCGAGGTCGACGCCCGGCTGCTGCAGGCCAGCGCCGACATCGACTGGGCGCGCAACGCCGGCGCCCGCATCGAACGCTTCAACCTGGCCAGCGAGCCGCTCGCCTTCGCCCAGCAGGCCGAGGTGAAGGCCTGGCTGGAACGCGCCGGCCAGGACGCCCTGCCCCTCACCCTGCTGGACGGCCAGCTGATGCTGGCGGGCCGCTATCCGAGCCGGCAGCAGCTGGCGCAGTGGCTGGGCTTGCCCCTGGCCGCACCCGAAAACACCTGCTGCAGCGGCGGTAGCTGCTGCGCCTGAGGCCCGCCACCATGCAGATGCTTGAAAACCTGCCGCGCTTTGCCTTCTTCACCGGCAAGGGCGGCGTGGGCAAGACCTCGCTGGCCTGCGCGGCGGCGCTGCAGCTGGCCGACGCCGGCAAGCGCGTGCTGCTGGTCAGCACCGATCCGGCCTCCAATGTGGGCCAGGTGTTCGGCCTCGCCATCGGCAACACCATCACGCCGATCGCGGCGGTGCCGCGCCTGTGGGCCATCGAGATCGACCCGCAGGCCGCCGCCCAGGGCTACCGCGATCGCATCGTCGGCCCGGTGCGCGGCGTGCTGCCCACCGAGGTGGTGAAGGGCATCGAGGAACAGCTGTCCGGCGCCTGCACCACCGAAATCGCCGCCTTCGACGAGTTCACCGGCCTGCTCACCGACCCGGCGCTCAGCGAGCGCTTCGAGCATGTGCTGTTCGACACCGCGCCCACCGGCCACACCATCCGCCTGCTGCAGCTGCCGGGCGCCTGGAGCAGCTTTCTGGAGGCCGGCCAGGGCGATGCCTCCTGCCTGGGGCCGCTGGCCGGGCTGGAGAAGCAGCGTGCCCAATATGCCGCCGCGGTGGCGGCCCTGGCCGACCCGGCGCGCACGCGCCTGGTGCTGGTGGCGCGCGCCCAGGCCTCGGCGCTGCGCGAGGTGGCACGCACCCATGAGGAGCTGCAGCGTGTCGGCATGCAGCGCCAGTTCCTCGTCATCAACGGCGTGATGCCGGCGGCCGAGGCCGAGCGCGACGCGCTCGCCGCCGCCATCGTGCGGCGCGAGCAGGCAGCGCTGGCGGCCATGCCGGCGGCCTTGCGGGATCTGCCCTGCGAGCAGCTGCCGCTCAAGCCCTTCGATCTGGTCGGCCTGGAGGCGCTGCGCAGCTTCTTCGACGCCAACGCGCCGCTGCCGGCCCTTGCGTCAATGCCGCCCTTGCCACCGGCCAGCCTGGCCGCACTGGTGGACGAGCTGGCCGCCGGCGGCCACGGCCTCATCATGCTGATGGGCAAGGGCGGCGTGGGCAAGACCACGCTGGCCGCCGCCGTGGCGGTGGCGCTGGCGCAGCGCGGCCTGCCGGTGCACCTGAGCACCTCGGACCCGGCCGCCCACCTGACGGAAACGCTCAGCGGCCAGCTCGAGCATCTGCGCGTCAGCCGCATCGATCCGCAGGCCGAGACCCTGCGCTACCGCGAGCAGGTGTTGGCCAGCAAGGGCAAGAACCTGGACGCGCCGGGGCGCGCCCTGCTGGAGGAGGACCTGCGCTCGCCCTGCACCGAGGAGATCGCGGTGTTCCAGGCCTTCTCGCGCATCATCCGCGAGGCCGGCCGCCAGTTCGTGGTGATGGACACCGCGCCCACCGGCCACACCCTGCTGCTGCTGGACGCCACCGGCGCCTACCACCGCGAGATCGCGCGCCAGATGCAGGGCCGCGGACAAGGCATCCACTTCACCACGCCGATGATGCAGCTGCAGGACCCGGCGCGCACCAAGGTCATGATCGTCACCCTGGCGGAGGACACGCCGGTGCAGGAGGCCGCCCAGCTGCAGGCCGATCTGCAACGCGCCGGCATCACGCCCTGGGCCTGGGTGATCAATATGAGCGTGGCGGCGGCGCCCGCCTGCCACTCCACCCTGTTGCAGCAGCGCGCCCTCAAGGAGCGCGCGCAGATTGAAAAGGTGGCGCAGCAGCATGCGGCACGCCACGCCATCGTGCCCTTGCAGGCCGAGGAACCGGTGGGCGTGGAACGCCTGGCCGCGCTGGCGACTTAGCTCTTGCCGAACTTGGCCTTGGCCGCGCTGATGCAGCCGGCCTTGGCGTCACCCGCCATGGCCTCGCATTTCTCGGCCGCGACCTTGTAGTCGGCGTCGCGCTTTTCGTCCAAGGCCTCGACCTTGGCTTCGACGATGCGCTTGCTCAGCTTGGCGTCGGCCAGGGCCTTGGTCTCGACCGCCTTGGCCTCCTTGCGGCAGACATCGCGGGCATTGCCGGCCTGGTCATCGCAACGCTCCTTGGCCACCGCGTAGGCGGCCTCGGCGCGCGCCACCTCCAGCTTGGTCCAGTCTTCCTGCTTGCCGCTGTAGTTGTACGCCAGCTCGTGCTTGGCGATCTTTTCCTTCGCCCGCGCCTGTTCGACGCAGACGTCCTTGGCATTGCCGGCCTGGCTGGCGCAGGCGGCCTTGTCGATCTTGTAGTCGGCGCTGACCTTGTCCTTGGCGCTGCCGTATTCGAGCTTGCTGAGCGCCGTGGCCTGGGCCATCGGTGCCAGCAGCAGGGTGGTGGCCAGGGCCAGCGAGGTCTTGAGCATGGTGATGTGGTTCATGGTGTTCCTAGGTTGAAAGCGGAGGCTCAGGCGCGCGGTTCGCCCTGACGATTGACGCTGATGGTCGAGCCCGGGGGCGAGGTCATCTGCACGCGGTAGTCGCGGCCGCGGAATTCATAGCTGACGTCCCAGTACTCGGGGCGCGGATCGCCGGCGACGTTCTCGCAGCGCTGCACGTTCTGCGTGGTCACCGGGCGGCCATCGCGGTCGCGGCCGATATTGGCGCCCAGCGCCCCACCCGCCACCGCACCACCCACGGTGGCGATGTCCCTGCCGGTGCCGCCGCCGATCTGGTGGCCGAGGATGCCGCCGATCACCGCACCCGCCAGCGCCGCGGGCACATTCGCCTCGCGACGATCCTGCGGGATCTGCTCGCGCTCGGTCCAGCAGCGCCGCTCGGGCGTGCCGACCACCGCGCGCACCGAGGTGACGGTGGCGTCATAGAGGCGCTCGCCGCCGCGGCGGCGATAGTCCTGCTGCACCAGCGGCGCCGGCGCGTAGCGGTCTTCGTCGATGCGGGCGTCGCGCTCCACGGCGCGCACCGAGGAGATGCGGTCGTTCAGCCCCATGGCCTGCAGCGAGGCATAGCGGCCCTGGCGCAAGACCACGCAGCGTCCGTCGAAGCGCCGGTCTTCGCAGACCTCCCAACGGCCGCGCTGCACCACCACCGAGGATGCACGGTCGTTGAAACCGAAGCGCTCCAGGTTGCGGATCTGCTGGTCGGTGTTGAAGCTGCGGCCCTGGAAGGCCTCGCGTTCGTAGAAGGTGACTTGGGCCCCCGCCTGTGCGGCGAGCGTCAGGCCGGCCAGCAAGGCGGTCAATCGAAGCATCTTGTTCATGGTTCCCTCCAGGGGAGATCAGCGGCGGTGCGCCACGCTCCGCAGTGTGCGAGCCGCGGCGCGGCGCGCCCAGCGGCCAAGGCCGGCATGTGCTGTAGTCGCCGTCCTACAGCCGGCCCTACGCTGCATCCATTGGCAAGGCCTGGCCCCAGCGCGCACACTCGCGCTTGATGGCCAACCTGCGCACCTATCTCGTCGAAGACAGCCCCTTGCTACGCGAGAGCCTGAGCGCGACCCTGGAGGAGCTGGTGCCGCTGCGGATGGTGGCCGCCGCCGCCGATGAATCCAGCGCCCTGCACTGGCTGGCCCATCACGGCCGCGACATCGATCTGGTGATACTGGACATCTTCCTCAAGCAGGGCTCGGGCCTGGGCGTGCTGCGCGCCACGCAGAGCCCACCGCCGCCCTACAAGCTGGTGGTGCTGAGCAACTACGCCACGCCCGAGGTGCGCCGCAGCTGCCTGGCACTGGGCGCCGCCCAGGTGTTCGACAAGTCGCACGACATCGAGGCCCTGGTGCGCTATTGCCAGCAGCTCAGCGGATCAGGCCATGCTTGAGCGCGTAGTAGGTCAGGTCGCTGTTGCTGGCCAGATGCATCTTCTCCATCACCCGGGTGCGGTAGGTGCTGATGGTCTTCACGCTCAGCGACATGCCCTCGGCCACATGGCCCACCGTCTCGCCCTGGGCCAGGCGCAGGAAGACCTGCAGCTCGCGCTCTGAGAGCTGCAGATGCGCGGGCTGGTCGGCATGCTTGTCGCCCAATTCCTCGGCCAGCTGCTCGGCCACCCCGGCCGAGATGTATTTGCGGCCGCGGCACACCGTGCGTATCGCCTTGACGATCTCGTCGGGATCGCAGTCCTTGCCCAGATAGCCGCTCGCCCCCTGGCGCAGCAGCGTGGTGGCGTATTGCGATTCGGCGAAACCGCTGAGTATCAGCACCGGCAGCTCCGGCGCGCGCGCCTTCACGGCCACCAGCGTGTCCACCCCGCTCTGCTCGGGCATGCCGATGTCCAGCAGCATCACGTCCAGCCCGCCCTCGCGCAGCAGCGCCATCGCCTCACGGCCGCTGGCGGCCTCGCCCACCACCTGGAAGTCGGCCTGCTCCGCAAAATACTGGCGCAGGCCGGCGCGAACCAGCGCATGATCATCGACGATGGCAATGCGTATCACGATGTCCCCTTTCACGCGCGGCGGGCGCGCACCGGATGAAGTCCTTCATCAAGCTGCTGCAGCAACAACCGATTGTGTGCCTGTTGGCGGGCCTGGCCCTGCTATGCCTGCTGTTGGCGCCCTGGGCCTGGCTGCAAATGGCGGCCCTGGGCCTGCTGGTGCTGCTGCTGTACCAGAGCCTGGCCCGGCAGCAGGCCGCGCACGACAGCCTGCATCTGATGGTGGCCGAGCGCACCGCCGAGCTGATCGATCTGGCGCAGCACCTCCAATGGGCGCGTGAGGACGAGCGCCAGCGCCTCGCGCGCGACCTGCACGACGAGCTGGGTGCCCTGCTCACCTCGGCCAAGCTGGACGCCGCGCGCATCCGCTCGCGCCTGGGCGGCTCGGCGCCCGAGGCGAGCGAGCGGCTGGCGCATCTGGTGCAGTCGCTCGACGAGGTGATTGCGCTGACGCGCCGCATCGTCGAAGACCTGCGCCCCTCGGCGCTGGGCAATCTGGGCCTGCCCGCCACGCTGGAGATCCTGGCGCGGGAATTTGCCGCGCGCTCGAACGTCACGGTGCATTGCAGCGTCGCGCCGGTGCGCCTGAGCCCGCGCGCCGAGCTGGCCGTGTACCGGCTGGTCCAGGAGGCCATCAACAACATCAGCAAATACGCCGCCGCCCGCCAGGTCTGGATCACGCTGGCCAGCCAGGGCACGCAGGCGCAGGTCTCGGTGCGCGACGACGGCCGCGGCTTCGACAGCGCCCACCCGGGCGGCACCTCGCGCGGCCTGCTGGGCATGCGCTATCGCGTGGAGGCCGAGCAGGGGCGGCTGCGCATCCGCTCCGCACCCGGCCAGGGCACGCTGATCGAGCTGAGCCTGCCGCAGCTGGCCGAGGCCGCTGCATCGCCCTAGTCGCCCGGTTGGGTGTCGTGAAACGCATGCCCCAGGCGCGCGCGCTTGGCCGTGTACATCGCCAGGTCGGCACTCTTGAGCAGGGATTCCGCGCAGGCGCCGTCGAAGGGGAACACGGCAATGCCGATGCTGGGCCGGATCTGCAGGCTCAGCGCGCCCACCGTCATCGGTGCGGACACCGCCTGGTAGAGCTTGTTGGCCAGTTGCAGCAAGGGCCGCGGATCCGCATCGGTGGCGCGCAGGCAGGCGAACTCGTCGCCGCCGATGCGGCTCACCATATCGCTGGCCCGCACCGCCCGCCGCAGCCGCGCCGCCGCGATCTTCAGCACCTCGTCGCCGACGGCATGGCCATGCTCGTCATTGACCCGCTTGAAGTCGTCCAGATCCAGATACAGCACCGCCACCGCGGGCTGCTCGGGCCGCGCCTCCTGGATCGCCTGGGCCAGGCGCTGGCCGAAGAAGCGCCGGTTGGGCAGCTCGGTGAGGCCGTCGTGCAGGGCCTGGTGACGGGCCCGGCGCGCACCGTCGCGGCTGCCAGCCAGATCGGCGCGCGCCTGCGCCAGAAAGACCTGGGTGTCGAACAGCGTCAACTCCAGCTGCCGCCGGCGGCGCAGCTCATGAGCCATGCCCTCCTGCAACTGCGCCAGCGCTTCGGCGCATTCGAGCAGCGGCGCGCGCTGCGGCGCCTGTGCCAGCTGGCGCAGGCGCTCGCCCACCGCCCCCAACATGATGGGCAGGTCGGCCGGTGCCAGGCCCTGCTGCGCGGTCAGAGGAAGCGTCTGCGTCTCAGGCGTAGGCGCGGGCTCGGGCCGGCTCGCCGGCACCGGGCTGCCGCGCTGCAGCTCGACCGCTGGGTCGGGATGGATCATCCGGGCACTCCCCTTGGTGGATACCGTCATGACAGAAGCTGCGCCAGATTTGAAGCGCAGCCCGGCAAACCGGTCCGTGCGGTAACGCACATAGGCAGCGCGCGCGCGCCGTTCTTGCTTTCCATGGCGCCGCCCCGGCCTAGAGGCGGCCCGTCACGAACAGCACGATGACCACCAGCAGGATCACCCCCACCACGCCGCTGGGGAAATAGCCCCAGCTCTGGCTGTGCGGCCAGGTGGGCACGGCGCCCACCAGCATCAGCACCAGCAGGATCAACAAGACAGTACCGAGGCTCATGGCGATCTCCTCAACGATTGGGTGCGGAAGCCGGCGGCATCACGATCACCGTGGTGCCATCGCCGCTCTTGCCGGTGCGGCCGGTCTGGCCAGTCTGGCCGTCCTGACCGGTCTGGCCCGCCTCGCCCTGGCTGCCGGTGTTGCCCGTATTGCCAGTGCTTCCGGTGCTACCGGTGTTACCGGTATTGCCTTGATAGCCCTGGCTGCCCTGGCTGCCGGCCGGCCCGGGCGGGCCCGGCACGGCCACCTGCACCGCGGCCGGCACGGTCACCACGGTGGGTCGCTCGCAGGCCGCCAGTGCGGTGCAGAGCAGGAGTGCGGCGCCATAGAGGGCCTGGCGCAAGGGCGCTGAAGAAAGGCTGTAGCTCATGTTGATTCCTTGATTGGGGTGTCGCGAGTAGGCGCGCTGGAAGCCGCCCCGTCAGTGCGCTGACGCACAGATTGCGCGGCGCCGCGGCGCGATAGTCGGCAGCATGAAGTTCCAGCACGCCGATCCCTCCAGGCCACACGCCTACCGCTGCCCCAGCTGTGGTGGCCGGCTGTGGCGCCAGCCGCGGCATCTGATCGACTTCGTCATCAGCGCCTTCAGGCCCATGTGGCGCTTCAACTGCCGCTTCATCGCCTGCCAATGGCAGGGGCGCCTGCCCGTGCTGCCGGAGGATCTGGAGCGCGAGCCGCAGCTCGACCGGCATGGCGTCTTGTGAACGCCCGGCTCAGTTGCTGAGCATCAGCTGCAGGATCAGACCGGTGGCGATCGCCACCAGCAGATAGTCACCACCCGCCTGCACCCAGTGGTAGCCACGCGGCGGTGCATAGAGATGGTGACCGCGCCAGTCCTCCACCACGTACTGACGCTCGCGGTATTGCGGCGGCAGGCGCTGGCCGCGGTAGTAGCGGTACTCGGGGCCAGCACCGCGGCCCTCGTAATGGCCGCCCTGGCGGCTGTCATAGCGGCCGTCGCTGCGCTGCTCATAGCGATGATCCTGGCGTTGATCGCGGCGCTGCTCATGGCGCCTGTCGTCGCCGCGCTGCGATTGCTGCTGACGGTCGTCGCGGCCATCGCGCTCGCCACGTTCGCCGCGATCGTGCGGCTGCGCCTGGGCCAGGCCGCTCAAGCCCAGGCTCAGGGCCAACAGGCAATTCAGGGTGCGCTTCGTGTTCATGTGGTACTCCTCGTGGCGGCTCGGGGCGAGCGCCCGTGCCGCAGAGCCTAGGCGCCGCCGCGCCGCTTGACTGTGCGCCAGCGCACCGGCGCCAAGTTAAGAAAGCGCTAAGCGGCGGCGCCCACCATGCAGGCATCCAGAACCGCAAGGACGCCAACATGAGTACCCCCGCTCCCACCCAACGCCCCCTGATCTGGGATCTCCCCACCCGCCTGTTCCACTGGCTGATGGTGCTGAGCTTTGCTGGCGCCTATCTCACGGCCGAGAGCGAGCGCTGGCGCCTGCTGCATGTGAGCCTGGGCTACACCCTGGCAGGCCTGGTGGCCTTCCGCGTGCTGTGGGGCCTGATCGGCAGCCGGCATGCGCGCTTTGCCAGCTTTGTGCGCGGCCCCGCCGCCGTGGCCCGCTACCTGCGCTCGCTGCTGCAGGGCCGACCCGAACACCATGCCGGCCACAACCCGGCCGGCGCCCTGGCCGTGCTGGCCCTGCTGGGCCTGAGCGCCCTGCTCACCGCCAGCGGCTGGGCCACCTACAACGAACTCGGCGGCGACTGGCTGGAAGAAGCGCACGAGCTGATCGCCAACACCATGCTGGCCCTGGTGGGCCTGCACATCGCCGCGGTGATCGTCTCCAGCCGCCTGCATCGCGAGAACCTGGTGGCCGCCATGATCACCGGCCGCAAGCAGGGCGCGCCCGAAGAGGCCGCCCGCAGTCCCTGGCGCAGCGTCGCCGCCCTGCTGCTGGCCGCGGTGCTGGGCTCCTGGTGGTGGCAATGGCAGCAGGCGCCGCTGCAGGCAGCGGCGGCCCGCCCGGGCCATCACCAGCAGCATGAAGATGGCGACGACGACTGAGGCGGGCACGGCCGCCGGCTGGCAAGCTGGGCCCTTGTCCTACACGTGCGAGCCGCGCTGTCCGATGCCCGCGGCGCGGCGGGCGGGCGATGCTCCAGGCATCTGCCAACCACTCAAGGACAGTCCATGCCCATCAAGACCACAAGCGCCAGCCTGCAACCCGTGCTGGCCGCCAGCCTGGCCCCGCTTGAAAAGCTCACCCGGCTGACCCAGGCCAACCTGGACCTGCTGACGCGCTTCTCACACTCGGACGAGATCAGCGCCCCCGGCCAAGTGCCGAATCTGCTGCAGTCCAAGGCCTTCAACGAACTCAGCCAGGGCATCATCAAGAACTACAGCGAGTTCGTCAGCGAGCTTGGCAAGGACGGCGTGGCCGCCCTGGCCAAGGCCCAGCCATGAGCGCGCTCCACCCCTTGAAGGCCCTGCATGCGCTGCGCCTGCGGCGCAAGGCAGCGCGCGCGGCACAGCCCCCGGCCTCCGACCAGGCCTATCTGATCTTGGAGCCCGGCAGCTACCAGGTGCACCGCAGCGGCGCAGCCCGCCATGCCGTCATCAAGCCCAAGCGCTGAGGCCGGTCTAGCGATTGCCATGCCGGCCGGCCCGGGCCGGTTCGAGCGACTCGCCAGGGCCGCCTGGCTGCCGACCCGCCACCCTGGCCGCTGGGCCCTGGCCGCGGGCCTGCTGCTGCTCGGCGGGCTGACGCTGGGCGAGGCGCTGGGCTGGCCCTGGCTGGCGGCGCCGCTGGAGCAGCTGCTCAGCAAGCGGCTGGGCCAGCACGTCACACTGGAGCGCCGCGGCTTCGAACTCGGCCTGCTCGGCGCGGTGTCGCTGCGCAGCGCCGAGATGCGCGTGGCCGCGCCGGCCTGGAGTGGCGCGCCACATTTGCTGCTGGCGCAGGACATCCGGGTGCGGCTCGGCTATCTGGACCTGCTGCGCGCCCGGCTCGGCCAGCCGCTGCGCGTGCAGCGCTGGCAGGCGCGCCGGCTCGACGCGCATATCGAGCGCCTGGCCGACGGCCGCGCCTCCTGGCAGTTCGGCATGCAGGCGCCCGAGAGTCAGGCCTTGCCGGTGCTGCTGCCCGAGCTCGGCGAGGTGGAGATCAGCCAGGCCAGCGTGCTGTACCACGATGCACTCGGCGGCCTGCAACTGCAGGCACATTGGTCGCTGAAGCAGGACCCGGCGCACCCGGAGGCGAGCTTCAAGCTGGAGGCCAGCGGCCAGTTCCGCGAGCTGCCCCTGCAGCTCACGCTCAGCGCAGCCACGCTGCTGCCCTGGCTGGACGACGGTGAAGCCGCCCTGGCGGTGCCGCTGCAGTTGCAGGCCACGGTGGGCCGCACCCGGTTCGACTTCGAGGGCACGGCCACCGATGTGCGCCATCTCGGCGCACTGGACGGCCGCTTCCGCCTCGCCGGCCCCTCGCTGGCGGCGGTGGGCGACCCGTTGGGCGTGACCCTGCCCAGCACCGCCGCCTTCCGCAGCGAGGGCAGCATGCGCAAGCAGGGCCAGACCTGGCGCGTCGTGCTCGACGACTTCCAGGTCGGCGCGAGCCGCTTGCGCGGCGTCTTCAACTACGACGCCGGCCGCGGCCAGCCGCTGCTGACGGGGCAGTTGATCGGCCGGCGCGTGCTGCTGAGCGACCTAGGGCCGGCGCTGGGCAGCACCAGCGCGGTGGCCGCCAGCGATGCGCCCGCCAGCGCACCCACCCTGCTGGTGGCGCCGCGGCGCCGCCCCGGCCGCGTGCTGCCGGCGCGCCCCTTCGACCTCGCGGCCCTGCGCCGCATGGATGCCGAGGTCAGCCTGGACATTGCCGAGCTTGACCTGGGCAGCCGCTATCTGGATGCGCTGCGGCCGCTGCAGGCCCTGCTGAGCCTGCAGTCCGGCATGCTGCGCCTGCATGCGCTGAATGCGCGTCTCGCCCAGGGCCGGTTGAGCGGTGCGCTGCAGCTGGATGGGCGCGGCGAGCAGGCGCTGTGGAGCACCGACCTGGCCTGGCAGGATGTGCGGCTGGAACGCTGGATACGCCAGGAGCGCAGTCTTACCAAGGCGCCGCCCTGGGTGAGCGGCCAGCTGCGCGGCCAGGCCCAGCTGCAGGGCCAGGGCCGCTCCACCGCCGAGATCCTCGCCAGCCTGGAGGGGCGCGTGCGCAGCGAGTTGCTGGCGGGCACGGTATCGCACCTCGCCATCGAAGCCGCCGGTCTCGACCTGGCCCAGGGCCTGGGTGTGGCGCTGAAGGGAGACGACGCCCTGCCCCTGCCCTGCGCGGTGGCCGATCTGCAGGCCAAGGCCGGCGTGCTGAGCCCGCGCGTGCTGGTGCTGGACACGCGCGACTCCACCGTCTGGGTGGACGGCACGCTCTCGCTGCGCCAGGAGGCGCTGGATCTGCGCGTGCTGGTCAGCCCCAAGGACTTCAGCCCGCTGACGCTGCGTGCGCCGCTGCGCGTGCAGGGCAGCCTGGGCGAGCCGGCGCTGAGCGCCGACAAGGCACCGATCGCGGGCAAGCTGGCGGGCGCGCTGCTGCTGGGCCTGATCAACCCGCTGGCCGCGCTGCTGCCGCTGATCGACGTGGGCGACGGTCCGGGCGCACGGCATGCCGCGCTGGCCTGCAAGGCGGCCAGCCAGCGGCTTGCGAGCTAGTTGTCGCGCTCGCTGCGCCGGATATCGCGCAGCATAAAGAGGTACAGCCCCTCCACCTTCTCGCGTGCCCAGGGGGTCTTGCGCAGGAACTTCAGGCTGGAGGCGACGCTGGGCTCGTGCGTGAAGCAGCGCACCGGAATGCGCTCGCCCAGCCCGGCCCAGCCATAGTGATCGGCCAGCGCCGTGACGATGCGCTCCAGCGTCATGCCGTGCAGGGGGTCGCGCGAGGCGGCGGATGTCGTGGAGGTGGCCATGGCCGATTGTCGCTGAGAGCGTGTTTACGATCCCCTCATGGCGCCCGTTGCCCCGCAAAGGCAGTTAAGGTTTGACGGTGCTGAACTGGCCTTCACGCACCAGCTGAGCCAGGGCCGCATTCAGTCGTGCCAGCAAGGCCTCGTCCAGCTGCGGGTGGCAGGCCAGAAAGGACTCCAGCACACCCAGCTCCAGCGCCTCGCGCAGGCGTGGCGCGTCGGGCCGGGCCAGCTCGTAGCGCAGCGTCAGATCGCTGGTGGCCCAGAGGTCGATGCGCTCGGCCATCAGCATGCGCAGACTGATCGCATCGCTGGCCACCTCCTCGACCGGCAGACCCGCGGCATGCAGGCGGCCGGCCACCACCGACTGACGGATCGCGCCGATGCGAAGGCCCCGCAAGGCCTGCAGGTCCGCCCAGCGGCGCGAGTCCGTGGCCCGGGCCATCAGCACCAGGCGCGAGCGCGCCAGCAGGCCGGCCCATTTGAAATGCGCCTCGCGCTCCGGCGTGCGCGCCAGGCCGACGATGCAGGTGTTGGGGTGCTGCTCGGCATCCCGCATCGCCCGGGCCGTCACGCTCGGTTCGAAGCGCACGTCCACGCCGGCCAGCGCGCCCAGGCGCGTGAACACCGGCACCCCGCGCCCCTCGACAACGCGCGTCTTCGGGTGGCTGACAAACAGGCCGGGCGTTTCCATCACCAGCAAGGTCAGGGTCTCGGCACGCGCCGCAGCGACGCTGCCGACCAGCAGCAGCAACATCGACAAGGCGCCGCCCCAGTTCCCCAATCGCATGCGCAGGACTTTCATGACTTTGGCGGCATCGTAGCCGGGCGCTTGCGGGCGCCCAGGGCCGCGCCCGGTGCCCAGCCCAGGCGCTCGTACTCCGAGATCACCTGCGCGCCCAGCAGCAGCAGGGTGGCGCCCAGCTCCAGGCTCAGCAACACCGCGATCGCGGTGGTCAGCGAGCCGTACACGGTGCCGATCTGCGAGAGCGTGCCGAAGTACCAGACCAGCACATGGCGGGTCAGCTCCCAGAGCAGCGCCGCCACCAAGGCCCCCAGCAGGGCGGCGCCCCAGGAGGGCCGGCCCAGCGGCATGACGAGGTAGATCGAGGCCAGCATCAGCACCTCGCCGGCCAGGCCCAGCAGGTACAGCAGCAGGCCCGACACCCCCACCAGCGACCAGCTGCGCCCCAGCAGCTCGACGCTCTGCTGGCCCAGCGCCTGCAGGCTGCCGGCCACCAGGGTCACCAGCAGCAGGCCGGCGCCCAGGCTGCAGATATAGGCGTAGGGGATCAGCGCCGAGATCAGCGCATGGCGGCGGCGCCGCACCAGGCGGTGGTGGAAGATCACCGACATGGCGTTCTCCAGCACCGTGAAGGCCAGCGAGCTGAAGAACAGCATGCTGACCAGCAACACCCAGCCGAGCACATCGCGGTGCGCCAGAAAGCGCGCCAGCTCGGCCACCATGGCGGACGATTGCCCGGGCACCAGCCATTCCAGGTAGCGGCCCACGGTGGCCAGCAACTCGCCCTGCTCCACCACATGCGAGAGCACGATCACCGCCAGGATCAGCAGCGGCACGATGGACAGCAGCGCGTAATAGGCCACCGCGCCGGCCAGCAGCAGGCCCTGGTTGGCGCGAAAGGCCTTGAGCGTGCGCAGCGCGAAGGCGGCCGGGTGGCGCAACACCCAGAGCGCCGGGCGGCCGCGCTGCGGCGAGGGGTCGGGGGACGCTGCCATTGGCCTCATTCTCACCCAGCCGAAGCCGCTGCGGGCGTCGCAGCTGTCGGACAAGGCCGCGATCGCCTGTGGGCACCCGCCGCAACACGCCTGCCGGCACGGCACGCGCGCGCGGCGCGGCGTAAGCTGGTCCATGGACATCACCGAACTCAAGCCCACCCCGCTCAGCGTCGACGTGCGCAGCCTCTCGCTGGGCCTGCTGGCGCTGCTGGCCAGCCTCTATGCCCTGCACTGGGCCAAGGAGCTGCTGGTGCCGGTGCTGCTGGGCCTGGCCTTCAGCTATGCGCTCAGCCCGCTGGTGAACGCGCTGGAGCGCCTGCACCTGCCGCGTGTGCTGGGGGCGGCGCTGCTGATCGCCGGCATCACCGGCGGCCTGGGCTGGTCGGTCTATGCGCTCAGCGACGACGCCTATGCGCTGATCGAGTCGCTGCCCGCGGCCACCCAGAAGGTGCACGACGCGGTGCGCGCGCGCGGCCCGCAGGGCGAAAGCGCGCTGCAGAAGGTGCAGAAGGCCGCCACCGAGCTTGAACAGGCTGCGCAGGAGGGCAGCACGCCGGCGGCGACCACCAGAGGCGTGACGCGCGTGCGCATCGAGCGCCCGCAGTTCGACCTCAAGGACTATGTATGGAGCGGCAGCCTCGGCGCCCTGGCGGCGCTGGCCCAGGCGCTGGTGGTGATCTTCATCACCTTCTTCCTGCTCGCCTCGGGCAACACCTTCCGGCGCAAGCTGGTCAGGATCGCCGGCCCCGACTTCGCGGCCAAGCGCATCACCGTGCAGGCACTGGACGAGATCACCGACCAGATCCAGCGCTACCTGCTGGTGCAGCTGTGCACCAGCGTGCTGGTGGGCCTGGTGATCTGGGCTGCCTTCAGCGCGCTGCACCTGGAGCATGCGGCGGTATGGGGCGCGGCGGCCTTTGTGCTGGACTTCATTCCCTACCTGGGCGCCAGCGTGCTCACCGCCGGCTCGGCCTTCTTCGCCTTCGTGCAGTTCGGCAATCTGGAACTGCCGCTGCTGGTGGGCGGCACCGCCCTGCTGGTGCACACCCTCTCGGGCAATCTGCTGACGCCCTGGCTGAGCAGCCGTGCCAGCCGCATGAACGCGGTGGCGATCTTCATCGGCGTGCTGGCCTTCGGTTGGCTGTGGGGGCCCTGGGGCCTGCTGCTGGGCGTGCCGATACTCACCACGGTGAAGGCGGTATGCGACCGCGTCGAACACCTCAAGCCGATCGGCGAGCTGCTCGGCGACTGAGGGCGCCCGCCTACTCGTGGCGCAGCGCCTCGATCGGATCGAGCTGCGCCGCGCGCCGCGCCGGGAAGTAGCCGAACAGCACGCCGATGCCGGCCGAGAACAGGAAGGCGACGATGTTGATGCGGGCGTCGAACAGGTAGGGCACGTGCATCAGGCTGGCCAGGCCGATCGAGGCCAGCGTGGCGAACACGATGCCGATCAGCCCGCCCAGCGCCGCCAGCGCCACCGCCTCGATGAGGAACTGCATCAGCACCTCGCGCTCGAGCGCGCCGATCGCCAGCCGCAGGCCGATCTCGCGGGTGCGTTCGGTCACGCTCACCAACATGATGTTCATGATGCCGATGCCGCCCACCAGCAGGCTCACCGCCGCCACCGCGCCCAGCAGCGTGGTCATCACCTGGGTGGTGCCGCTGATGGTCTCAGCCAGCTGCTGGGTGTCCAGCACATTGAAGTTGTCGTCGTCGCCGGCGGCCAGCTTGCGGCGCTCGCGCAGCAGCTGGCTCAGGCTGGCCTTCAGGCGCGCGCTGTCGCTGCCGTCCTGCATCGACACCAGCAGGGTCGCGACGCGCTGGTTGCCGGTGACGCGGCGCTGCAGGGTGTGCAGCGGCAGCACCACCACATCGTCCTGGTCGTTGCCCATCGCCGCCTGGCCCTTGGACGCCAGCACGCCCACCACGGTGCAGGAGAAGGTCTTGATGCGCAGCTGCTCGCCCAGCGCCGGCGTGCTGCCGTAGAGCTCGCGCCGCACCGTCTCGCCGATGATGCAGACCGCGCCGCCCGCCAGCTGCTCGGCCTCGTCGAACAGCCGGCCCTGGGCCAGCTTCCAGTTGCCGGTGCTGAACCAGGCGTTGCTGCTGCCGGTGACGCTGCTGGCCCAGTTGCGGCCGTTCGCCACCACGGTGACGCTGGCGCGCCCTTCCGGCGCCACCGCCGCCACGCCGCCGATCTGCGCCGCGATCGCCTCGGCGTCGGCCTCCTTGAAAGCCGGCGCGCTGCTGCCGCCGCCGCCGAACTGGCGCTGGCCCGGCCGCACCATCAGCAGATTGCTGCCCAGGCTGGAGATCTGCTGCTGCACCGCCTGCGTCGCGCCCTTGCCCAGCGTCACCATGGTGATGACGGCGCTGACGCCGATCACGATGCCCAGGATGGTGAGGAAGGAACGCAGCAGATTGCGCCGGATCGAGCGCAGGGCCAGCATCAAGGTGTTGAGCAGCATCAGGCCGCTCCCGCCAGGGCTGGTTCGGTATTCGGAACGTCCGACGCGATCGCCCCATCGACGAAGCGCACCAGGCGCCGCGCATAGGCCGCCATGTCGGGCTCGTGGGTGATCATCAGCACGGTGATGCCATGCACCTCGTTGAGCTCGCGCAGCAGGGCCATGATCTCGCGGCTGCGCTGGGTGTCGAGATTGCCGGTCGGCTCGTCGGCCAGCAGCACCGCCGGCTCGGTGACCAGGGCGCGCGCGATCGCCACGCGCTGCTGCTGGCCGCCCGAGAGCTCGGAGGGCATGTGATGCTCCCAGCCGCCCAGGCCCACCGCCTGCAGCGCATGCGCCGCGGCCGCGCGCCGGCGCGCCGCGCCCTCGCCGCGGTAGAGCAGCGGCAGCTCGACGTTTTCCTGTGCCGAGGTGCGCGGCAGCAGATTGAAGCCCTGGAACACAAAGCCCAGGAAGCGGCGCCGCAGCAGCGCGCGCTGGTCGCGCGTGAGCGCCTCCACATGCGCGCCCTGGAACAGGTACTGGCCGGCGCTGGGCGTGTCGAGGCAGCCCAGGATGTTCATCGCGGTGGACTTGCCCGAACCGCTGGGCCCCATGATGGCGACGAACTCGCCCGCCCGGATGTCCAGGTCGATGCCCTTGAGCGCCATCAGCTCGGCCTGGCCGCTGCCATAGACCTTGGTGACGCCGCGCAGGCTGATCAGCGGCGCAGTCACTTCGGCGCCACCTTCTGGTCGGTGATGACCTGCATGCCGGGCTGCAGCTCGCCGCCGAGGATCTCGGTCATGCGGCCATCGCTGATGCCGGCCTGCACCGGCACCATCACCGCCTGGCCCTCGCGCAGCACCCAGACCTGGCGCGCGCCGGCGGTGCTGGCGCCCTCGGCGGCCGAGCGCTTGGCGCCGCTGCGCGGCGGGCCGCGCGGGATCAGGCTGGAGACGATGCCACCGGAGGCAGCGGCCGCCGCCGTCGGCGCGGCGCTGGGTGCAAAGCGCAGCGCGCTGTTCGGCACCAGCAGGGCGTCGTCGCGCTGCAGCGCGGTGATGGTGGCGGTGGCCGTCATGCCGGGGCGCAGGCTGAGATCGGCGTTGTCCACGTCCAGATAGGTCAGGTAGGTGACGACGTTCTCGGTGATGGTGGAGCCAAAGGCCACGCGCGTCAGCGTGGCCGGGTACTTGCGGCCCGCGTAGGCGCTGACGGTGAAGCTGGCGCGCTGGCCGACCTGCACCTTGCCGACGTCGGCCTCGTCCACATAGACCTGCAGACGCAGGCGCGCCAGATCCTCGGCCACGCTGAACAGCGTGACCGCCTGCAGCGAGGCCGCCACCGCATTGCCGGGGTCGACATTGCGCGTCAGCACCACGCCGTCGGCGGGGGCGCGGATCGAGGCCTTGGCGAGGTTGATCTGGTCGGTGGCCAGCGCCGCCTTGGCATCCTGCACATTGGCGCGCGCGCTCGCCACATCGGCCTGCGCCCGCTCGGCGCTGGCACGGCCGCTGTCCAGCTCGGCCTTGGACGGCACCTTGCCCCCCGACAGCCGCGCCACCTCTTCCAGCCGCGCCAGCGCGGCCTGGCTTTCCTTCAGCGTGGCCTGGGCCTGGGCCACGCGCGCCTCGGCGGCCGCCAGCGAGGCCTGCGAGCGCAACACCTGACCCTGCAGCTTGGCGGTGTCCAGCTCCACCAGCACCTGGCCACGCCGCACGCGGTCGTTCACGTCCACGTTCACCTTCAGCACGGTGCCCGAGAGCTCGCTGCCGATATTGATCGCGCGGGTGGGCTGCAGCGTGCCGTTGGCGGTGACGCTGAGCGTGAGCTTGCCGCGCGTGACCGGCTGCGCCACATAGACCGGCGCGGCCTGGCTGGCCTGGCGGCTCTGCCACCACCAGGCGCCCAGGCCGGCCAGCAGCAGCAGCGCCAGCAGCAGCCAGGGCCAGCCGCGCCGGTACCAGGGCCGCCGGGCCTGCGCCAGCACGGCGGACAGATCGGGCGGGGGCTTTGTTGCTGGTGTTGCTGCGTCGCTCATCGGTTTCATGATTCCATCAAGAAGGCTGCCAGCCACCGCCCAGCGCCTTGTACAGGCGCACATGGTCGGCGCTGACGGCGGCCATGGCCGTGGCCACGCCGTCCTCGGTGCTGAGTTGGTTGCGCTGGGTCTCCAGCACGGTCTGGAAGTCCACCAGCCCGCTGCCATGGCGCTGGCGCGCCAGCAGCGCCGCCCTGGCGGCCGATGCCGAGGCGGCCTGCAGCCGCGCGAGGCGCTCGCGGTCGCCGCGCAGCGCCACCAGCGCATCCTCCACATCGCGCAGCGCGCCCAGCACGGTGGCCTGGTAGGCCGCCTGCGCCTGCGCCAACGCGGCCTGCTGGGCGCGCACCTGCGCGCGCGCCGCGCCGCCGTCGAACAGCGGCAGCGACACGCTGGCCAGCAGCGCCGAGGCCAGCGAGGCGCCATTCGTCAGCGCGCCCAGGCTGAGCGCGCTGAGGCCCACATTTCCGCCGATGCGCAAGCTCGGCAGCCGCGCCGCCTCGGCCTCGCCCACGCGCGCGGCGGCCGCCTGCACGCGCAGCTCGGCGGCGCGCACATCGGGGCGCTGGCGCAGCGTCTCGGCCGGGATGCTGAGGGCCAGGTCTTGCCCCGGCTGGGGCAGCGGCGCGCTGGCGGCCAGTTGGGCGTCCAGCGCCGCGGGCGGCTGGCCGCTCAGCAGCGCCAGCGCATGGCGGCTCTGCGCGATGCCGGTCTGCAGGGCCGGCAGCTGGGCGCGCGTCTGCTCGGTGGCGGCGCGCGCCTGCTCGGCCTCCAGCGAGGTGGTGAGCCCGGCCTGCAGCCGCCATTCGGTGATCTGCAGGGTCTCAAGCTGGCTGGCCAGATTGGCCTCGGCGATCGCCAGCCGAGCCTGGTTGCCGCGCAGGCTGATATAGGCCAGCGCCACTTCGGCCGCCACCGCCACCTGCACATCGCCCAGGCTGGCCGCGCTGGCCTCGGCCGTGGCCTGCTGGGCCTGCACGGCGCTGCGCTGGCCGCCGAACAGGTCGGGCTCCCAGCTGGCGTCCAGGCCCAGCTTGAAGCTGTTGACCGGGCTGCTGCTGCCGCTATCGCTGCGCTGCGCCGCGGCGCTGCCGCTCAGGCCGGGCAGCAGGCCGGCCGCCGCCACGTCGCGCAGGGCACGCGCCTGCTGCAAGCTGGCCTGGGCCAGGCGCACATCGGTGTTGGCCTGCAGGGCCTGGCGCAACAGCGCTGCGAGCTGGGCGTCGCCAAAGCCTTGCCACCAGGCAGTCAGGCGCACATCGGCGGAGGTCGCGGTAGCCGGCATGGGCGGCTGCGGCGGCGCGCTCGCACAGCCGGCCAGGGACATCGATAGCGTCAACAGCAGCGGGGCGAAGCGAGCGGGCATGGTCATCACGGATCCCAGTGTCGGCAGCGGCCTTGACGGGCGTGTTGCGCACTGTCAAGCGCAGGTAAAGCCGCGCTGCATCATCGCCCGCAGCGGGCCCGAGCCACTGTACTGCAGCGCACAGACGCGCAGGCCGGCCAGGGCACAGCATGGCCCATCCAATGTGAGGTCACCATGAACCATGCCATCTTGCGATTCAGCGCCTGTCTACTGGCGGCCAGCCTGGCCGGCCTGAGCCCGGGCACCAGCCTGGCAGCCGACGGCACGCCGCTGGCGCGCTACCAGCAGGAGCGCACGGCCTGCCTGGCCGGCCAGACCAACCAGGACCGCAGCACCTGCCTGCGCGAGGCCGGCGCCGCCTATGCCGAGGCCAGGCGCGGCGGGCTGGAGGGCGACGAGGAAAGCTGGCGCCGCAACGCCCTGCGGCGCTGCGAGGTCCTGCAGGGTGACGAGCGCTTCGACTGCCTTGCGCGCATGCAGGGCCAGGGCCAGCTCAGCGGCAGCGCCCTCGGCGGTGGCATCTACCGCGAGCTGGTAACGGTGGTGCCGGCGGCTTCCGCGCCCACCCCAGCCAAATAGGCCCGCACGGGCACGGCTCCCGGCCCGGCTCAGCTGCAATCGCGATGCACCGCGCAGTCGCTGGCATAACAGCTGCAGGCCGCGGCCTCCAGGCCAGCGCGATCCAGCACCTGGATCTCGCCGCGGTGGTAGCGGATCAGGCCCTGGCCCTGCAGCAGGCCCGCCGCCACCGTGATGCCGACGCGCCGCACGCCCAGCATATAGGCGAGGAATTCATGCGTGACGTGGAAGCTGTCGAGGCCGGCGCGGTCCTGGCTCATCAGCAGCCAGCGCGCCAGGCGCGGCCCGATCTGGTGAAAGCGCAGGCAACCGGCCGCGCTGGCCGACTGCGCCATGCGCACATAGAGGTAATGCTGCAGGCTCAGGCGCAGCGCCGGGCTGAGCGCCAGCTCGCGCCGGAACACCGGGCCGCTCATGCGCCAGGCAAGACCCGGCCCCTGCACCAAGGCACGCAGCGGCGTGCGCTGCACCCCCAGGGTGAGCTGCAGGCCCAGCATGCCTTCGCGGCCTATCATGCCCACCTCCAGGCCATGCTGGTCGATCTGCGCCACCAGCGAGATGAAGCCGCTGCGCGGGAAGTAGACGAATCGGGTGGCCTCGCCCGACTCGCAAAGCACCTCCGACAGGTGCAGGGGCACCGCCTCGCCGGCGGCCAGCAGACGCTGGCGCTCCGGGCGCGGCAGGGCTTGGATCAGCAGGTTCTCGGCCAGGCTCACGGGCGTTCTCCCAATAGGCCCCGAGTCTGCGGCCGCCGCAGCGCGTCGACTGTCTGCCAGCGCACAGAGGCGCTCAGTGGCTCTCAGAGAGCGAGCCGATCCGGCAGCAGGCGGTCGTACTCCTTGCGCACCACCGCATAGCATTCGCAGCTGCGCGCCTCCAGGCCGGCGCGGTCCAGCACCGAGATATGGCCGCGCGCGTAGCGGATCAGCCCAGCGGCCTGCAGCTTCAGCGCGCTCTCGGTCACGCCCTCGCGGCGCACGCCCAGCATATTGGCGATCAACTCCTGGGTCATCACCAGCTCGCTGCCGCTCAGGCGGTCCAGGCTCAGCAGCAACCAGCGGCACAGCTGCTGGTCCAGGCTGTGGTGGCGGTTGCACACCGCCGTCTGCGCCATCTGGGTGATGAGGGCCTGGGTGTAGCGCAGGAACAGATGCATCACCGGGCCGGCACGGTCGAACTCCTCCTTCATCGCCGAGGCGCGCAGCCGGTAGCCGCTGCCGGCGCTCTGCACCACCGCACGGCTGGGGGTCGAGCCGCCGCCCATGAAGAGCGAGATGCCGACGATGCCCTCGCGCCCGACCACGGCGATCTCGGCCGAGGCGCCGTTCTCCATCACATAGAGCAGGGAGACGATGGCCGTGCTGGGGAAGTAGACGTGGGCGAGCGTACGGCCCGATTCATACAACACCTGGCCCAGCGGCATGTCCACCGCTTCGAGCAGGCCCTGCCAGCGCTGCCACTCGGGCTCGGGCAGGCAGTCCAGCAAGTGGTTGCCGCGGCTGTGGGGCGGGAGGTTGGGCATGGGCGCTCCGAAAGATGGCTGGGCGCTGCCAGCGCTGGCAGCACCAGCTGAACTATAGGCAGTCCGGGCCGCCTCATGTGTTCGATAGCGCACAGACGCAGAGCGCCACCGACCCTAGGGTGTCCCATGACCCTGCTCTATCCCGTCCTCAGCAAGACCGCCTACCGCCTGGATTTCGCCCTCTACGGCCTGGCTTGCACGCTGCTGGCCGGCCTGCTGCTGCGGCTGGCCTGGCGGGCCGGCTGGGCGCCGATCCTGCTGGGCCTGGCCTGCATCGCGGCCGGCGTGCTGCTGTGGAGCCTGATCGAATATGCCGTGCACCGTTTCGTCTTCCACGGCATGCAGCCCTTCAAGCGCTGGCATGCGGCGCACCACCAGCAGCCGGGGGCGCTGATCGGCATGCCCACGGTGCTGAGCGTACCGCTGTTCGCGGGCCTGGTGTTTCTGCCGGCCTGGGCCCTGCTGGGCCTGCCGGCCGCCGCAGCGCTGATGCTGGGCGTGCTGGGCGCCTATATCGCCTATGGCGTGGTGCACCACCTCAGCCACCACGGTGGACGCCTGCCGCCCTGGCTGCTGCAGCGCCGCCACTGGCATGCCCTGCACCACCGCAGTGCCGACGCTGGCCGCTACGGCGTCAGCAGCTCGTTCTGGGATCGTGCCTTCGGCAGCTGCTGAGGCGCGGTTGCGCGCAGGCCCGCTGGTACGCCAGCGCACAGACCGCGGCGGCCGCAAGCCCTACAAGGGAACTTGCCCCGCAAATGCAAGACCAGCGGCCACCACGCCAACACGAAAGCCTCATTGAAAAACCACCATTCCCTGCGTCTCATCGCCCTTGCCAGCCTTGGCGCCCTGTGCGCTGCCGGCCCCGCCCTCGCGCAGGAGCAGGGCAGCTATCTCGGCCTGGGCATCGGCCAATCCAGCGCCAAGCTGAACGACGCCGCCATGGCCGGCAGCGTGCTGGGCAGCGGCTTCGGCATCACCGCGCTGGAGCGCGACCGCCGCGATACCGGCTACAAGCTGTTCGGCGGCTGGCAGTTCAACCGCTACCTGGCGCTGGAAGCGGGCTATTTCCGCCTCGGCGAGTTCAGCTCGGTGGCCAGCACCCTGCCCGCCGGCAGCCTCGACACCCACATCAAGATGCAGGGCGTGAACCTCGACCTGGTGGCCACCCTGCCCATCACCGACAGCCTGTCGGCGCTTGGCCGCATCGGCGGCACCTATGCGCGCAACCGGGCCGATTTCGTCGGCAGCGGCGCCGCGGCGGCGATCAACCACGAGCAGCGCGCACGTGGCAGCAATGCCAAGTACGGCGCCGGCCTGCAATATGCCTTCTCGCCCAGCCTGCTGGTGCGCGGCGAGGTGGAGCGCTACCGCATGAACGACACCACCGGCGGCCACGGCAATGTGGACCTGGTCTCGGTGAGCCTGGTGTTCCCGCTCGGCCGCAGCAGCAACTACAGCGCACCGCGCGCCGCCGCGCCGCAGCCCGTCTATGTGGCGCAGGCACCCGCGCCGGCGCCGGTGCTGGCACCCGCACCGGTGGTGATGGCGCCGATGGTGATGCCGCCCGCCCCGCCGCCGGTCAGGCGAGTGAGTTTCTCGGCCGAATCGCTGTTCGGCTTCGACCGCTCGACGGTGCGCCCCGAGGGCCAGGCGGCGCTTGACAACTTCAGCCGCGAGCTGGCCGGCAGCAGCTACCAGGTCATCAATGTCGAGGGCCACACCGACCGCCTCGGCAGCGAGGCCTACAACCAGCATCTCTCCGAGCAGCGCGCCGAGGCGGTAAAGCGCTATCTGGTCGACAGCGGCAAGCTCGAGGCCAGCAAGATCGCCGCGGTGGGCAGGAGCGAATCGCAGCCGCTCACCAAGCCTGAGGACTGCAAGGGCAGCAAGCAGACGGCCGCCCTGATCGCCTGTCTGCAGCCGGACCGCCGCGTCGACATCGAAGTGGTCGGTACCCGCTGATCGCGTCCCCCCAGGCAGGACCCAATGACGGCGGGAGGCCTTCATGACGATGACATCCGGGCATCCAGCCGCGCGCTGGAGCACCTCTTCCTTCGGCGCCTGCGTCGACACCAGCCCCGCCGAGCTTGACGCACTCGGTGCGCACCTGCACGCCTGCCATGCGCAGCGCGGCCGCTGGTTCGGCCTGCGTTGCCGGGCCGATCTGATGCATGGCTTTCTGGCGGCACGGCTGGTCAGCAGCCTGCTGGCCGTGGTGGTGCTGATCGGACTCGCGCTGCTGGCGCTGCGGTGAGGCTGGCGCAGTGAGGGCGGCCGAGCTCGCGCGCCATGTGCCGGAGGCCGGGCCGGCCCTGCTGGCCCTGCTGGACCCGGCGCGCGGGCCGCTGCAGCCGCCGATACGCTCCGAGATCTTCGGGCCGCAGCGCTTTGCCCAGCATGGGCTGAGCCTGGGCCTCACGCACCGCAGCGCCAGCGTGGCCCGGCGTTGGCAGGCCGGCTTCTCGCCACGCCTGCGCGACAACATCGCGATGCTGCGCGAGGCACAGCGCTATATCGGCACCCAGGCCGAGATGGGCGTGGACCTCAGCCCGGCGGCCGAATGGCTGCTGGACAACTTCCACCTCATCGATGCCCAGCTCAAGGAGGTGCACGAGGGCCTGCCGCGCAGCTACTTCCGCACCCTGCCCCTGCTGCCCGACGAGCCGCTGGCAGGGCTGCCGCGCATCTACGGCCTGGCCTGGGCCTTCGTCGCGCATACCGACGGCGGTTTCGACGAAGAGCTGCTGCGCCACTACCTGGCCGCCTACCAGCAGAGCTGCGAGCTCAGGCTGGGTGAGATCTGGGCCCTGCCCACCACCTTGCGCGTGGTGCTGATCGAGAACCTGCGCCGCCTGGCCGAGCGCGTGGCCTGCCACAAGGCCGCGCGCGAGCTGGCAAACCTGTGCTGCGACCAGCTCGACAGCGGCAGCCCGCGCGAATTCGATGCGCTGCTGCGCCAGCTGGGGCTGCGCGGGGTCGACCGCGTGTTCCTGGTGCAGCTGGCGCAGCGCCTGCTCAAGCAGCCGCACGATGCCGACAACCCCAGCAGCCCGATCCAGGCCTGGCTGCGCCTGGCCCTGCCCGATCTCGCCACCCTGCTGGCCCAGCAGGACGCCGACCAGGCCGCCGACAACCTCAGCGTCAGCAATGCCGTGAGCTCGCTGCGCGCCATCGGCGATGCCGACTGGGGCGAGCTGGTGGACGGCAGCAGCCTGCTGATGCAGCGCCTGCTCAGCGCGCCCGGCTTTGCCGCCGAGCATGCGGCCAGCCGCGAGCTCAGCCTGCATGCCATCGAAGGCCTGGCGCGGCGCAGCCGGCGCAGCGAGCTGGCGGTGGCCGAGGCCCTGCTGGTCCTGATGGGCGAGGCCGGCCGGCAGCCCGAAGCCGCGCGCGCCGCCTACCCGGGCTTCTGGCTGCGCGGCCCCGGCCGGCCGCGCCTGCTGCGCTCGCTGGGCCTGGCCGAGCCGCTGCGCCTTGCCGCGCGCGCGCTGCTGCGCCGCCTGGCCCTGCCGCTCTACCTGAGCGGCCTGGCGCTGCTGAGCCTGGCCCTGGTGGCCTGGCTGCTGGCCCAGGCCGGTGCCGTCACCGGCGCGCTGCCGCTGCTGCTCACCGGCGCGCTGATGCTGTTCCCGGCCTCCGAGGCGGTGATCGCACTGCTGCACCGGCTCATCAGCGAATCGACGCGCCCGCGCCAGCTGCCGCGCCTGGCGCTGGGTGGCGGCATCCCGGCCGCGCATCGCGTGATGGTGGTGATCCCCTGCCTGCTCACGAGCCCCGCCGCGGTGTGCGCGCTGACGCGCCGGCTCGAGCTGCACCAGCTCGCCAACCCCGAGGCCCAGGCCCAGTTCGGCCTGCTGAGCGACTGGGCCGATGCCGATGCCGCCAGCGCCGCCGCCGACGCCGGCCTGCTGAACGATGCGCGCGGCCAGATCCAGGCCCTCAACAGCCGCTACCCCGCCGCGCCCGGCCAGGCAGCGCGCTTCCTGCTGCTGCACCGCGAGCGCAGCTACAGCGCCAGCGAGCAGCGCTGGATCGGCTGGGAGCGCAAGCGCGGCAAGCTGGAGCAGCTGGTGGCGGCGCTGGCCGAGGGCCAGCAAGCCGCCTTCCTCGACCTGGGCGCCGAGGCCGTGATCGCCGCCGACACGCGCTACATCGTCACGCTGGACAGCGACACCGAGCTGCCGCCCGGCCGCCTGCGCGAGCTGGTGGGCGTGGCCGCGCATCCGCACAACCAGCCGCGCCTGGACGCGAGCGGGCGCCGCCTGGTGGGCGGCTACGGCATCCTGCAGCCCCAGGTGGCGTCGCCCCTGCCGGACCTGCAAGACCTGACCCCCTACCACTGGCTGTTCGCCGGCCAGTGCGGCATCGACCCCTACAGCGCCGCCAGCTCCGAGGTCTACCAGGACCTGTTCGCCGAGGGCAGCTTCGCCGGCAAGGGCCTGCTGCACGTGCAGGCCCTGCACGCGGTGCTGGCCGGCTCGCTGCCGGTGGCGCGCGTGCTCAGCCACGACCTGCTGGAGGGCGCCCTGGTGCGCTGCGCCACCCTCAGCGACATCAACGTGATCGAGGACGCCCCCTTCCACGCCGACGTGGCGGCGGCGCGCGTGCACCGCTGGACGCGCGGCGACTGGCAGCTGCTGCCCTTCCTGCTGAACCCCTGGCGCTACCCCATCCGCGCGCTGAACCGCTGGAAGATGCTGGACAACCTGCGCCGCTCGCTGGTGGCGCCGGCCGCGCTGGCGCTGCTGCTGCTGAGCCTGGCCAGTGGCTGGCTGGCCGCGCCGGCGGCGCTGGCCCTGGTGCTGGCCGCCTACATGGCGGGCCCGCTGCTGGGTGCGCTGGCGGCGCTGCACTCGCACCGCGAGGACCTGGCACGCGCGCACTTCTACCGTCAGGCCCTGGCCGATCTGGGCCGCGCCCTGTGCGGCGGGCTCTGGCAGCTGCAGCAGCTGCTGGCCCAGGCCCTGCTGGCGCTGGACGCGATCGTGCGTGCGCTCTACCGCATGGGCGTGAGCCACCGCCATCTGCTGCAATGGACCACCGCCGCCGCGGCCCAGGCGGCCGCGCAGACGCGCCTGCCCGCGCTGCTGCGCCAGCACCGCGCCGAGCCCCTGCTGGCCGGCGTGCTGCTGGCCGGCCTGCTGCTGTGGGGCACGGCCGCGCCGGCGCTGGCCTGTGCCCTGGCCCTGCTGTGGGCCAGCGCGCCGCTGGCGGTGTGGTGGGCCAGCCGGCCACGCGCACCGCGCGCCGACGCGGCGCTGCCCGCGGCCGACCAGCTCTATCTGCGCGGCATTGCGCGCGACACCTGGCGCCTGTTCGAGCGCTGCATCGGCCCCGACGACCGCCAGCTGCCGCCCGACAATCTGCAGACCCTGCCCGCCGAGATGCTGGCGCACCGCACCTCGCCCACCAATATCGGCCTCTACCTGCTGAGCTGCGCCTGCGCGCGCGAGTTCGGCTGGATCGGCAGCGCCGAGCTGGTGCAGCGCCTGCAGGCCACGCTCGCCACCCTGGCCACCCTCGCGCGCCACCGCGGCCACTTCTACAACTGGTACGACACCCAGAGCGGCGCACCGTTGCTGCCCATCTATGTCTCCAGCGTCGACAGCGGCAACCTCAGCGGCCATCTGCTGGCGCTGGCCCAGGCCTGCCTGGAGCTGGCCGCCGCGCCGCTCGACGACGCCGCCATGCAGGCCAGCCTGGCCGAGCTGCAGCAGCGCATCACCAGTGCCGCCGGTGGTGACGGCGGCTGCGCCGAGCTCGACTGGCTGAGCGCCGACTACGAGGCCACCCTGCGCTCGGCGGCGCTGGACCGCCAGGCCAACGCCGCCACCCTCAGCACGCAGCTGCGGGCGCTGGCCGAGGCCTGCGAGCGCCTGGCCTGGGAGCCCGAGTTCGGCTTTCTCTACCACCGCAAGCGCCATCTCTTCCACATCGGCTACCGCGTCGCCGAGCAGCAGCTGGACGCCGGCTTCTACGATCTGCTGGCCTCGGAATCACGCCTCACCAGCCTGCTGGCGATCGCCAAGGGCGATGTGCCGGTGCAGCATTGGGCGGCGCTGGGCCGGCCCTTCTACGCGGTGGGCCGGCATGCGGCGCTGCGCTCCTGGTCGGGCTCGATGTTCGAGTACCTGATGCCCAGCCTGATCCTGGCCGAGCCGCCCGGCAGCGTGCTGCGCGAGGCCTGCTGCGCCGCCCTGCACGAGCAGATCGCCTATGCGGCCGAACAGCAGCAGCCGGGCCTGCCCTGGGGCATCTCGGAATCGGCCTTCGCCGGGCGCGACCACAGCCTGGCCTACCAGTACGCGCCGCAGGGCGTGCCGCGCCTGGCGCTGCGCCGCACCCCGGCCGACGAGCTGGTGGTGGCCCCCTATGCGACGGCGCTGGCCGCGCAGCTCGCACCGCATGGCGCGACGCGCAATCTGCGCGCCCTGCAGGCGCTGCGCGCGCGCGAGCGCTACGGCTTCATCGAGGCGCTGGACTTCTCGCCCGCCCGGCTCACCGAGGCGCTGGAGGGCAGCCCCGAGCTGCCCTATGCACCGGTGGCCACCTTCATGTCGCACCACCAGGGCATGAGCATCGTGGCGCTGGCCAATGTGCTGCTGCAGGGCGCGCCGCAGCGCTGGGGCATGGCCAATGCCCATGTGGCGGCGGTGGCCTCGCTGCTGCACGAGCGCGCGCCGCGCGAGATCTCCACCCTCAGCACGCCGGTGCTGCCGCTGCCGCCGCAGCTGCTGCAGCGCCGCCCGCCCGGCCTGCTGCGCGAGCTGCTGCCCGGCGACACCGGCCTGCCGGCCACCCAGCTGCTTTCCAACGGCCGCTATGCGCTGAGCCTGCGCGCCAACGGCGCGGGCGCCAGCCGCTGGGGCCGCCTGGGCCTGACGCGCTGGCGCGACGACGCGCTGCGCGACGCCTACGGCAGCTTCTTCTTCCTGCGCCGCAGCCCGGAGGCCACGCCGGTCTCGCTGAGCCAGCATCCGGCGCCCGACGCCGCCGCCAGCTACCGCGCGGTGTTCCACGCCGACCGCGTCTGCCTGCACGCCAGCTGGCCCGAGCTGCAGGCGCAGACGACGGTCTGGGTCAGCCCCGAGGACGACATCGAGTTCCGCTCGGTCGAGCTACGCAATCTGGGCGCTGCGGCGATCGAGCTGGAGCTGATCTCGGCCTTCGAGCCCACGCTCTCCGAGCCGCGCGCCGACGAGGCGCATCCGGCCTTCGCCAATCTGTTCCTGCGTGCCGAATGGCAGCCGGCCCAGCAGGCCCTGTGGTTCGAGCGCAAGCCGCGCCTGGCCAGCGAGCCGGCGCTGCTGGCGGCGCATTTCCTGGTGGCCGGCGAGGCCGACATCCGCGCCCTGGCGGTGCAGACCGACCGCGCGCAGTGGCTGGGCCGCAACCGCCTGGTTAGCCAGCCGCTGGCAAAGCTGCAAACGGTGGCGATGGCCGCGGACGGCCTGGCGCAGGCACTCGACACCGGGCTGGACCCGGTCTGCGCGCTGGCGCTGACGCTGCGCATCCCGGCCCATGGCAAGGCCTTGCTGACCTTCGCCACCGCCGCTGCCGACCAGCCGGCGGTGCTGCACGCGGTGATCGACAAATACCGCCAGGCCAGCCATGTGGAACGCGCCTCGCTGATGTCGGCCACGCTCGCCAGCATCCGCCTGCGCGCGCTGCGCATCAGCCCCGACAACCATGCCGCCACCCAGCTGCTCAGCACCGCCCTGCACTACACCCTGACGCGCCCCGACGCAGGCGCCACCGGCAAGGCCTGGGCGGGCAGCGACAAGCGCCTGCTGTGGCGCTACGGCATCTCGGGCGACCGACCGCTGCTGCTGGTGAGCATCGCCGCCAGCCAGGGCCTGGGTCTGCTGCGCGCGCTGGCGCAGGCGCTGCGGCTGTGGGAATGGGGCGGCCTGGCCTGCGAGCTGGTGGTGCTCAACCAGGAGCCGGCCTCCTACCAGATGGCCCTGCAGCGCGAGCTGGCCTTGCTGCGCGAGCGCCACCTCGCCGATGGCCTGGCCCTGCCGGAGGGTGCGGTGACCCAGTTCCACCTGCTGCGCGCCGAGGAGGTCTCGGCCGAGGAGCTGGCCACCCTGCAGGCCCTGGCACGCCTGCACCTGCAGGCCGATGGCCGGCCGCTGCGCCAGCATGTGGCCGACTGGGCCGCCCTGCACGAGCAGGCCCTGGCGCTGCGCCAGGAAGTGCCGGCCAGCGCGCTGCCGCGCACCGCACCGCCACCCCAGCCCGCCATCTCGCAGGGCGAGTTCGCCAGCGACGGCAGCGCCCGCTTCAGTTTCACGGCCGGCGCCGCCGAGCGGCCACAGCGGCCCTGGATCAATGTGCTAGCCAATGCGGACTTCGGCTGCCATGTCTCGGAGGCCGGCGGCGGCTACAGCTGGGCCACCAACAGCCGCATGAACCAGCTCACCGCCTGGGCCAACGACCCGCTGGCCGACCCGGCCGGCGAGCATCTGCTGCTGCAGGACCTGCGCAGCCGCGAGGTCTGGAGCGCCAGCGCCGGCGCCGGTGGCGATGCCGCGCTGCGCTACCAGGTCAGCCATGCGCAGGGCAGCACCCTCATCAGCCACCGGCGCGGCGAGCTGAGCATCAGCCTCACTTGGTGCGTGGACCCGCAGGCGGCCGTCAAGCAGCTGCGCCTGCAGCTGCACAACGCCGGGCCACGCACGCGCCATCTGCGCATGCTGGCGCTGGCCGAGTGGCTGCTGGGCGCCAGCCGCAGCGACCGCGCCAGCGTGCACACCGAGCGCCAGGGCGGGGTCCTGTTCGCCACCCAGCGCGAGCAGTCCGCGGGCTTCGGCGGCGGCACCGCCTTCCTCGCGCTGGCCGGCCCCGCCGCGCCGAGCGATTGGAGCTGCGACCGCCGTGAGTTCTTCGACGCCGGCGGCGCCCTGGTGCTGCCGCATGCGCTGGGCCGCCTGAGCGGCAGCGGCCTCGACCCCTGCGCGGCGCTGGCCTGCGAGCTGGCGATCGCGCCGGGCGCGAGCGAGCAGCGCGTGTTCCTGCTCGGCTATGCGTCCAGCCCCGCGGCGGCGCGCCAGCTCGCCGCCGGCGCCGCGCTGCAGGACGCCGCCGGCCGCGAGGCCCTGGCGCATGCGCAATGGGACGAGCTGCTGGGCGCCACCACGGTGGCAACACCTGACCCCCTGTTCGACGCGATGGTGAACCGCTGGCTGCTCTACCAGACCCTGGCCTGCCGCATCTGGGCCAAGGCCGGGCTCTACCAGGCCGGCGGCGCCACCGGTTTCCGCGACCATCTGCAGGACGCGATGGCGCTGGCCTGGGCCGCGCCGGCCCGGCTGCGCGCCCAGATCCTGCTGGCCGCCTCGCGCCAGTTCCCCGAGGGCGACGTGCAGCATTGGTGGCACGCGCCCGGCGGCGCCGGCGTGCGCACCCATTGCAGCGACGATCTGCTGTGGCTGCCGCAGGCCCTCTTGCACTATCTGCGCGCCAGCGACGACCAGACCCTGCTGGACGAAACCCAGCCCTTCCTGGACGGCGCGCCGATTGCGCCCGGCGCCGCGGATGCCTACGACACCCCGGCCACCAGTGTATGGAGCGCGAGTGTCTACGAGCATGCGGCGCGCTGCATCGACCACAGCCTGCGCGTCGGCGCCCATGGCCTGCCGCTGATGGGCGCGGGCGACTGGAACGACGGCATGAACCGGGTCGGCGACCAGGGGCGCGGCGAGTCGGTCTGGCTGGCCTGGTTCGCCTGCCAGCTGGTGGCCGGCTTCGCGCCGCTGGCGCGCCAGCGCGGCGAACCCGAGCGCGCCGCGCGCTGGGAGCAGGCGGCCGAGGGCTGGCAGGCGGCGCTGCAGGGCCCGGCCTGGGACGGCCTGTGGTTCAAGCGCGCTTTTTTCGATGACGGCTCGCCACTGGGCTCGCATGCCAACAGCGAGGCGCGCATCGACCTGATTGCGCAGGCCTGGAGCGTGCTGTCGGGCGCGGCGCCGCTGCCCCGGCAACGCCTGGCGATGGCGGCCGTGGAGCGCGAACTGGTGGACCATGAGATGGGCCTGCTGCGCCTGCTGCATCCGCCCCTGGCCCAGGCCCAGCCCAGCGCCGGCTACATCCAGGCCTACCCGCCGGGCGTGCGCGAGAACGGCGGCCAGTACTCGCATGCCGGTGTCTGGGCGCTGATGGCGCAGGCGCAACTCGCGCAGCAGAGCCAGCTCGCCGAGGCGGGCGATCTGGCCTACCGCTATTTCACCTATCTGAGCCCGGCCCACCGCGCCGCCGATGCCCTGCGCGGGCCGGCCTACGGCATCGAGCCCTATGTGATGGCCGGTGATGTCTACAGCCAGCCGCCCTATCTGGGGCGCGGCGGCTGGAGCTGGTACACCGGCTCGGCCGCCTGGCTGCAGCGCGCCGCGATCGAGTCGCTGTTCGGCCTGCAGCTGGAGGCGAACCGCCTCAGCCTGCGCCCCTGCCTGCCCTCGCATTGGCCCGAGGCTCGACTGACGCTGCGGCGCGGCGCGCGCGTGCTGCGCTTCCTGCTGCTGCGCGTGCCGCCGGCCCTGGCGCAAAAACAGGCCGCCGCCATCCTGGGGGATGGAGCGGCGGCCCAAGTCTTGCTGCCGGGTCAGTGCGTGAACTGGAACGAACTGGCTTTGGATGCCAGCTTTGTCGTCCCCCTGCTAGCGTGATGCGATCACGCCGTTCACATCCGACAGCAGGATCTCCACGCGCCGGTTCAGCTGGCGCCCGGCGGCGTTGTCATTGCCGGCCACCGGGCGGGTCTCGCCCAGGCCACGCACGTTGAGGCGATCGGCCGCCACGCCCTGGCCGACGATGGCGTCGCGCACCGCCTCGGCACGCCGCTGCGACAAGCCCTCGTTGCTGCTGTCGCTGCCCACGCTGTCGGTATGGCCCTCCACCAGCAGGCGACGCTGCGGGTACTGCTTCATGAAGGCGGCGAGCTGCTCCAGATTGCGCAGGCCGCCGGGCTTGAGGCGGGCCTGGTTGTTGTCGAACAGCACATCGCCGATGGTGATCACCAGGCCGCGCTCGGTCTGCTTGGCATTGAGCGCGCGCAGCTCGGTTTCGAGCTGGTAGGTGCGCACCTGGGCATCGTCGGCGGCGCGCCGCGCGGCCTCGGCATCGGCCACCGCCATCGAGGTCTGGCGCTGCGCGGCCAGGGTCTGCTGCTGCGCCGCGGCGGCGCTGAGCTTGGCGGCATCTGCCTCGCTGGTACGGGCGGCCAGTCGCATGCGGTCGCGCTCCACCTGCGACTGCGCCACCGCGCGCTCGGCGGCGCGCTGGCGCGCGCTTTCCTGCGCGATCGCCGTGCGCTGCGCCGCCACATAGGCGAGGTGATTGACGCTACCGGCCTCGTCGCGGCGCGCATAGGCCTGGTCGGCACGCTCCAGCGCCTCACCCGCCTGCTTGAGTTCGGCCGGCGCCAGCTCGCGCGTCTGCGCGTCGTTCTGGGCCTGGCGGTAGTCGGCGCGCGCGGTCTCGAGCTGCGGGTTGCTGGCCGGTATCGAGCTGCACGCCATCAGGACGGCGCTCGCCGCCAGGGCGATCAGGGTGCGGGGATTGCTGCGGATCATGCTCATGATGGTTTCCTTGTGGGGGTTGATGGTGTTCACGGCGTCTTGCGCTCGAGTTCTTCGCGCAGCACGCGGCCGTCTTCCTTGACGGCCGTGGCGGCCTTGCCGGCCTTGCCCGACTCCGACTTGCTCTGCGCCAGCCGCGCATCGACCTGCGCCTCCTCGGCCAACAGGCGTGCCTGGGCGTAATGCTTGTCGTTGATGGCGAGCTGGGCGCGCTCCAGCTTGTCGCGCGCCATGCGCATCTCGGCGGGCGCGTATTCGTTGCCGCCGGCGCTCTGGGCCTGGCCCATGGCGGCCTTGCCCAGCGCCATCGCGGCGTCGGGCGGTGGGGTGCTGGCGCAGGCCGCCAGCGCGAGGATCAACAAGCCGCTCAGAGCGGAGACAGAAAGGGTGCGCATGGGGCTACTCCGTGGTTGGGATGTCGCGGCCAGCCTGCGGTGCCCCGGCGCTGGCGTCGGTGCGTTGACGCACCGAGCCGACAGATGCGGCGTCGTCCTACAAGAGCAGGTGCTGCCCGACTATGGGCGGCGCCGCCGCGCCTTCCTACATTGAGGCTTCACCCATCCAGGAGCATCACCATGACCATCCGCCACCTCACCACCACCGCGCTCAGCGCCCTCGTCCTCGTGTTCGCCAGCGGCTGTGCCGTCACGCGCGGCCAGGAGACCGTCGGAGCCTATGTGGACGACACCGCCATCACCACCGCCGTGAAGGGCCGCTTCATCGACAACAAGGACGTCGATGCCTCGGCCATCAGCGTGGAGACGCTCAACGGTACCGTCATGCTCTCGGGCTTCGCCAAGAGCCTGAAGGAAAAGACCACCGCCGAGGGCATCACCTGGAAGATCGCCGGGGTAAAGAACGTAAAGAACGAAATCGCCATCCGTCCGTAATCATTGAACGCAAGGAATCACCATGAACTGGGATCGCATACAGGGCAACTGGAAACAGACCACCGGCCGCGTCAAGGAGCAATGGGGCAAACTGACCGACGACGACCTCGACATCGTCGCCGGCCGGCGCGATCAGCTCGCCGGCATGATCCAGGAACGCTACGGCCTGGCCAAGGAAGACGCCGAGAAGCAGCTGTCGGCCTGGCAGCGCAGCGCCACCGATGCGTGGTTCGGCAAGGACGACGCCGCCAAGAAGCACTGAGCCTGCCTACACTGGGCAGGCGGGCCTGTCAGCAGGCCCTGACAAGGACCTGCCATGCAGCACGCCACCCGGATAGAGACCGACAGCCTGGGCGAGATCGCCGTGCCGGCCGAGGCACTGTGGGGGGCGCAGACGCAGCGCTCCCTGCTGCACTTCCACATCTCCAGCGAACGCATGCCGCCCCCGCTGCTGCAGGCGCTGGCCCGCATCAAGGCCGAGGCGGCGCGGGTCAATGCCGAGCTGGGCCTGCTGGATGCGACGCTGGCGGCCGCGATCGCCCAGGCGGCCGGCGAGGTGCTGGCCGGCGAGCATGCCGAGGCCTTCCCGCTCTCGGTCTGGCAGACCGGCTCGGGCACGCAGACGAATATGAATATGAACGAGGTGCTGGCGAATCGCGCCTCCGAGCTGCTGGGCGGCGGGCGCGGCAGCGAGCGCCATGTGCATCCCAACGACCATGTGAACCTGGGCCAGTCGTCCAACGACGTCTTTCCCAGCGCCATGCATGTGGCCGCCGCACTCGAGCTGGCGAACCACCTGCTGCCCAGCCTGCTGGCCCTGCGCGACACGCTGGCCGCCAAGGCGGCCGAGTACGCCGATCTGATCAAGATCGGCCGCACCCATCTGCAGGACGCGACGCCGCTGACCCTGGGGCAGGAGATGTCGGGCTGGGTGGCCCAGCTCGAGCTGGCCGAGCAAGCCATCCGCGCCAGCCAGCACGCGCTGCACGAGCTGGCGATCGGCGGCACCGCGGTGGGCACCGGCCTCAACACCCATGCCGAGTTCGGCCGGCGCGTGGCGGCACGCCTGGCCGCCGGCACCGGCCTGCCGCTGCGCTGCGCCGCCAACCGCTATGCCGCGCTGGCCGGCCACGAGGCCCTGGTGACGGCGCATGGCGCGCTCAAGACCCTGGCCACGGCGCTGATCAAGATCGCCAACGACGTGCGCTGGCTGGCCTCCGGGCCGCGCTGCGGCCTGGGCGAGCTGCGCATCCCGGAGAACGAGCCGGGCAGCTCCATCATGCCCGGCAAGATCAACCCGACCCAGTGCGAGGCGCTCACCATGCTCAGCTGCCAGGTGCTGGGCAACGACGTGGCGCTGAGCATCGGCGCGGCCTCGGGCAACTTCGAACTGAACGTCTTCAAGCCTCTGATCGCCCACAACTTCCTGCAGAGCCTGCGCCTGCTGGCCGAGGGCATGGCCAGCTTCGACACGCATTGCGCGCGCGGCATCACGGCGGACCGCGCGCGCATCGCCGAGCTGCTGGCGCGCTCGCTGATGCTGGTGACGGCGCTGAGCCCGCATATCGGCTACGACCAGGCCGCCGCCATCGCCAAGCAGGCCCATGGCCAGGGCCTGAGCCTGCGCGAGGCGGCGCTGGCCTCGGGCCTGCTGACGGCCGAGCAGTTCGACGCCTGGGTGCGGCCGGAGCGGATGGTGTAGCTCGCCGTAGATGGGTGATGCGCAATCGGCCCAGATCGGTTTGAATAGGGTGCGTCGACACCCATGGAGGGCCGCGCTATGACAAACGCTGCACAAATACTCCGTTCCAAGCCCGCTGCGACCGTGTTCACCATCGAGCCCACGGCCTCGGTCTTTGAGGCGGTGCGCCTGATGGCCGACAAGAACATCGGCGCGCTGCTGGTCGTGGAGCGCGGCAAGGTGGTGGGCATCGTCTCGGAACGCGATTACGCGCGCAAGATCGTGCTGATGGACCGGTCGTCCAAGGACACGCTGCTGCGCGACATCATGTCCAGCCCGGTGATGGTGGTACCGCCCGACCGCAGCGCCGAGGAATGCATGGCGCTGATGACCGAGCACCGGCTGCGCCACCTGCCGGTGATGGACGGCGAACGGCTGCTGGGCCTCGTCTCGATCGGCGACCTGGTCAAGGCCACCATCGCCGACCAGCAGTTCATCATCGAGCAGCTCGAACACTATATTGCCGGGCGACGCGACTGAGCGGCCCGCGCCCGGCTGCGGCCGGAGCGGCTGGCAACGCCGGGGTGTAGCCGACTGGGTCACCTTGCTGCAGCGCAGCGGAGGGATTTCCCGCAACTGGCGGGGCGGCCGCGCTGGTAGTCTGGCCCTTCCGATCGCACCCCAGGCTTCAAGGAGAACCCGATGAGGACCCTGCGCATCCTGATGACCGCCCTCACCCTGCTGGGCGTGGGCGCCGCGGCTACGGCCAACACGCTGACCCAGAACGTCTCCTGGACCATAGACCGGGCCGGCACCAGCACCAAATACCGCCTGGTGGCCTATGGCGACTCGATCTACGCGGGCTACAACGGCTCGACCCTCAACGCCGCCAAGTACGCGGCCCCGACGGTGGATGCGGAATACCTCTCGGCGCTGTGGAATGCCGATATCGAGAGCGTGCGGCGAGCCAAGTCCGGCGCGGTGGCCTCCGACGTCTACAACAACAAGATCGTGGCCGAGAAGTCCTATATGCAGGCCGCCTCGACGCGCGTCGTGACCTTCGAGATGTGCGGCAACGACGGCCTGCAGGCGCGCTCGGCCTTCAAGAGCCAGACCGGCACCTGCAACTACGCGGGCATGGACAGCGCCGTCAACAGCTGCAAGACCTATGTGGCGGCGGCGATGGACTTCATCAACGCGAATGCCTATGCCGGCACCAAGCTGAAGATCATCTCCAACCTGCACTACCCGGGCTACGCCGCCGACAATGTGCAGAGCAGCTGCAAGGACGCCAGCACCGGCGCGACGGTGAACCTGCAGAGCCTGTTCCTGCCCAAGCTCGCCACCATGAACTACTGGATGTGCGAGTTCGCCCGCCAGAAGGGCTTCAAGTGCGCGGACAACTTCGCCCAGTACATGGGCGCCGACTATGACGCCAATGGCGACGGCCAGGTCGACTCCGACGCGCTGCGCTATGTGGCCGGCGAGAGCGAGGCCAGCTATGTGAACCGCATCAGCAACACGCTGCGCGCCACCCTGCGCGATGCCAACACGCATTTCGTCTCGGCCAGCAGCAGCTACGACTACATCCAGTCCGACAACACCCACCCCACCTATACCGGCGGCACCGTCAGCGCCGGCCTGTTCGGCGGCACCACCGGCTCGGGCGCGCCGCGCTACACCTCGTTCAGCGGCGGCAAGAGCCCGATCTGGAACCAGTACGGCCACGAGCGCATGGGCTGGGCGATTTCCACCTCCAACCCCGCGGCGCCCTGAGGGCGGGCCGGGGCCATGTCCATGCGCCACCGTCCCGATCAAGCCGGCGGCTGGCGGCCCTCGCTGGGCCTGCTGGCGATCGCCCTGGGGCTGGTGCTGACGGCCGGCGCCTGGTGGTGGATGGGGGCGCCCGACGCCGCGGCTGAGCCACTAGCCGCGGCCGCGCCCGCCGGCAGCGCGGCCGCGCCGCTCGCCCCGACGCCTGACGGGGTACCGACGGCGGCCGTGGTCGCGGTGGTGGCGGCCAGCAACGTCGCGGCCACACCGCCGGCCCAGTACGGCGCACCGCCACCGCGCATCCCGCGCCAGCGCGACCCCAACGGCGACCTGACGCCCGACTTGGCCGACTATGTCAACGAGGGCGAGCGCCCCGGCATGGCCGAGGTCATCGCGCGCCTGCACCAGGCCGGCGTCTACACCGGCCTGGGTGCCTTCTCGCCGCCAGGCACGCGCCCGCCCCTGCTGGGCCTGGCCGTGCCGGAAGACTTCCCGCTGCCGGCCGGCTATGTGCGGCATCACCAGGCCACCGATGACGGCCAGCGCATCGAAGCCATCCTGATGTTCGCGCCCGATGCGCAGCTGGTGGACGCGGCGCGCCAGCCGATCGCGATGCCGGCGGACCGCGTGGTGCCGCCCGAGCTCGCGCCGCCGGGCCTGCCGCTGCGGCGCATCGTGGTGCCGGCGCCGCTCGAGCGACCTGGGGGTTGAGCATCAGCGAACTGCTGCACAGGCTGGCCGCCAGCCGCTGGTTGGGCATGCTTGTCAGCGCGCTGCTGTGCGGCCTGTACGCGCGCGGCGACGGCGCCTGGCCGCTCGGCTTCGTGGCCCTGCTGCCCTGGCTGCACCGGCTCAGCGCGGTGACCTCGCTGCGGGGCACGCTGCTGAGCGCCTGGGCCATGTCGGTGCTCTACACGTTGGCGGTGTTCGCCTGGTTCGGCAGCGCCATCGGCGCCTACACGCAGCTGGGCGCCGGCACCGGCCTGCTGCTGCTCCTGCTGCTGGCGCCGCTGTTCCAGCCGCAGTTCTTCGCCTTTGTGCTGCTGCGTCGCCTGGGCCGCCGCCGCAGCCGCAACCGGCGTGCGCTGGCCGGGGCGCTGATGGGCAGCGCGGCCTGGGTCGGCGCCGAGTGGCTGCTGCCCAGGCTGTTGGGCGACACGCTGGGCTATGGCCTCTATCCCGCCCGCCTGCTGCGCCAGGCCGCCGATCTCGGCGGTGCGGCGGGGCTCACGCTGCTGCTGCTGCTGAGCAACGAGGCCCTGGCCGAGGCGCTGGCGCGGCGTGCGCATGGCGCGCGGGCATTGGCGCGGCCGCTGGCGCTGGCGGCCCTGGTGCCGCTGCTGCTGGCCGGCTACGGCGCTTATGCGCTGGCGGCGCTAGCGGCCCTGCCGGCGGCCGGCAAGCCGCTGCGCATGGGCCTGGTGCAGGCGAATATCACCGACTACGAGGCACTGCGCCGCGAGCAGGGCGCGGCCGCGGTGGTGCGCGCGGTGCTGGACACGCATTTCGCGATGTCCTTCGATGCCGTCGAGCGCCAGCACGCCGATGCGGTGCTGTGGTCGGAGACGGTCTATCCCACCACCTTCGGCCATCCCAAGAGCGAGGCCGGCGCCGAATTCGACGCCGAGATACTGACGATCGTGAACGCCGCCGGCGTGCCCTTTGTGTTCGGCACCTATGACCGCGATGCGGCGGGCGAGTACAACGCCGCCGCCTTCGTCGCGCCCGGCGCGGGCCTGCTGGGCCTGTACCGCAAGACCCGACCCTTCCCGCTCACCGAATACGTGCCGCCCTGGCTGGACGGCCCGGCCCTGCGGCGCTGGCTGCCCTGGGCCGGCGGCTGGCGGCCGGGCAGCGGTGCGCGCGTGTTCCCGCTGCGCCTGGCCGATGGCCGCGAGATCCCGGTGCTGGCGCTGATCTGCCTGGACGCCGTCGATACCGGCCTCGCCATCGAGGGCGCGCGCCTGGGCGGCCAGGCCATCCTGACCCTGTCCAACGACGCCTGGTTCAACGCCCTGCCGCAGGGCGCGGCCCTGCACCAGGCGGTGGCGGCGTTTCGCAGCATCGAGACGCGGCTGCCGCAGTTCCGCGTCACCAGCAACGGCTTCAGCGCCATCATCGATGCGGGCGGCAGCATCGTCGCCGGCTCGCGCCTGGGCGAACGCGTGCTGGTGCTGGGCGAGCTGCCGGTGCGCGAGGCCGGCGGCCGCCCCACCCTGATGCTGGCCTGGGGCGACTGGGTGGGGCGCGCGGCCGTCGCCGCGCTGGCCCTGCTGGCCTTGGGCACCGCCTTGCGCCGCTGGTGGCGGCCCGGCGAAGCACAGCCGGACCCCGCCGCCAGCGATGCCACCACCCTGGCAAGCGTGGCCGTGCTACCCCCCGCCGCTCGCCTCGCCGCCGGCCTGCTGCGCGGCTTTGCGCGCGCCAGCCTGCTGTGGATGCTGGCGGCGATGGCGCTGGGCGACGGCCTGCTGCAGCTGAGCACGCTGGCGCAGCTGCGCAGCGTGGCGGCGCTGTTCCTCGCCCCCGAGCTGGCGGCCTGGTGCGTGCTGCGCGCCTTCACCGCGCGCGTCAGCATCGATGCTGAAGCCGGCATGCTGGTGCTGGCGCGCGGCCGCCAGCGCCTGGCCCTGCCGCTGCAGGACATCGCCGGCATCGAGCCCTGGCGGCTGCGCCTGCCGGGCCCGGGCGCCTGGCTGCGCCTGGCCGGCGGCCGGCGCTGGCATTACGGGCTGGCGCTGGCCGACCCGCTGGCGCTGGCGCGCCTGCTGCGGCTGGCACCCCCGCCTCCCTTGTCGTTTGCGGCTCGCTACGCGCAACTCTGCCTAACTTCCAGCCGGCGCAGCCGCCTGCAGCGGCCGGCGGCGAAGTTCCTGCTGCTGCCGCTGGCGCTGGCAATACCGGCTTTCCGCCTGCACCAGCAGATCGCCTATGGCGGCAGCTTCGGCGAGCTGCAGGCCTATGGGGCGCTGCTCTTCCTGAAGGGCTTTGCGCTCTGGTGGGCCGCCTGGGCGATCGGCGTGCTGCTGTGCGCCGCGCTGCTGCGCGCCGCCATCGAGGCCGGCACGCTGGCGGCCCTGCTGCTGCGTCCTGAGCAGGCCGGCGCGCTGCGGCACTGGCTGGAGCGCCTGGGCCTGGCCTTGCTCTACCTGGGCCTGCCGGCCTGGCTGCTGCTGCGCCTGCTGGCGCCGTGAGCCGGGCAGGCCGCCGCGCCTACAGCGCCATCGCAGGCCGCAACGCCATCGCCTGGCGCCAGCGCAGCAAGTGCGGGTGCTGCTCGCCGGGCTTGACGCGCACCACGCGCGCGAAGTCCACCGCCACCACGGCGGTGATGTCGGCGATGCTGAAACGCTCGGCGGCAATGAAATCGCGGCCCTGCAGGCGCGCGTCGAGCTCGACGAAGAACTGCTGCAGCCGCGCCAGGCCGCGCTGCGCCAGTGCAGGGATCTGCGCATAGTCCACCGGCCCCGGCAGCGCGCGGTTGGCCATCGCCGGGGCGCTGTTGCGCATCGCCTCGGCGATCGCCATCAGCCCCTCGAACTCGATGCGCCATTGCCAGCTCGCGATCTCGGCCTTCTCCGCGGGCGTGCTGCCCAGCAGCGCCGGCTCCGGAAAGCGCGCCTCGAGATAGGCGGCGATGGCGGCGTTGTCGGTCAGCAGCAGGCCCTCGTCGGTGCGCAGCGCCGGCACCGTGCATTGCGGGTTGATGCGCCGGTAGGCCTCGCTGAGCTGCTCGCCCTGGCGCAGGTCCACCTGCACCGTCTCATGCACCACGCCCTTCTCGGCCAGCAGGATGCGCGCGCGGCGCGGGCTCGGCGCGGTGGCGCAGTCGTAGAGGGTGATCATGGCGGCGTCCTTCCAGCCGGCTCGGCCAGCTTGTCCTGGGTGCGGGTCTCGAAGTCGCTGGCCGCGTGGCGCTCCAGCAGCTGGCTGGCGGGCTGGCCCCAGCTGCGGTTGACGATGCGGCCACGCCGCACCGCGGGCCGCTGGGCGATCGCATCGGTCCAGCGCAGCACATGGCGGTAGTCCTGCACCTGCAGGAACTCGCCCGCGCCATAGAGCTGGCCCTTCACGAGCGTGCCATACCAGGGCCAGACCGCCATGTCGGCGATGGTGTAGTCGGCGCCGGCGAGGTAAGGGCTCTCGGCCAGGCGCCGGTCCAGCACATCGAGCTGACGCTTCACCTCCATGGCATAGCGGTCGATCGCGTACTCGATCTTCTCGGGCGCGTAGGCGTAGAAATGGCCGAAGCCGCCGCCGAGAAAGGGCGCGCTGCCCATCTGCCAGAACAGCCACGACAGGCATTCGGCGCGCGCCGCGCCGCCGGCCGGCAAGAACGCGCCGAACTTCTCGGCCAGGTGCAGCAGGATCGCGCCCGACTCGAACACGCGCAGCGGCTCGGGCCCGCTGCGGTCCAGCAGGGCCGGGATCTTGGAGTTCGGGTTGATGCCGACAAAGCCGCTGCCGAACTGCTCGCCCGCGTCGATGCGCACCAGCCAGGCGTCGTACTCGGCGCCCGCATGGCCCGCCTCCAGCAGCTCCTCCAGCAGCACCGTGACCTTCACGCCATTGGGCGTGGCGAGCGAATACAGCTGCAGCGGATGGCGGCCCACCGGCAGCTCGCGCTCATGGGTGGCGCCGGCCACCGGCCGGTTGATGGCGGCGAAGCGGCCGCCGTTGCCGTCCTTCTTCCAGGCCCAGACGCTGGGCGGCTGGTAGGGTGCGGCCTCGTTCATGCAGTGGGTGCTCCTGGCTTGGGCAGCGCGGCGGCAAAAAAGCTCTCGGGCATCTGCACCGCGGTGACCTCGCCGCGCGCCGTCACCACGCCCTCGGCCAGCACCCAGGACTCGACGATCACCTTGCGGCCCTGGATGGCCTTGACGCGGCCGCGTATCTCCAGCGGGCCGGCGATCGGCGTGGGCTTGAGATAGTCCACATGCAGGGAGCCGGTGACGAAACGGAAGGCCGGCTGCGTGTCCATCTCGCGCCCCTCGGCGCGGTACATGGCGGCGGCGGCCGTGCCGGTGCTGTGGCAATCGATCAGCGAGGCGATCAGGCCGCCATAGACATAACCCGGCACCGCGGTGTGGAAGGGCTCGGGCCGGTAGCGGGTGACGCTCTCCTCGCCATCCCAATGCGTCTTGATCTGGTGGCCGTGGCCGTTGAGGCGCCCGCAGCCGTAGCAATGCGCGACGTTCTCCGGGTAGTTGTCCTGAAAGGCACTTTTTTCACTCATGGGCTTGCTCCGGCGTTCGCGGGGGTGTCGGGATGGCGCGCGCGCCAGGCCCGCATGGCCTGGCGGTAGGCGTCCATCGCCAGGTCGTGCAGCTCGAAGATGCAGGGCTCGCAGCCATTGCCGCAGCAGGCCTCGAGCTCGGGCTGCACGGGTGGCATGGGCATCGGGTCGGGGTCGGGCGCGTCAGTGCTCATCATGGGCGGTCACGGCGCGCCGCGCTGCACGCGCGAGCCCAGCTCGGTGATGCCGCGCCGGCCATCGGCCAGCGGTGCGGTGGCCAGGCCCAGGTCCTGAAAGCGCTGCTGCATGGCCTCGCTGACGACGCGGCCGCCGAACACCTGCGGAATGAACCAGAGGTCGGCGACCTCGGCCGGGGTGAGCAGGGCACGGATCTCGGAAGCGGTCTTGGCGGTCATGGCACGGACTTTACCGCCAGGCCGTGTGCGCGCTCGAGCCGGTAATGGTGTTCGGTGCAGGCTTCGCCCTTGAACAGCGCCGCCTCGCTGTGCACCAACCGCAGGCCCAGGCGCTCCAGCAGCCGCATGCTGGCGTGGTTGCGCGCATCGGTGATGGCGATCAGCGCGCGCACCTCGGGGCGCGCGAACAGCATCTCGATGAGGGCGCGCAGCGCCTCGGTGGCCAGGCCCCGGCCCTGCGCCTCGCGCATCAGCGTGAAGCCGATCTCGGCCACGCCACCGGCATGCAGGCACAGGCCGATATCGCCCACCAGCTCGTCACCGGGGCGCTGTGCGATCGCCAGCTGCAGCCAGGCCTCCTCCACGAAGGCCGGGGCGGCGTGCATGCCGGCGATGAAGTCGGCCGCCTCCGCCATACTCAGCGCGCTCCAGCCCTGGTAGCGCGCCAGCTCCGGGTCGGCGCGGTAGGCGGCGAAGCGCGCCAGGTCGGCGGGCCGCAGGCGGCGCAGGCTGAGGCGCGCGGTCGTGAGGGTGCTGAACTCTTGCATGGCCGCGACGGTAACAGCATGAAACCCGCCTCGCCATGGCCTGCCCATAATGCGCGCCAACCGGAGCGCAACGCACACCATGACCGAATTGAACGAACGCAGCACCATCACCCCCGCACTGCTGCTAGCGCGGCTGGAGGCCATCGCCGGCGCGCTGCGCGACAGCGGCACGGCGCTGGGCCTGCTGGGGCTGGGCTCGGTGGGGCTGGAGCGCGGCCGCCTGGATGCCTATTCGGATCTGGACTTCTTCGCCATCGTCGCGCCCGGCCACAAGGCGCGCTACATCGAGCGGCTCGACTGGCTGGCCGCGGCCCATCCGCTGGCCTGGCATTTCCAGAACACCGCGGACGGCCACAAGGCCTTGATGGCCGACGGGGTGTTCTGCGAATTCGCGGTGTTCGAAGCGCATGAGCTGGCGCAGATCCCCTACGCCAGCGGGCAATGGGTCTGGCGCAGCGAGGCGCTCGACCCGGCGCTGGCGCATCCGAGCCTGCCCATGCCCACCGCGCGCCTGCCGGACGAGCGCTGGATCGTCGGCGAGGCGCTGAGCTGCCTGTTCGTCGGCCTGCAGCGCTGGCAGCGCGGCGAGAAGCTCTCGGCCGCGCGCTTTGTGCAGGGCCACGCGCTCGACCGGCTGATCGAACTCGACGCCTTGCGCGCCGAGGACCACGCTCGCGCCGGCGCCGATGCGCCGGCCGACCCCTTCAACCGCGAGCGCCGGCTGGAGCGACGCCAGCCCGGGCTGGTGCAGGAGCTGCCCGCGCTGATGCCGGGTTATGCCGCCACGCCGGCGGCGGCCCTCGCCATGCTGGCCGCGCTGGAGCGGCGCGGCGCGCGGCTGGACCCGCACATCAGGGCGCAAGTCCTGGCGCTGGCGACGCATCGCGGATGCGCCTGATCGGCGTCAGCAGCAGGCCCAGCACCACGATCAGCAAGAGCGCCGCACCGCTGGCGCTGAACAGCAGCGCCAGGCCCAGCAGCTTGAGCGCAGCGCCGGCCGCGGCCGCGGCCAGCGGCGTGATGCCCATGAAGATGAACATGAACAGGCTCATGGCCCGGCCCAGCATGGCCGGCGGGATGCGCTGCTGCATCCAGGTGTAGACGGCCACCTGCACAAAGCCGCCCAGCGCGCCCAGCGGCACCAGCAGGGCCAGGCCCTGCCAGGTGGCGTGGACATGGCCGAAGGGCAGAAAGGCCAGGCCCGCGCAGGCGTCGATGGCCAGCACCGTGGCGCCCAGCGTGCCCAGGCGCCGGCCCTTGAGCAGGCCGGACAGCGCCATGCCCACCAGCACGCCGCCGCCATGGCCGGCCAGCAGCAGGCCCAGCGAGGCCGCGCCGCCCGGCAGCTGGGTCTGTGCCAGCACCGGCAGCGCCACCTGGATGGGGCCGCCGACGAAAAAGCCGATGGCGGCGAAATATAGGCACAGGGTGCGCAGCTCCACGTCGCGCCAGAAGAAGCGCATCGCCTCGGCGATCGCCGCCAGCACCGGCACCGGCTCGGGCCGCGCGCGCTGGCCGAGCCTGACCTGGCGCAGCGTCCAGGCCGAGACGAAGAAGCTGAAGGCATCGAAGCCGAAGGCCAGCGCCAGGCCGCGCGCATCGTTGATGTGCTGCTGCGGCGCCGGCGGCGCGCCCGGCTCCGCCAGCAGCACGATCAGCGCGCCGGCCAGCGCCGGCCCCAGCAGCACGCTCAGCTGGCGCAGCGCCATCAGCGTGCCGTTGGCGGCCTGCAGGGCCTCGGGCGGCAGGGCCTGGGGCAGGATCGAGCTGCCGGCCGGATAGCTGAAGGCGGTGGCCAGGCCGATGCCCAGCGCCAGGCCATAGACCATCCACAGCTGCAGCGTGCCGCTCCACACCAGCAGGGCCAGCAGGCCCACCAGGGCGCCGTTGATCAGCTTGGTGAGCAGCAGCACGCGCTGCGGCGAATGGCGGTCGACGATGGCCCCGCCCACCAGGATGAAGACGGCGCGCGGCACGCCCATCACCGCCAGCACCGTGCCCAGCACCAGGGCGTCGCCGCTGAGCTGCAGCACCAGCCAGGGCAAGGCGATGAGGGTGAACTGGTCGCCCAGCATGGACAGCAGGCCGCCGCCCAACAGCCAGCGGAAATTCGGGTTGGCAAACAGCCGGGCCTTGCCGGCCTGGGTCTCAGGTCTTGTCATGGTTGTTCTCCTCCCTTGGGTTCAGCGCCTGGCGCAGATAGGCGATCATTTCCGGCGTGACGCCGGTCTCGCGCTGCAGCCCCGTTTCCTGCTCGTACATGGCCTGCACCTTGGCCTTCAGCTGAGCCTGGTCGCCGACGAACTGCTGGGCCAGCGCGCGCCAGCGCAGGGCCAGGGCGCGCACACCCGGGCTGACGGCCGGCACGCCCGCCGTCATGCTGGCCTGCACCTCCTGGATCAGGCCGTGCCAGGCCAGCTCGATATCGCGCACGCGCGCCTCGCCCAGCTCGGCGCGGCGGCGCGACAGGGCCTGCAGCTCCGCCTCGCTGAAGTACTGCTCGAACAGCCGCATCAGGCTCATCACGGTGAACAGGTGTTCGCTCAAGCCCTGCTCGCTCGCATGGGCGCGCGCCGCCACCGTCTTGAGCGCCTTGAGCAGGCGCTGCTGGCGCTGCAGCTGCAGCTCCACCTCGGCGATCTGGCGCTCCAGCACCTCGCGCAGCGGCGGGTTCTCCGCCTCCATCAGCAGGGCGATCTCCTTCAGCGCCAGGCCGGAATGGCGCAGCGCCAGCACGCGGTGCAGGCGCTGCACATCGGCCTCGCTGTAGCGCCGGTAGCCGGCCTCGCTGCGCCCTGAGGGCAGCAGCAGGCCGAGCTTTTCGTAGTGATGCAGGGCGCGCACGGTGAGCCCGGCACGCTTGGCGAGTTCGCCGACGGTGTATTCCATGGCTCGCATCATCGGGCCTCACGCAAGGTGAGGGTCAAGCCCCCCGGCGCGCCCGCGCTTAACAAACCCACACAGTCTTAATGTGGGGCCCACCCTATCCTCGCGCCCAGCCCAACCCGGCCGCCCGCCGCGCGGCAGCATCCAAGGAGTACGCGATGCCCAGCTACACCCTCAACGTCAACGGCCGCGACCATCTGGTCAACGTGAGCAGCGAGTCCATGCCCCTGCTGTGGGTGCTGCGCGATGTGATCGGCCTCACCGGCACCAAGTACGGCTGCGGCATCGAGGTCTGCGGCGCCTGCACCGTGCTGATGAACGGCCAGCCCGAGAAGAGCTGCAAGCTCGATGTCTCTTCGGCCGCCGGCAAGCCCATCACCACCATCGAGGGGCTCTCGCCGGACCGCAGCCACCCGGCGCAGCAGGCCTGGATCGCCCTGCAGGTGCCGCAATGCGGCTACTGCCAGTCGGGCATGCTGATGTCGGTGGCGGGCGCGATGAAGGCCGGCCACCATGGCAGCGAGATCGCCAGCGAGGTCAAGAACGTCTGCGTCTGCGGCACCTATCAACGCATCAAGCAGGCCGTTGCGGGTCTGTGAGCCGGGAGCCCGCAGCATGATCGATTTCCCCAAGTCCGAACTCGCACTCAACCGCCGCCAGCTGCTGGGTGCCGGCAGCGCCTTCACACTCGCCTTCTTCCTGCCCGGCAAGGCGGCCGAGGCCGCCGGCGCCAGCAGCGCCGTGAACAGCTGGCTGAGCATTGGCGCCGACGACAGCATCACGCTCACCATCGGCAGCTCCGACATGGGCCAGGGCGCCAGCGCCGGCCTGGCGCAGGTGCTGTGCGAAGACCTGATGGTGGAGCCCGCGCGCATCCAGCTGAAACAGGGCGCGCCCACGCTGGCCAGCCCGGCGCCGCTCGGCACCGCCATCAACACGGTGGGCAGCGGCGTGACGCGCAACAACTACTGGCGCATGCGCGATGCCGGCGCGATCGCACGCGAGACCCTGGTGACCGCGGCGATGGCGCGCCTGGGCGATGGCAACCGCGCCAACTACCAGGTCAGCAACGGCGTGATCCTGCACAGCCCCTCGGGCCAGCGCCTCAGCTACGGGCAGCTGGCCGCCGACGCGGCCCTGCTGGTGCCGCCCAGCAGCGCACCGCTGGTGCCCGACAGCCAGTTCAAGTACATCGGCAAGCCCTGCGCCCGCCCCGACATCCCCTTGAAGGTGGATGGCAGCGCCATCTACGGCCTGGACGTGCGCGTGCCCGGCATGGTGTATGCCGTCATCAAGCATTGCCCCAGCTTCGGCGGCACGCTGGCCGCCCTGCCCGCCACCCCGGCCGGCGCGCTGGCGCTGGTGCCCACCAAGGTCTGGGCCGGCACCGGCCGCGGCGCCGAGGTGGTGGGCAATACCAATGCGCTGGCGGTGGTGGGCGTCACCACCTGGGACGCCTGGCAGGCCGCCAAGCGCCTCAGCCCGAGCTGGACGCTGCCGGCCAGCACCGCCGCGCTGAACAGCAGCCAGTTCATGGCCGACGCGCAGCGCCTGATGAGCAGCGCCACGCCCTATGTGGCCGGCGCCGCCAACCCGCCCGGCACGCTCTACACGGTGGAGCGCAGCAGCGCCGATGCCAACGCCGGGCTGGCCGGCGCGGCCAAGCTGCTGGAGGCCAGCTACAGCCTGCCCTATGTGGCCCATGCCTGCATGGAGGTGCTGAACTGCACGGTGGACTATGTGGCCGGCCAGCGCTGCGAGATCTGGGCGCCGACGCAATCGGCCAAGTCCGCCCTCGCCCTGGTCTGCGCCATCACCGGGCTGAGTGCCGACAAGGTGGTGTTCCACACCACCTATCTGGGCGGCGGCCTGGGCCGCAAGGCCGAGCTGGACTTCATCAGCCAGGCCCTGCAGGTGGCCCTGGTGCTGCAGAAACCGGTGAAGCTGATGTGGCCGCGCGAGGAGGATTTCGCCCACGACCAGTACCGCCCGATGGCGCTGGTGCGGGTGCGCGCCGGCCTGGATGCCAATGGCTACATCAGCGCCTGGAGCTACCGCAATGTCTCGCCCTCCATCCTGGGCCAGCGCGGCGTGCCGCTGGGCGCCAGCGGCGACAGCCAGGGCTACGAGGCCTCGCAGGCCCTGCCCTATGCCTTCGGCGCGCGGCTCACCGAATGGGTGAGCCACCCCTCCACCATCCCGGTGGGCTTCTGGCGCTCGGTGGGCGCCTCGATCAACACCTTCGCGGTGGAGTCGATGCTGGACGAGGTGGCGGCGGCGCTGGGCCAGGACCCCTACCAGTTCCGCCGCGCCCGCCTCAGCGACCCGCGCTGGATCGCCGTGCTGGAGGCCGCCGCCAATGCCGCCGGCTGGGGCAACGCGCCGCCGGCCGGGCGCGCCCGCGGCATCGCGGTGGGCACGGCCTTCAACACCGTGGTGGCGCAGGTGGTGGAGGTGGCCAACAACAACGGCCAGCCGCGCATCACGCGCGTGTGGGTGGCGGTGGACGCCTATCTGACGGTGAACCCGGGCTCGGTGGAGGCGCAGATCGTCGGCGGCGTGGTGCATGCGATCAACGCCACCCTGTACGGCCGCCAGACCTTTGCCAATGGCGCCGCCCAGGTGAAGAACTTCAACGCCAGCCGCATGATCCGGCTCGGCGAGATGCCCGAGGTGAAGGTGCTGATCATGCCGCCACCGGCCAATGCCGACCGCAGCCGGCCGATCGGCGGCGTGGGCGAGCTAGGCGTGCCGACCTTCGCACCGGCGCTGGCGAATGCCTGGTTCAGGCTCACCGGCGCCCGGGTGCGCAGCCTGCCCTTCAACCCGAACGCCACCATGGGCGGTTGAGGCGGCAGGCCGCGCGCCCGTTCAGGGCAGGTTCAGCAACCAGGCACCCAGGCCGTGGGTGGCCACATACATCTTGCGTGCCGCCGGGATGATGGTGAGGCCGGCCACTTCCACATTGGGCATGCCCGGCGCCGCGGCGGTCCAGCTGCTGGTGCCGGCGGCGAGGCGGTAGACGCCGAAATCGCTGGCGATGTAGAGGTCGCCATTGAGGTCGTCGCGCGCCACATCGGTGGCCGGGATGTCGCCCAGGTCGTAGCTGCGATCCACCCAGCTCACCGTGCCGGCAGTCGGGTCGTAGGTGACCTCGAACACATGGCCCGGCGTGGCCGGCGTCGAGGCGCTGAAGCCGCTGTAGGAAATCCAGGCCCGATTCGGATTGACCGGATCGATATGGATGCCGCTGACGAAGCGGTTCGGATCGTTGGGCGCGAGCGCGTCCAGGCGCGTCCAGGCGACGGCACCGGCCGGTTCGGCGTCGACGTTCTTGGAGATGAACACGCGCCCGGTGGTGGTGGCCGCCCAGGCGGTCGAGCTGTCGGAGGCGGTGCGCTCCACCGCCGCCATCGCGCCGCCGGCGCGGTCACCGCGTGCCGCCGCGACGAGGCTGGGTGCGGCGATCTGCTGCCAGTCGCCGCATTGCACCGTGAAGTCGCCGCGCCACTCGTTGCAATGGCCGCGGAACTCGGCCAGCGTCATCGTGCCCATGCCCCAGGTCTTGGTGCGCCAGACATTGGCCGCGCCGGCAAACATGGTCTTGCTGACCTTGGGGTCCGAAATGATGGGCACATAGAACTGGCCGCCGGTGCCATAGATCGGATCGCCGATCCAGTTCCAGTCGCCCATCTCGCCGCCGCTGAAGTTCACGTCCGGCGAGGCGTCATAGAAGGTGTGGAAGCGGAACTTCGGGTCGGCCACGTCGAAGCCCGACTGCCCGCCATCACCGATCATGGTGTTGATCCAGCGCACCGGGTTGCCGGTGGATTGCCAGGTGCCGTTGTCCTGCGTGCCGCCCTGCACCAGGTTGACGTTGTGCGGGCTCACCGAGAGGCTCTGGAACTGCAAGGTGGACAAGCCCTTGTTCATGCTCTCCAGCCTGGAGGGCACGCGCGACAGCAGCTGCTTGCAGCGCAGCAGGTTCGCGCCGCCCAGGCCGCGCGCATCGCACCACACCGAGACGTCGGAGAACATGCCGCTGGAGCGCACGATGCCGCCATCCGAGGCCTCGAAGAAGCGGTAGGGATTGCCCGGCTGCACCACCAGGTAATGCTGGTCAGGGTGCAGGCCGTTCGGGTTGACGGGGTCGGTGCCGTCCATGGTCATGTCGGTGAAGGACGCGCCGCCATCGGTCGACAGCACCACGCCGCGGCCATTGGAGATGCCGCCGGTCTCGCCATAGGCATAGGAGCCGCCCAGGTAGACGATGTCCGGGTAGCCCGCCGGCGAGACCACGAAGTTGTCGTACCAGCATTGGCCGCTGCAGAAGTTGTAGGAGCCATAGCCCGGATTGGCCGGGTTGTTGCTGGTCATGTCGCTGAACACCGGCGCGCCGCTGCGCGCGTCGTCACTGCGGAACAGGCGCGCATAGGGTGCGCCGACATTGCCCTCAGCCACATAGAGGCGCGTGTTGCCATTCGCCAGCCGGTTCACCGCCAGCATCGGGCGGGTGGTGTTCTGCGCGGCGTTCAGCGAGGGCTTGATCTGCACCCAGCTCGCGCCGCCATCGCTGGAGCGCCAGACGCCGCGCCCGAAGGAGGCCGCGTAGACGGTGTTGGGATCGACCGGATCGAGCTCGATCTGGCGCACGCCGCGCGGCGAGCAGGCGTTCAGGTTGTTGGCCTGCGCCACCAGATTCGCGGCCGAGCAGTCGGCCGCCGCGGCCGAGCCATTGTGCAGGTAGGTCCAGCTGGCGCCGCCATCGGTGGACTTGTAAAGCCCCCACTGCGGTGCGCCGGGCACCAGGGTCACCACGCCACCGGTGGCCACCGAGGAGGCGCCGCGGCCGGCGCGCACCGAGGCCGCGTAAATGGTCAGCGGATCGCCCGGCTTGACGGCGATCGAACCGACGGCGCGCGCGTTGAACGAGGCGGCGCCCAGGGGCCCGCTCCAGCTGTCACCGCCATCGGTGGACTTGTAGATGCCCACGCCGGCGATGCAACCGCTGCCGCAGCCGTTCGCCTCGCCGGTGCCCACCCACAAGGTGTTGCCGGTGGCATCGTTCGGGTCCAGCGTGATGGAGCCGATCGCGTTGATGCCGAAGGGGCCGCTCAGGTACTGCCAGTTCGGCTGGCCGTCCAGCGCATTCTTGGTACGCCAGATGCCGCCGCCCGCGGGTGCGGCCCAGAGCCGGCATTGGCCCTGCGTGCAGTTCGGGTCGATGGCCAGGGCCACGGTGCGGCCGGCGCCGACATAGTCGGTCGGGATGTAGCTGAAGGAAGAGCGGTAGGGCGAGCGCGGGAACAAGGCCTCCTGCGGGCCGACGCTCACAAAGGTACCGGGTTGGCCCTTGCCGACCGGGAAGTTGCGCCCCGCCACCACCTTGGCGGCACTGCGCGCCGCCTCGATGCGAGCCAGCGGGATGTCGTCCTCGGGATAGGCGCGCTGCAGGAAGCCCGCATCGCCGGCGGCGGCCGGGCCCTCGGTGGAGCTGGGCGGCAGGGCCTGCTTGAGCTTGACCAGATGTTCGCGCAGGCCGCCGGGCTTGCCGCCCTTGGGCTTGCCGAGCTTGCCGGCCTCGTCCTTGCCGGCCTGCACCGCCACCTCGAGCTTGGCGGGTTCGGCCTTGGGCTCGCTCGGCGGCTCGGCCGCCGGGGCGGCGTGACCAAGGCCGGCGAGCACCAGGGCGCTCAGGGCTGCGACTGTGTGAATGCGCTTCATCTGCATGTCTCCTTGCTGCACCGCGAACCGCGCGATGAGACGCCGCCGCCGGCAAGGTGTCAAATTGCAACTGAAGCGGAAACAGGCTTCATGCCGCGGCAAGGGCGGGTGGGCTGGCCCGCGTCAGCGCGGCGGCAAGAGTTCGGCCGGGATCGGCGCCTGCGGCGCCTCCGTCATCCACATCACGCTGGAAATCCACCAGCGCTTGCCGTCGAAATACATCTCGATGCTGTTGACGCCGCGCGAGCGCTGCAGCCCCGAGGGGCTGGCGTACTCGGTCTCGTAGGTCGAGTCGACATGGGCGATGTGGCCGTACACACGCGTGCTGCGATGGATCTCGCGCTCACGGAATCCGCGCCGCACCAGCGGCTCGGACTCGTTCACCAGCTGCTGGTGATCCCAGACCTCGACCTGGGGCGCGCCATTGGCGGCGGTGGAGGTCGCCACGAAGCGCACCCACGGGCCGTACAGCGTGCGATCGCGCCCCCATTGGCGCGGCGCCTCGGGGCGCACATTCACCACTTCGTAGAAGGCGCGCATCAGGCCGTCCACGCTGGCCACGTCGTCAGCCCGGGCGTCCACGCTCGGAACCTCCACAGCAGGCGCGGGTGTCGCGCCCTGGGCCGCCTGGGCCGCCAGCGCAAGCATGATGATGATGGGCAGGGCCAGCATCAGCGCCGCCAAGCGCCGCCCGAAGCGGCCGCAGCCGGGTCTCTTTAGAATCGTCAGGTAGGTGTTCATGCCGCGCATTCTCGGCAGCATGCCGACGCGCCGCTATCAAAAACCTGCTCGGCCGCCGCGGCCCTTCCAAGCCTTCTCCTCCATGCCTTCGCCAGCCCCATCGTCCACCACCACGCATGCCGCCAAACCCGGCGCCGTCGTGAGCGAATGGCACTGCAGCGGCCGCCGGAGTGCCTGGCAGGAGGAGCACCTGACACAGGCCATGATCGAGTTACCGCTCACCGGCATGGACATGCGCAGCATCCGCGGCCAGCAGACGGTGGTGGACGTCGGCACCGCGGTACTGCATGGTGCGGACGAATCCTTTGCCCTGGCCTCGCCCACCGCAAGGCCGCGGCGCAGCACCAGCATTGCGCTGGACGGCGAGCTGCTCGGCGCGATGGCGCCCGACTTCACGCCCGGCGTCGTGCGCACGTCGGCACGCACCGCGCTGCTGCAGCAGCGCCTGCGCCGGCAGGGCGCCGACCCGCTGGCCCGGGACGAACTGGGGCTGATGCTGGTGGACAGCGTGATGGCCGACGCGCGCCTGCAGGCAGGAGCGCGGGCAGGCATCCCCAGCCTCAGCCCGGCCTGGCGCCGCCTGGCCGATGAACTTGGCCAATGCATGGCGGTCGGCTTCGACCAGGCGCTCAGCCTGGAACAGCTGGCCCGCAGCTGCGGCACCTCACCCTTTCATGCCAGTCGCGTGTACCGGCGCGTCACCGGCCTCAGCATGCATCGCCAGCTGAACCGACTGCGCCTGCGCGAGGCCTTGTTCCGCCTGCCCGAGATGCGCGGGCGACTCACCGAACTGGCGCTGGACCTGGGTTTTTCCTCGCACAGCCATTTCAGCAGCGCCTTCAGGGCGGAATTTGGGCGCGCACCCTCGGCGCTCGGCTAGCGCCGGAACGCCGCCTCGATCTCTTCCAGCGTCTTGCCCTTGGTCTCGGGCAGCAGGAAGGCAGCGGTGAGGAAGTACACCAGGGTGCAGGCGGCCCAGAAATAGAACATCGCGGCATAGCCATGCTGGCCCACGGTGGGCAGGAACACGGCGGCGATCACGGTGGAGACGAACTGGTTGATGAGCAGCGCGATGCTCATGCCGTTGGAGCGGATGCGCGTGGGCATCAGCTCGGAGAGCGCCAGCCACACGCACACGCCCGGGCCGACGGCGAAGCTGGCCACGAAGGCAAAGATGCAGGCCGCCACCCACCAGCCATGCGTGGCGCTGGGCACCGGGCCGACGAGGGCCTGCTCGATGCGCAGCGGCGCCGTCGCGGCGGCGGCCGGGTCGGCAAAGGGGTTCAGGCGCAGGCGACGGAAGAAAGCGCCGATCACGCCATCGGCCTGCACGGTGTCGGCACGGCTGATGCGGATGGCCGGCAGGCCGGCCTCGTCGCTGCGGCGCGTCTGCACATTGGTGAAGGGGCCGTAGGCATAGGACAGGGTCAGTTGTTGCGCCCCGCCAGCTTGGGCGCCCTCGGCGCCTGGCTGCACACCCAGGCGCTGCAGCAGCGCGGCGTCGAGGCGCAGCTCCAGCGCATCGTCCTGCACCAGCGCCTGCACCGCCTCGCGGCCGTCGCGGCGCCCGCTCTCGGCGCCCTGGAACAGCAGCGCCGCGCCCAGCAGCGACAGCATGATGCCGCCGCTGCCCAGCATGAGCAGGAACTTGCGGCCCTTGCGGTCCACCAGCAGCACCGCCACCACCGTCATCAGCGCGTTCAGCAGCTTGATCGCCACGTCGGCGCTGTTCGCCACCGCACCGGGCAGGCCTGCCTGGTTGAGGATGTTGACCGCGTAGGCCAGGATGGAATTGATGCCGGTGGCCTGGGTGCAGGCCAGCACCAGGCAGGCGAGGAAGAAGGGCAGCAGGTAGCGGCGGCTCAGCAGCGGGTCCTGCGCGCTGGCACTCACACCCGTGCCGGCCACGGGCGCGGCCTCCTGCATCTCGCGCAGCTCCAGCTCGGCCTGGGCGGCATCGCGGCTGCGCAGCAGCGCGGCGCGCGCCGCGGCCACGCGGCCCTGGCGCACCAGCCAGCGCGGCGATTCGTTCAGCAGCAGGCCGCCCAGGGTGAAGATCAGGCCGGGCGTCAGGCAGGCCCAGAAGATGCTGCGCCAGGCCTGGTCCTTGGCGGCGAACACCGCCGCGGCACTGCTGCCGGCCGCAGCCACTGCCTCCACCGAGCGCGCCTGGTAGAGCCCGATCAGCGCCGCCACCACCAGGCCGATGGTGAGCAGCAGCTGGAACATCGCGGTGCCGCGGCCGCGGTTGTCGGCGCCCAGGCATTCGGCCAGGTAGAGCGGCACCACCACGCCGATCAGCCCGCCGCTGATGCCTTGCAGCAGCCGGCCCAGCAGCAGCGGCGTGTAGCCCTCGGCCAGCGCGATCACCGGGATGCTGAGCGTGAACAGCGCCCCCGCCAGCAGCATCGCGGCCTTTCGGCCGATGAGGTCCGCCAGCGCACCGGCGAACAGCGAGGACAGCACGCTGCCCAGCAGCACCGCGGCGACGATGAAGCCGAGCTGCTGGGTGCTGAGCTTCCAGGCCAGCGAGGCGGTGGACTCCAAATAGGGCAAGGCGCCGGCGATGATGCCGATGTCGATGCCGTAGAGCAGACCGCCCATGCCGGCGATGAAGAGCATGAAGCGCATCGCCCAGGCGGACTGTGGCGATGCGGCGGCGGTAAGGGCCCGCGAGGCGGTGGCGTCGGTCATCGTGTGTCTCTTGCTGCTTGTTGTCGGTCAGGAAAGCGGCGTCATGCCCGCGGGATGAGCTGGCCCTGCACATAGACCTCGAGCAGGCGCAGCTGCTCGTCCAGCACCAGCACATCGGCCCAGGCGCCGGGCGCAAGGTGGCCGCGCTCGGCCAGGCCCAGGAACTCGGCCGGGTATTGCGAGAGGCGTTGCGAGGCCTCGGCCAGCGGCAGGCCGATGGCGACGAGGTTGCGCAGCGCCTGGTCCATGGTAAGGGCGCTGCCGGCCAGCGAGCTGCCGTCCAGCAGGCGCACGCAGCCCATGCACTTCATCACCCGCTGCGGGCCCAGCTCGTACTCGCCGTCGGGCATGCCGGTGGCCGCCGTGGCGTCGGTGATGCCATAGGCCTTGGGAATGGCGCGCAGGGCGGCCCGCAGCGCGCCCGGGTGCACATGCTCGAGATCCGGGATCAGCTCGGCGAACTCGGCATGGGCCAACGCCGCACCCACCATGCCGGGCTGGTAATGGTTGAGCCCGGTCATGCCGTTGAACAGATGGGTGAAGCCGCTGGCACCGGCGGCCAGCGCGGCCACGCCATCCTCATAGCTGCCGGCGCTGTGGCCGATCTGCACGCGCATGCCCAGCGCGCAGAGCTGCGGGATCAGGGCCAGGTGTTGCCCCACCTCGGTGGCCAGGGTCAGCACCTTGATGGGGGCCAGCGCATGCAGGCGCTGCACGCCTTCCAGCGTGGCCTCCAGCACCAGCGGCGGCTGGGCGCCCAGGCGCTTGTGGTTGAGGAACGGGCCCTCCAGGTGCACGCCCAGGATCTGCGCGCCGTCCGAATCCCGCGCCGCCATGCCGGCGGCCACGCCCATCAGCGCGCGCTCGATCTGCGGCAGGTGCGCCGTCATGGTGGTGGCCAGCAGGGCCGTGGTGCCGTGGCGGGCATGCAGGCGCGCCACCTTGAGCGCGGCGCTGCCGCCGTGCATCACATCCACGCCGCCGCCGCCATGCACATGCAGGTCGATGAAGCCGGGCAGGATGATGTGACCACTTGCAGCGCTTGCGGCGCCGGCCGTGATCGAGCGTACCCGCGCATCGAAGCCGAGCTGCCCCTGCAGCCAGCCCTGCGGCGTGAGGATGCGGCCTTGGACTTGCTTCATCATTCGGCGACGATGACTTCGATGCCCAGGCGCTGCAGCCCGTCGCGGTACTCGGCGCTGATGCCGGCATCGGTGATGACGGTGTGCACGCGGTCCAGCTGCACGATGCGGTGCAGGCTGACGCGGCCGAACTTGGAGGCGTCGCTCAGCACGATGACCTTCTTGGCGCGCTCCACCATCTTGTGGTTCAGGCTGGCCTCGGCCTCGTGGTGGGTGGTGAGGCCGAACTGCAGGTCCAGCCCGTCCACGCCGAGGAAGAGCTTGTCGAAGCTGTAGGCGCCGAGGCAGGCCTCGGCCTGCGCGCCCTGGATCGAGAGCGACTCCTTGCGCAGGCGGCCGCCGGTGAGCATCAGGTCCACGCCTTCGGCATCGGCCAGCTCCCAGGCGATGTTGAGGCCGTTGGTCATCACCGTGACCTGCTTGAGCGCGCGGATGTGGCGCGCCAGCGGCACGGTGGTGGAGCCCGAGTCGATGATGATGTTGTCGCCGGGCTGCACCAGCTGCGCCGCGCAGGCGCCGATGCGCTCCTTCAGCGTGGCATTGAGGCCATCCTTCTGGCGGATGGTCTGCTCCGGTGGCGGCTGGCGCATCAGCGCAGCGCCGCCATAGCTGCGCGTCACCAGGCCCTGTGCCTCCAGGGTGGCAAGGTCGGAGCGGATCGTGACGGCCGAGACGCCCAGCAGGGGCACCAGGTCCGAGACCTGCACGCTGCCCTGCTTGACCAGCATCTGCAGGATGCGTTCGCGGCGTTCGCTGGTGTTTCTCATGGTGATGCTTGTCGTGTTTCGATGCGAAGGACGAGAGCTTAGCCGCCGCAGGCGCGTGCGTAGGCCGCCAACACCGCGCCCACCTTGTGCTCGGCCAGCGCCTGTGCACGCGGCGCCAGCCGCCCTTCGAGCACCGCCCGCGCCTGCTCGGGCAGGAACTGGCTCACCAGCGGCAGCGGCAGCTCGATGCCATCGAGATTCGCGATCAGCTGATCCACGGCCGTCTGCACCGCGGGCTCGCCCCAGTAGTAGCGGCAGCGGTCGCTGAAGGCATAGCGGCGCAGCAGGGTTTGCTGCGCCGGCGTGCCGCCATAGTGCTTCTGCCAGTGCCTGGGCTGGGCCAGCATGGCGGCCTCCAGCACCTCGATCAGGCCGGCGCGGCGCGCGGCGGGCAGCAGCTCGGCCTCGATGTGCGAGAGCGCGAACAAGGCCTCGCGCAGCGCAAACGTGGCCGCCGGGCCGACCTTGAGGATGGCGAAACCGTCGCGCACCAGGGCGGCGAGCGCGGCCTCGGTCTGGTAGTCGGTGCTGTGGGCCTCGAACACCAGGCCGGGGCGCAGCGTCTGCCGCCGCAGGAAGGCCGAGAGCTCGGCCGCGGCGGCGGGGGCGTAGTGCTGCACCTGGCTGTGGTCGAAATCCACGCCCGGCTGCACCACCATCGCGATCACGCGTTCCCAGGCCGCCTGCAGACCCTGGGCGGCAAAGGCCTGGGCATGCACTTGCAGGGTCTGGTCGGCGGCCGCCGGGGCGGTCACGGCCACGCCGCCGCCCAGCGAGGCCTCGCCGCCGGGCACCGGCACCTCGGTGCCGATCACATAGACCGGCGCGGCCAGACCAGCCTGCGCCGCGGCGGCCTCCGCCACCCGCGCCAGGCGGGCCGAGCGCTCGGCCACCAGCGCGTCCGAGAGGCGCGGCGGATCGTCCGCGCAGGCCATGCTGCAATCGAGATGGATTTTTTGAAAGCCCGCGCTCACATAGGCATGGATGAGCGTCTCGGCATGGTCCATGGCCGCGGCCGCCGGCAGGCCCTGCCAGGCATTCGGCCCCAGGTGGTCGCCACCCAGGATCAGGCGCTCGGCCGGCAGGCCCGCCGCGGCGGCCAGCCCATGCACATAGCGGGCGAATTGCGCGGGCGTCATGCCGGTGTAGCCGCCGAACTGGTCCACCTGGTTGGAGGTGGCCTCCACCAGCAGCGGCGTGCCATGCGCCAGCGCCACCTGGATGGCGGCGCGCAGCACCGTGGCGTGGCTGCAGCAGACGCTGGTGAGCCCGCGGGCGGCGCCATGCGGCCGGGCTTGCAGGAGAACAGTGAGAGGCTGGGACATGCGGGTGGGAGCTCAGCGGTGTTGTGATTGCAGCGCCAGCAGGGCCGCGCCGCGCGCGCCGCCGGCATCGCCGAAATGCGGCGGCAGGATGGGCGGCACACGCACACCCTTGAAGAGATGGCGCGCCATCGCGGCGGGCAGCTCGGTGTAGAGATGCGCCAGCTTGGACAGCCCGCCGCCCAGCACGAAGGCATGGGGGTCCAGCGCCAGCATCAGCTGCGCCAGGCCATGGGCCAGCAGGTCGAGGTGGATGTCCAGGCACAGGCGGGCACCGCCCTCGCCCGCCGCCGCACGCTGGGCGATCTGGAGCGTGTCAAGCGCCGCCCCGCCCAGTTGGCGGTAGAGCGCCTCCAGCCCCGAGCCCGAGACATAGCGCTCCAGGCAGCCCTGCAGGCCGCAGGGGCAGTCCCACAGCGGCAGGCGGTGCCGCGCCAGCAGGCTGGCGGGCAGGCTTAAGTGCCCCCACTCGCCGGCCATGCCGTTGTAGCCCGCCAGCAGCCGGCCATTCACGCAATAGCCGCCGCCCGCGCCAGTGCCAAGGATGGCGCCGAACATGCTGGGAAAGCCGTCGGCCGCGCCGCCCAGGGCCTCGGAGAGCGCGAAGCATTGGCAATCGTTGCCGATGCGCACCGGGCGCTGCAGCAGGGCCTGCAGGGCCGGGCCCACCTGGTGGCCGTTCAGCGCCGGCACGTTCGAGCTCAGCTGCACGCCGCTGGCGGCATCGATCACGCCGGGCAGGCCCAGGCCGACGCGGCAGCGCTCGCCCAGCACGCCGTCGGCCTCCTGCACCAGCGCGCTGATGGCCTGGCAGAAGGCGTCGAAATCCTGCGTGGGCGTGGCGATGCGGCGGCGGTGGCGCTCGCTCAGCACGCCGCCCTGCACCGCATAGGCCACCAGCTCGATCTTGCTACCGCCGATGTCGATGCCGCAGCAGGCTTGGGGCTCAGTGCTCGACATGGGCATGGTGGATGGTGACACCCTGCACGACGCGGTTGACCGTGCCGTCGGGAAAGGGGTTGTCGGGGGTCAGGCCCAGGCGCGCCGATTGGTGCAGCGCCAGCTGCTGCGCCATCAGCAGCCACAGCGGCGCCAGCCAGGCATCGCCCAGGCCGGCCAGCGCCGCGGCGGCCAGGGTCCAGGCCTGCCCATCGGCGGCAAGATCTGACCCCGCGGGGCCCACGCTGACGATGTGGCCGGCCACGCGCTCGCGCCTCAGCTCGTCCAGCAGATCCTGCTCGTAGCGGCGCGCCAGTGCGCCCGCGCTGTGGAACAGCACCACCAGGCTCTGCGCATTCAGCGCCGACTTGGGGCCGTGGCGAAAGCCCAGCGGCGTGTTGGCCAGGCTCAGGCTGCGGCCGCTGGTCAGCTCCAGCACCTTCAGCGCGGCCTCCTTGGCGAGCGCTTCCAGCGGGCCGCTGCCCAGGTAGACGATGCGCTCGAAGGCCTGCCCGCCCAGGTTCATCAGGCCCGGCGCCCAGTCCCGCAGGGCCAGCTCGGCCTGCGCGGCCAGCAGCTCCAGGCGCTGCAGGCGCGCCGGCCAGGCGCCCGGGTCGAACACCGTCAGCGCCGCCAGCAGCATGCTGGTGAAGCTGCTGGTCATCGCGAAGCCGCGATCGCAGCTGGCCGCGGGCATCAGCAGGTTCAGCGTGTCGGCCTGCTGCGCATTGCCGCGCACCAGCTCGCCCTCGGCATTGCAGCTGATGTTGAGGAAGCGCAGCGGCGCCGCCACGCGGCCGCGCAGCAGTTCCACGGTGGCCAGGCTTTCCGGGCTGTTGCCGCTGCGCGCGAAGGACACCAGCAGGGTGGGCCGCTCGCGCCGCAGATACAGCTCGGGATGGCTCAAGAGGCTGGTGCTGGCGATGGCGCGCACCTCGGCGGGCCAGGCGGCGTTGAGGGTGTCGGCCACGATCTCGCCCACATAGGCCGAGCTGCCGGCGCCGGTGAGTATCACCAGATGGCCGGGCTGCTGCAGCCAGTCCGCCAGGAAGGCCTCGATGCCGGCGCGCCCGGCTTGCAGGCCGGCGGCCAGTTCGCGCCAGACGGCCGGCTGCTGGGCGATCTCTTGCGCGGTAGCCAGGCCGCCGATGCCTTGCCAGGCCTCAGCGCTGCGATGCAGAAGTGCGTTGGTGTCGTTCATTGCAGGGGTCAAAGTCTGAGCCGGACGATAAGCCGAAACTTTCGAGCTGTCAAACAAAGAAAGAAATCGAAAGATAAAGAAGCGCCAAGATGCAGTTTTACGCATCAGTAAGGCCCAAATTTCCGTGGAAATTCACCTTGCCGTGCACAAAACACCACCGAATCGAAAGTATCAATCGCCCATAAATCAATCATCGAAAGGTGCAAAAGGCCTATTTTCTAGTGGTTTACACCATCAAAGCCGATAAACACGCTTATGCAACTTTCTCTTCGTTGACTACTTTCGTTTCGAAACCTAGAGTTTGTCCATCGGAAAGAAAGATAAGGCGGGCCCGTCACGGCGGGTCACGAGGACGAAGCAGGCATGAGCAAGAGCGTGATGATGATGAAGAAGAAGCGCAGCAAGCAGTACCAGGCCCGCCTCGGCGGCCTGCTGCTGTTGCTAGCCCTGCTGCAACAGCAACAGACCGTCGGCGCCGCGCCGGTGGGCAATCTGCGCGACATCAAGGCCATCGGCCAGGGCAGCGACGGCGCGCCAAGCGCGCAGTGGGAGCTGCACACCGATGCAAAGCAGCATGCGGGCCTGCTGCGCATCAGCCTCTTGCGCCCCGACCTCTTCCGCATCCAGGCCGCCGCCAGGGGCGACAAGGGCAAGCTGAGCGAGCCCGGCAACAAGGCCGCCGCCATCGTCGAGCATGAACCCAGCGGCCCGGTGGCGCATGAGTTCAGCGACGCCGGCGACCACCACCTGCTGCGCACCAGCGAGTTCGCGCTGCGCATCTACAAGAAGCCGCTGCGCTTCGCCCTCTACCAGGCCGACAACCGCACGCCGCTGTGGCAGGAGGCCCAGCCCCTGGACCTGGCCGACAAGCTCAGCGTGCAGACCCTGGCGAGCGACAAGAGCGAGCGCTTCTACGGCGGCGGCCAGCAGAACGGCAGCTTCGAGTTCAAGGGCCGGCAGCTGGAGATCTCCTATTCCGGTGGCTGGGAGGAAGGCGACCGCCCAAGCCCCGCGCCCTTTCTGATGAGCTCGCGCGGCTGGGGTGTGCTGCGCCACAGCTGGGCCGATGGCAGCTACGACCTGCGCCAGCCCGGGCAGATCACGTTGGCGCACCAGGAGGGGCGCTTCGACAGCTATTACTTCGTGGGGAAAAGCATCCGCGAGGTGCTGGCCGGCTACACCGCCCTCACCGGCCGCGCCCGCCTGCTGCCGCGCTGGGCCTATGAGTACGGCGACGCCGACTGCTACAACGACGGCGACAACGTCAAGAAGCCCGGCACCGTGCCCAAGGGCTGGAGCGACGGCCCGACCGGCAAGACCCCGGACGTGATCGACTCGGTGGCGCGCAAATACCGCGAGCACGACATGCCCGGCGGCTGGATCCTGCCCAACGACGGCTATGGCTGCGGCTACACCGAGCTGCCCGAGGTGGTGCAGGGCCTGGCCAAGCTGGGCTTCAAGACCGGGCTGTGGACCGAGAACGGCGTCGACAAGATCAAGTGGGAGGTCGGCAGCGCCGGCACGCGCGCGCAGAAGCTCGACGTGGCCTGGACCGGCCAGGGCTACCAGCATTCGCTGGACGCCAATCAGGCCGCCTACCAGGGCATCCTGGACAACTCCGACGCCCGCCCCTTCCTCTGGACCGTGATGGGCTGGGCCGGCACGCAGCGCTATGCCGTCACCTGGACCGGCGACCAGAGCAGCAGCTGGGACTACATCCGCTGGCACATCCCCACCCTGATCGGCTCGGGCCTCTCGGGCCAGGCCTATGCCACCGGTGATGTGGACGCGATCTTCGGCGGCAGCCCCGAGACCTACACGCGCGACCTGCAGTGGAAGAGCTTCACCCCGGTGCTGATGGGCATGTCGGGCTGGGCCGCGCAGGCGCGCAAGCATCCCTGGGCCTATGAGGAGCCCTACCGCAGCATCAACCGCCGCTACCTGAAGCTGAAGATGCGGCTGATGCCCTATATGTACGGGCTGGCGCGCGAGGCCGAGACGAGCGGCGCGCCGCTGGTGCGCGGCCTGATGTGGGATCACCCCGAGGACGCGAGCGCTCATACCGAAGCGCATAAATACCAGTTCATGCTGGGCCGCGAGCTGCTGGTGGCGCCGGTCTACCGCAGCCAGGCCGCCAGCGGCGGCTGGCGCAAGGACATCTACCTGCCCCAGGGCCTGTGGTTCGACTACTGGGACGGCCGCCAGGCCCAGGTGGGCCGCGAGGGCCGCACGCTGGACCTGCAGGTCACGCTGGACAAGCTGCCGGTGTTCGTGCGCGCCGGCGCCATCCTGCCCATGTATCCCGAGTCGCTCTACGACGGCGAGAAGCCCAAGGACCAGCTGACCCTGGACCTCTACCCGCATGGCGACTCCAGCACCACGCTCTACGAGGACGACGGCCTGACGCGCCGCTACCAGCAGGGCGAATCCAGCCAGCAGCTCATCAGCATGCGCGCGCCCGTCAGCGGCAGCGGCGACATCCGCGTGCAGGTGGGCGCGGTGCAGGGCAGCTATGCCGGCCAGGAGACGCAGCGCAGCATCGCCCTGCAGCTGCATACCCATGCGAAGCCGCAGGCCGTGCTGCTGAAGGGTCAGGTCTTGCCGGAGTTCGCCGACGCGGCCGCCTTTGCCACAGCCCTGCAGGGCTGGTATTACGACGCCGCCGACCGCCTCGGCACCGTGCAGGTGAAGACCAGCAAGCGCGACATCCGCGAGGCGCTGGACTTCGTCGTGCAGATCGCGGCCGGCACGCCGCAGACGCAGAGCAGCGACTTCCCCGCCGCCCCCACGCTGGGCCGCGCGGTGCCGGTGGACAGCCTGCATGTGGTGAACCGCCCGGCCGAGGAGCCCGGCCACCCGCTCGAGAACGCCTTCGACGGCAAGCCCGACACCTGGTTCCGCAGCACGCGCAACCAGGCCATGAAGACGGGCCCGCATGAATGGGTGCTGGGCCTGGGCGAGCGCCGCCTGATCGACGGCATCGAGCTGGCACCGCGCAATGACAAGAACTGGAAGTACGGCCAGATCCGCGACTACGAGGTCTACCTGGCCGACAACAACGGCGACTGGGGCCAGCCGGTGCAGCGCGGCCGCCTCGAGTTGAAGGAAGGGAAACAGGCCATCGGCTTCAAGCCCACCGCCGGCCGCCTCTTGCGCTTCCGCGTGCTGAGCGTGCACAACCCCGATGGCGACGCCGCCGGCACGGCGGACCCGATGGTCAGCGCGGCGGCGGGCGGCGGCATGGCGGTGGCCTTCAATGCCTTCGCGCCGGCCGAGGTGCCACCCATCGTGCTGTCGGAGTTCCAGGTGATGGAGCACCGCCCGCCGGCCGGGTCGGCCACGGCCGAGCCGACGCAGCGCTATCTCTCAGACCTGGCCGCCCTGCCCCAGGGCTGGGCGCGAGACCGCGCCGCGAGCGGTCGGCCCGAGCTGCGCATGAACGGCCTGCAGTTCCGCAAGGGCCTGGGCGTGCGCCCCGGCGCCAGCCTGCAGCTGAAGCTCGACAGCGGCTGGAACATGTTCCGCGCCGACGTCGGCATCGACGACAGCTGCCGCAATGCCGGTGGCGCGATGGAATTCCAGGTCTGGGGCGACGGCCGCCTGCTCTACAGCAGCGGCGCGGTGCAGGCCCCGGCGGTGGTGAAGCCCGAGCTCGACCTGCGCGGCCTGCAAACGCTGCAATTGCGCAGCCTCGGCGTCGCCAAGGCCGGCAAGCCTGCCGCGGTCTGCGGCAACTGGGCCAATGCCACCCTGCTCGGGCCCGCCGGCGCCACCGTACAGATCACCCGCTAACCCCCGACCTACCGGTCTTTATTGCCAGAACAAGGTGGCGCTGACCACCTCCACCAGGAGATAGACGAGATGAAACCCAACAAACTATTTGCCCTGCTCGCCGCCGCCGGCCTGGCCTCACTGGCCCATGGCGCCGAGGGCGAGAACAAGCTGGAGCGCGTGGAGGTCACCGGCTCCAGCATCAAGCGCATCAATGCCGAGACCGCCTCGCCGGTGCAGGTCATCGATGCCAAGCAGATCGAGGCCATGGGCGCCAAGACCCTGCAGGAGATCCTCAGCAATCTGCCGGCGAACATGCCGGCGCTGGAGGACAGCCGCTCGATGTTCACCGGCACCGACGGCGCCTCGCAGGCCAATCTGCGCGGCCTCGGCGCCTATGCCACCCTGGTGCTGCTGAACGGCCGCCGCCTCTCGCCCTATGGCGCACCGGACGGCTTCCAGTACCTGTTCGTCAACATCGACGCCCTGCCCGCCGCCGCCATCGAGCGCATGGAGGTGCTGACCGATGGCGCCTCGGCCATCTACGGCTCCGACGCCGTGGCCGGCGTGATCAACGTCATCACCAAGAAGTCCTACCAGGGCCTGGAGATGAGCGTCAGCACCGAGAAGGCGCCGCATGTGGGCGCCTATGGCGAGCACTCGGCCTCGGCGGTGTTCGGCTTCGGCGACCTGGCGCGCGACAAGTTCAACATCTACGGCTCGGTCAACCTCTTCAAGCGCGACCCGGTCTACCCCTCGGACGATTACGACAAGTTCCCCGCCGGCTTCTACGTCGACAACCCGGCCTACATCAAGAACTTCCGCATCACCGAAGGCAGCCAGCCCGGCCAGCTGAACCCGGGCACGCAGTTCGTGTTCGACAGCAAGGGCGCGCGCCGCGGCATGGCCCTGCCGGGCTGCACCAGCATCGTCACCACCGGCAGCAACACCAGCTGCGCGATCAACACCCTGCCCTATGCGCTTGCCCACAAGCCCGAGAGCGAGCGCGCCACGCTCTACCTGAGCGGCCGCTACGAGTTCAGCCCCGCGCTGGAGGCCTTTGCCGATCTGTCCTACACCCAGATCGATATGCGCTCGCACAACACGCCGCGCGCCTTCAACAGCGGCAGCACCAGCAACTGGTACTCGCGCGACACCGGCACCAAGCTCAACAGCTTCAGCATCCCCTATCTGGGCCCCAACAACGTCTACAACAAGCTCAGCCCCGAGCTGAAGGGCGTGATGGGCGGCGTGGCCGGCATGACCTACACGCCGCTGGACGAGCCCGGCCACTTCGGCCAGCGCAACACCGACAACAACTACCGCGCCCTCGCCGGCCTGCGCGGCAGCCTGGGCGAGTGGGACTTCGAGACCGCGCTGGCGCTGGGCGGCAGCCATTCGGTGCTGTACCAGACCACCAACATCAGCAAGACCGGCTTCGAGAAGGCCTTCGGCCCCATCACCATCGACCCCGGCACCGGCCGCCGCATCATTGCCGACAACCCGGCCTACCAGTTCGGCGTGATCAGCGAGAAGAACGCCGCGCTGCTGCGCGAGGCCTTCCCGACCTTCGACATCCAATCCTGGACGCGCCTGGCGAGCTGGGATGCCAAGGTCGAGGGCAGCGTCTACAAGCTGCCGGCCGGCGATGTGCGCGCCGCCTTCGGCGCCAGCCTGATGCGCGAGGAGATCTACACCCCGGGCAATGCCGCGGCTGCGGCCGGCGACATCACCCAGCAGGGCGGCTCCTGGTTCAAGGGCGAGCGCAATGTGGCCGGCGTGTTTGCCGAGGCGATCGCGCCGCTCACCAAGGACCTGGAACTCGATGCCGCGCTGCGCCTGGACAAATACCCCAACTTCGGCGCCAACCTGGCACCCAAGCTGGGCCTGAAGTTCCGCGCCACGCCCGAACTGCTGCTGCGCGGCACCTACTCCGAAGGCTACCGCGCGCCGAATCTGGCCGAGTCCGGCAACGGCGGCGTGTTCGCGCAGACGGTGGTGAAGGACGACACCCGCTGCGCCGAGACCAATGCGATCGCCCAGCTGCTGCGCAAGTCCAGCGTGGCCGCCGAGGTGACGCGCGGCAACGAGCTCTTCAACACCCAATGCGCCAACGGCACGGTGGTGGGCGGCGTGACCGCGCCCAACAAGGACCTGAAGCCCGAGACCGCCAAGATCAGCACCTTCGGCTTCGTGTTCCAGCCCACCCGTGACCTGGACCTCTCGGCCGACTACTGGTTCGTCTACCGCCGCAACGAGATCATCCGCGAGGATTTCCACACCACCTTCCTGGCCGCCACCGCCAAGTACGGCCCGGGCCTGGTGGGCGCACCGAACGCCTTCCGCAACACCATCTCGGACGCCGACCGCGCCGTCATGGCCGAGGTGGCCGCGATGTGCGCCAACCCGGCGAATGCCGCCGCCTGCGCCGGCAAGCTGCCGGGCTACACGGTGGGCAATCTGGCCGGCGTGATCACCAACTACACCAACCGCGGCCGCACCCTCACCGATGGCTTCGACATCGACGCGCAGGCGCGCTTCTCGCTGCAGAGCTGGGGCAAGCTCAAGCTCGGCACGCGCCTGACGATCGCCAACCGCACCACCTTCAACGCCGAGGACGCCGATGGCTGGGCGCCCAACTTCGTCGGCTATGCCGGCACCCCCAAGCTGCGCGCCAACTTCAGCGCCGACTGGGCCTATGGCGATGTGGTGACCAGCCTGTTCGTCAACTACACCGGTGGCCACAAGTGGGACTATGACCCCCGCTACATCAGCTACGACGCGCAGAGCTGCGAAGACAACGGCGGTGCGCTGACGGCGGCGCAATGCGCCAAGGGCACGCCCTCCTACACCACGGTCAACCTGAACCTGGCCTGGACGCCGACCAAGGACCTGAAGCTGGGCTTCAATGTGAAGAACCTGTTCAACAAGCAGCCCTACTACGACCCGAACGGCTGGGAAGGTTTCGACCACCGCTTCAACATCTTCGGCCGCATCTTCAGCATCTCGGCCGACTACAAGTTCAAGTAAGCGTCCCCTGCCGGCGGCGCGCACCGCGCCGCCGCCCCCCCCCCTTCGACGTCCCTTTTGATCGCTTTCATCCGCGAGGTGACCCCATGTCCGCATCGTTCCAAACTTCGACCCGTCTGGCCGCGCTGGCCGCGCTGGCCAGTCTCAGCGCCCTGCTGACGGCCTGCGGTGGCGGCGGCACGGCCGCCAACACCCCCGAGCGGGCCGCGCAGGCCCCCGCTGCCCGGGCCCTGGCCGCCGGCAGCGAGCAGCAGCAGCCCGACTGCCCCGCCGGCAGCATCGTCACCGCGCTGACGCCCGACGCCGGCGTGGCGCGCGTCGGCTCGGTCTACTCCAGCAGCCTCTACGACCCCGCCATCGAGTCCGGCAACCAGACCCACCAGCCGCGCAGGCTCAAAGTGCGCGTGACGCTGGACGGCCAGCCGGTGGCCGGCTGCACGGTGCGCTGGGAGCCCCGCGATGGCGAGCTCAAGAGCGGCTGGGTGTTCCCCGACAGCCCGCTCACCGATGCCTATGGCCGCGCCAGCGCCTGGTGGACCGCAGGCAGCCAGCTCAAGCAGGCGCTGGACATCAGCATCCGCCGCGCCGACGGCAGCGGCGCCAGCGCCGTCATCACCGGTGAGGCGAAGAAACACCAGACGCGCGCCAACTCCATCCACATCAACTGGAGCAGCCCGGCCTGGGACCGCTTCAGCGCCGAGGTCACGCCCCTCACCTGGGAGCCCACCACCTATTACGAGGTGATCGGCTTCAACGGCGGCTATGGCGGCGTGCAGTCGCACCAGCTGCTGTTCTCGCTGTGGGACGTGAACGGCATCAGCCCCGAGGTGATCGACCCCGGCATCTCCAGCTGCAGCAACTTCGGCGGCGAGGGCACCGGCATCAAGTGCGAGTCGCCCTTCAAGCCCGCCGTCAACGTGGCCTACCGCTTCGAGCTGGAGCTGGCCGCGGCGCCCGGCGGCAAGCAGGACGTCAGCATGTACTTCACCGACACCGGCACCGGCCTGCGGCAAAAGCTCGCCACCATGCGCCTGCCCAAGCCGCTCGCCCAGGCCGGCGCCTATGGCTTCGTGGAGGACTGGAGCAAGCAGGGCAACGACTGCCTGGACAACAAGGTGCGCGCCGCCAGCTACGCCCAGGTGCGCTACCGCGACGCCGCCAGCGGCCAATGGGTGGAGGTGCACAAGGCCAAGGGCACGGCGGTCTACACCCCGGACCACAACGAGATCTGCAGCAACTACCAGTTCGCTTACGAGAACGGCCGCTTCAAGCTCAGCACCGGCGGCACGGCCGTGGGCCAGCCGCTCAACCTGCCCGGCGGGCCGCGCAGCGTGCCCATGCCCTGGGAAGCGGCGCCGCCGCCCAAGCCCTTCAGCCTAGGCCTCAACACCCTGGTGAACCTGGGCAGCGCCGGCATGGCGCTGGACGTGGTGGCCGGCGGCACCAGCCCCGGCACCAATGTCGAGGCCTATCCGCTGCATGGCGGCGCGGCCCAGCAATGGGACATCAGCGTCGTGCGGCCGGGCGTCTACAAGCTGATCAATCCGCGCAGCGGCCTGGCGCTGGACGTGGCCGGCACCGCCGTGGGCAGCAATGTCGACATCTACACTGCCAACGGCAGCGCCGCGCAGGAGTGGAACATCGTGCAGATCAGACCCGGGGTTTATGCGCTCATCAATGTGGGCAGCGGCCTGGCACTGGACATCGCGGGCGGCAGCATGGCCGCCGGCGCCAACGTGCTGGCCTGGACCCCCGGCGAAGGCCCGACCCAGGAATGGCAGATCAACGCCCTGCCCTGAACCATCCCGTCAAAGACATCAGACCATGTTGAACCGCAGACATTTCCTCTCGCTCTCCTCCGCCGCCGCGCTGGCCGGCGCGACCGCATTCCCCACCCTGGCCCGGGCCGGCCGCGAGCGCCTGCGCCTGGGCCTGATCGGCACCGGCATGCGGGGCCAGGTCTTGCTGAAGGAGCTGCTGCGCCGCGACGACGTCGAGGTGGTGGCGCTGTGCGACATCGAACCCATCATGCTGGGCCGCGCGCTGGCGATGGTGGACAAGCACAAGAAGGCCAGGCCGCAGACCTATGGCGTGAGCGACGCCGGCGGCGACCCCTTCGCCTACCGCAAGCTGCTGGAGCAGAAGGGGCTGGACGGCGTCATCATCGCCACCCCCTGGGAGCTGCATGCCTCGATGGCCATCGACGCCATGAACGCCAAGGTGCCGGTGGGCTGCGAGGTGGTGGCCGGCGTCACGCTGCAGGACCATTGGGACGTGCTGCGCACCCAGCAGCGCAGCGGCACGCCCTATATGCTCTTGGAGAACGTCTGCTACCGGCGCGACGTGATGGCGGTGCTGCAGATGGTGCGCGCCGGCCTGTTCGGCGAGCTGGTGCATCTGCAGGGCGGCTACCAGCATGATCTGCGCGCCGTGAAGTTCAACAACGGCGACCCGGCCAAGCCCTATGGCAGCGGCGTGGAGTTCGGCGCCAAGGGCTGGAGCGAGGCGCGCTGGCGCACCCAGCATTCGCTCACCCGCAACGGCGAGCTCTACCCCAGCCATGGCATCGGCCCCTGCGCGATGGCGGTGAACATCCACCGCGGCAACCGCTTCACCCACATCAACAGCTTCGCGTCCAAGGCGCGCGGCCTGCAGGACTATGTGGGCAGGAAGATGGGCGCCAAGGAGCACCCCAATGCCAAGCTCGGCTTCAAGCTCGGCGATGTGGTCACCACCACGCTGGCCTGTGAGAACGGCGAGACCATCCTGCTGCAGCACGACACCTCGCTGCCGCGCCCCTATTCGCTGGGCTTCCGCGTACAGGGCACCGACGGCATCTGGATGGATGTGAACCACAGCATCCATATCGAGGGTCGGAGCAAGCCGCACCAGTGGGAGGACTTCCAGGCCTACCAGGACCGCTACGACCATCCGCTGTGGAAGAAGTACGCCGCGGCGGCCGAGGGCGCGGGCCATGGCGGCATGGACTTCTTCGTCGTGCATGCCTTTGTGGAGGCGCTCAAGGCGAACGCACCGATGCCCATCGACATCTACGACGCGGTGGCCTGGAGCGCCATCACGCCGCTGTCGGAGCAGTCGATCGCCGAGGGCTTCAAGACCCTGGCCTTCCCGGACTTCACCGAGGGCCTGTGGAAGACGCGCAAGCCCATCTTCGCGCTAGACGACCGGTATTGAGGGCGGCACCGTGCCCGCCAGCACGGCCTGCCCCAGCTCGGGGAACACCTTGCCCACCTTGGCCATCAGGTAGTCGCCGTAACTGCCCTCGAAGGCATGCACGCTGGCGCCATCCCAGCGCGAGGCGCGGTCGTCCGCGGCCGCGGGGATGCCTTCGATGGGCTGCACACGCGCGGCGAAATTCGGATCGAAGAACAGCGGGAAGGAGAGCCGGTCGCGCCCGCTGCTGTTGAGCCGCACGCGGTGCGGGGTGGAGCGGTAGTAGCCGCGCGTCATGCGATCAAGCATGTCGCCGATATTGCACACCAGCGTGCCCGGCACGGGCGGCGCCTCGATCCAGCCCGCCGGGGTCTTGACCTGCAGGCCGCCGGTCGGGTCCTGATACAGCAGGGTCAGGAGGCCGTAGTCGGTGTGCTCGCCCACCCCCCATTGCGCGACGCTGGGGGCAGGTCTTGAGGGGTAGTTGAAGATGCGGAACAGGATCAGCGGGTCGGCGGTGTAGCGTGCATCGAAATAGTCCGCCGGCAGTTCCAGGCTCAGCGCAATGCCGCGCAGCAGCGCATGCGCGGCGCGGCTCACCGCCTCGATATAGGCCAGCACCGCCTCCTTCAGCCCGGGCAGATCGGGCCAGAGATTGGGCCCGTGCAGCGGCGTGCCGGCGCGCACCAGCGCATGCTCGGGCGCCAGCTCGCTGCCCAGATAAAGCCCCTCCTTCCAGTCCGGCAGGCCCGAGGTCAGCTCGCCGCCGGCCTTGAAATAGCCGCGCCAGGCGGGGCCGCCCGCGCTCATCGGCCATTGCAGCTTCCAGGCCTCGGGCTGGGCGAAGAAGGCGCGGCTGAGCCGCTCCAGCTCGGCGATCAGGGCCGCCTCCACGCCATGGCCGCGGATGTAGAAGAAGCCATGGGCGCGGCAGGCGGCGCGGATCTGCGCGGCCGGCGCGCTGGCGTCGCCGCCCTCGAGCAGGGGCTGGATGTCGATGATGGGCAGGCTGTCGGTCATGGTGGCTGGGCGGCGGGCAATGGCGATCGGCGCATGAGAACACAGGCTCTAGATGCATTCACGCATATGGATATGAGCAAGGAATCGTTCCCTCGACTCCGCACAAACCCTAATCTTCGGCCCATCGCAAAACCCCATGAGGAAGGAAGGAAAGAAACCATGAACATCACCCGCCGCAGCGCCACCGTGCTGGCCGTCACCGCCGCCCTGTTTGCCATCTCTGTCGCCCCCGCCGCCCATGCCGACCAGCTGGACGACATCAAGAAGAAGGGCGAGCTGGTCGTCGGCGTGCTGGGCACCGACGAGCCCAACAGCTATATCGACCCCAAGAGCCGCGAGATCATCGGCTACGAGGTGGACCTGGCACGCGCGATTGCGCAGAAGCTGGGCGTGAAGCTGCAGATCAAGCAGCTCGCCGTGGCCGCCCGCGTGCCCGAGCTGCAGCAGGGCCATGTGGATCTGCTGGCCGCCTCGCTGACGCACAACAAGGAGCGCGAGGCGGTGATCGACTTCTCGCTCACCACCTTCGTGACCGGCCAGAAGGTGCTGGTGAAGAGCAATAGCGGCATCAAGAACGTCGCCGACCTGGCCGGCAAGAAGGTCGTCACCATCAAGGGCGGCACGCAGGAACCGAATATCCGCAAGGCCGTGCCGAATGTGGACGTGGTGACCTTCGAGACCGGCCCGCAGGCCTTCCAGGCCCTGCAGCAGGGCAAGGGCGTGGCCTTTGTGAACGACGAGGTCTCGCTGCTGGATCAGCATGCCAAGCTGGGTGCCGCGCAGGCGCAGTTCACCATCCTGCCGCAGAACCTCAGCGTCGAGCCGCTGGCGCTGGGCATCAAGAAGGGCGAGGTCAAGTTCAAGGCCCTGGTGGACGGCGTGCTACGCGAGCTGGAAAAGAGCGGCGAGGCCAACAAGCTCTTCGTCAAGTGGTACGGCCCCGAGACCAAGCTCAAGTTCCCCAGCCGCACGTTCAAGATCGACAGCGACAAGGTCGACGCCTAAGCACCAGCCTCCGCGCATCGACGCCCCGGCCAGAACGCCGGGGCGTCTTTTGCTTTTCTGACCAGGCTCGCACCCCATGCCCCATCTCGATTTCTCACTGCTGCTGCAGGGCCAGTACCGCGAGTGGCTGCTCAGCGGTTTCCTGTTCTCGCTGCAGCTCACCGCCATCACCCTGCTGCTGGCCCTGCCGCTGGCCGTGCTGGTGGCGCTGCTGCGCCTGGCGCCCGCGCGCATCGCGCAGGCGCTGGGCTTTGCCTATGTGGAGGGGGTGCGCAGCGTGCCCCTGCTGGTGCACATGCTGTTCTGGTACTTCGGTGCCCCCGAGGCCCTGCCCGAGGGCGTCAAGGCCTGGCTCTACGCTGGCAATATCGAGGCCGCCGCTGCGGTGATCGCCCTCACCATCTACAGCGCCGCCTACATGGCCGAGGACATCCGCTCGGGCCTGCGCGCCGTGCCCCACACCCAGCTGGACGCGGCGCGCGCGCTGGGCTTCGGCTTCCTGGCCAGCATGCGCCTGGTGATCCTGCCGCAGGCCCTGCGCATCACCGTGCCGCCGCTGATCTCGCAGACGCTCAACCTCTGGAAGAACACCAGCATCGCCACCGTGATCGGCGCGGCCGAGCTGATGTACCAGGCCCAGCGCGTCGAGACCGCCAGCTTCCGCGGCTTCGAGACCTTTGCGGTGGTCACCGCCGGCTACCTGGGCATCTCCCTGCTCATCACCGCGCTGGCCCAGCTCTACCAATGGCGCTACCCGGTCAGGCTGCGGGCATCATGAGCGAGCTGATCGACACCTACTGGCTCTACTTCCTGGTCGGCCAGTACCCGAACGGCCCGCTGGGCGGCCTGGCCCTGACCCTGGTGCTGGCCAGCCTGGGCCTGCTGCTGGCCCTGCCGCTGGGCGTGCTGCTGGGCCTGGCGCGCGTGAGCCCGCTGCCCTGGCTGCGCCTGCCGGTCACCGGCCTGGTGTTCGTGGTGCGCGGCACGCCGCTGCTGATGGTGGTGTTCTGGGCCTATTTCTTCCTGCCCGGCGTCACCGGCCTCAAGACCAACCAGTTCGCCACCATGCTGGCCGCCCTGGTGCTGTTCGACGCCGCCTACCTGGCCGAGATCGTGCGCGCCGGCCTGCAGGCCCTGCCCAAGGGCCAGCTGCAGGCGGCGCGTTCGCTGGGCATGAGCTATCCGCAGGCGCTGCGCCTGGTGCTGCTGCCGCAGGCCCTGCGTCACATGCTGCCCTCGCTGGTGAACCAGTTCGTCTCCACCATCAAGGAGACCTCGCTGGGCACCATCATCGGCCTCTCGGAGCTCTCCTACATCGCCAACCAGATCAACGCCCAGGTGCTTGTCAAGCCGCTGCAGGTCTACGCCACCCTGGCCGGCAGCTACTTCGTGCTCTGCTTCGGGCTCTCGCGCGTCGCTTATGCGCTGGAGCGCCGGCTCAATACACGGGCTGCTTGACGCGGCGCGCGCGCACCCCGTCGGCCTGCAACTCTCGATCGGCATCGAGCACATCCCGATCTGCTGGCCGATCTGGAGCAGGCGCTGGCCGCGGTCTGAGCGGCAGCCGGCGGTGGGCCGGCCTCGCTCAGCCCGCGCGGCGGCGCAGCGGCCACATCAGCAGCGCCCCCAGCAGCAGCACGCCCACGCCCACCACTGCGCCCGCCTTCACATAGACGAGGCTGGACCACAGCACATAGGCGCTGCTGGCCGCAAAGGCGAGCGGCAACCAGGGATAGAGCGGCACCCTGAAGGGCCGCGGCGCATCCGGCTCACGCCGGCGCAGCACCATCAGGGCCAGGGCGCTGAGCGTCATGAAGAACCAGTAGACCGGCGAGAGATAGTCCACCATGGTGGCAAAGCCGCCACGCGTGAGCGTGCCGAAGCCCACCAGGGCCAGGGCCACCCCGCTGGTGGCCAGCACCGCCGCGGTGGGCGTGCCGCGCCGGTGGTTCCATTGCCCCAGCTTGAGCTCGGCCGCCAGATCGCGCGCCGCCGCATAGGTGGTGCGCGGGCCGGCGATCAGGATCGCGTTCATCACCGAGAGCGCCGTGAGCGTCACCACGCCCACCATCAGCAGCTCGCCCGGCCGGCCGAAGCAGGCCCGCATCAGCTGCGCCGCCGGCGCCTCGCTGTACGCCAGCCCGTCCAGGCCCAGCACGCGCAGGTAGGCCCAGTTGGCCAGCAGATAGAGGCCCATCACCAGGCCCAGGCCCAGCAGCAGCGCGCGCACGATGCCGCGCTGCGGATCGCGCATCTCGGCCGAGAGCGTAGCCGCGTCGCTCCAGCCGCCATAGGCCAGGAACACGAACACCAGGGCCATGCCCCAGTCCTGCCGCGCCGGGTCGGCCACCGCCAGCGGCGTGAGCGGCGCATGGCCGGCCAGCACCTCGCTGCCCGCCCCCAGGCCCAGCGCCAGCAGGCCCGCCAGCACCACCAGCATCAGCCCCAGCTGGGTGCCCAGGCCCACCTGCACGCCCAGCAGGTTGAGGCCGGTGAGCAGCACGATCAGCCCGGCCGCCAGCAGCGCGCTGGCGTACGGCCCCAGCCAGGGCGAAAGGTCCACCACCTGGGCCAGGTAGTCGCCGAACACAAAGGCCAGCAGCGCCATCGAGCCCGTATGGATGACGGCAAAGCGCGACCAGGCGAACAGAAAGCCCAGCGGGTGGCCATAGGCGCGGCGCAGGAAGTGATAGTCGCCGCCCGGATCCGGAAACGCCGCCGCCAGCTCGGCAAAGCACAGCGCGCCGATGAAGGACAGCAGGCCGCCGAAGGCCCAGGCCAGGTAGAGCGCCTGGTCGCCCGCCAGCGCCTGCGCCACCATCGGCGAGGTCTTGAAGATCCCCGCACCCACCACCATGCCCACGCACAGCGCCACGGCATGGCGCGCGTCGAGGCGGCGCTCGGGCAGCAGCAGGGTCGGGTCTTGCGCAGGGGTGGAGGATGAAGAAGATGAAGGCATCAAGCCGCGCCGCAGGGTGCAAAGCCGCGATGCTAAACGCCAGCGGGGCGCGGCGGGCCGGCGGCAAGGCCGCCAAGGCCAGCGGCGGCGACATTGCCCCCCACTGCGGGGCGATTGACGTGCCACGGTCCTGCGCCTCCAATCCCGGCCATCCAAGCCATTCACTGGATAACGGCTCCGGCACGCGCATACCCTGAGACCGCAGTTGGCTTCAACGGCGAAACTTACAAGGTGCCGGATTTCGCAATCTGATCATGCTGTACAAATTGACTGCCAATCACCAACGAATCAAGGATGGGCGCGGCCTGCAGCGCGGCCACATGTCCGATGTTAGGGAGACAGCCGCCGGTGTTATGCAGCAAAACTGCGCCCTACAACCAAGTTAGGCCACAAGAATTCACCCCGCGTTCGTCCTCGCTCCCTCAATCCGATTCAAATGACCACTCGCCTCGTTCGCGCACTCACTGATGCTTATGTTGCTGCTGAAGCTGCAGGTATCGAAGATCAAGCGCTCTCGAAGTCGATCTCCGACATCTTCCTGGCCAATCATCTTGGGCACAGATTGCTACCAGGGGGGCAGGGTGCAGATGCGATCGACAGCGATGGAAATCACTACGAATACAAGTGCAACACCGGGAATCGTGTTCAGTGCATCTTCAATCTTGGAGCGAATCGCGGCCTTGATACGAACATCAGGCACGTGCGCGCCAAGTTTGCAGGCATTGAGGGCATCTACTACGCACAGTTGGCGTGGGGTCAAGTCGGGCAGGTCGCATACATCCCTACCCGATACTTCCTGCCCGCCCTCGAACAACACATCGAGAACAGCGTGCGAGGCGGGCTACTTGCATGGAATCTTCCGTGGGAATCTTTCCTCCGGCTGCAAGGTACGCGACTGGTCCAAGGCTCGCTGGTTCCAACCTATCCCAATGTCGCTACGCCGCTACTCAACGCTCACCTCGAAGCGCAGCGCCTGGGACTGGACATGGGCCTGTTCGCAAAGGGTGCTCACAACCACCTCTTTCTCGCGCAACGCGAAGGTCATCGGATTCCCGTGGGAGGCCATCAAGGACACGATGCGGTGGATGACGCCGGCGGCTACGAGTACAAGATTTCAATGGCAGGTATCTACAACTTTCACTTCGGTGCGCGAAAGTCAGAGCAAGAGAACCGCGCTCTGATCAGTGCCAAGTGCAACGGAATAGTTGCCGCGTACTGTGCTGAACGGACTTACGCTAGGCTCACAACTATCTATCGAATACCTGCGGAACCGTTACTACGCCTACTGCTGGCTAGGGAGCGCGCGACGGGAGGGGGGCAAATGAATCTGCAAATCCCCAAGAGTGAATTGAGGCCGTTCCGTACATTTCCGTGACATTCGGCACCGCCGCTTGTGGCCTAACCCCTCGCTCGACCGGACCCGCAACGGCATGCCACCGCCGGGCCTCATTTCATTCTGGCCCTGCGGCGTCCTGCCGTCGCGGGACGGTTAGCTCAAACGTTAGGCCGCTAGGACAAATGATGCTCACGTACGGGCCACCTGAGCGGGTGTATGCCGAGAACGAGTGGTACGACGGGCCACGCGCTGGCGTCGCTGACGTCAACGGAAGGCCACACCGATTCAAGTCGCTATTTGACGAGGGGGAAGATCAATACCTTGGGACCTTCCTGGTCTGGCCGATAGATCGAGTAGTGGTCGAACTGGAACAGGAGCAGTGGCGCATATTTGCTGCCTGGAATGCACTCTATGAGGCTGGAGAGGCAACAACCGACTCGCACCCTGGTCACGGTGGGAAGAGCGTGCGTTGGGACGAGATCGAGCTCCTCCTCAAATCCAGCAGAACCGAAGTACCGCCGCTTGCTCAACGCGCGCTGGCTGAGCTCGCTCACCTCGATAGCGAGGTCCGCTATCCTCCTTCTGGTCCCGCCTACACGCTAAGTTGGAGGATCTTGTGAGCACCTTCTCATGCACACAGCGGCCTAACCAGTCGCTCGAGCCGACTCGCCTCGGCAGGCCGCCGCTCTCGACCCAGCTTCAACGTTAGAACTTGCAATGAGCACCCCTTGGCCTCGCGCGAGCTACTTCAACGACGGAACGGCGGCAGCTCGTCACGCAATGGAGGACCTCGAGCTGGTCGAGCGAGCAAACTGGCTTGAGCTGTATCGCCGCAAGTCTGACGACTCCTACTGGCGGCTCACAGCCGCTGAGAAATATGAGCAGCGATTTCTCATTCGAATCGAGAACGTTCAAGGATGGTCCTCATTTGATTCGGCTCCATTGGAGCGGCAACTGTTGCTTGAGCGGCGCGGTGGTCTCGGCAAGGAAGCATGCATCACCCAAGGTTGCAGCCAGCCGGTTGTACTGGGCTCAGCCTTCTGTCTGGAACACACCTACGAGAGAGGTGTACGCAAGTGAGTTCTAACCCCTCCGTCAAGGAGACCCGCCCGCCGCAGGTCCCTTATGTTGAACGTCAGAACACAGGCGGCAAATTGACTTCAATCGAACGAGCGCTTCTAGCAATACCCGTCGCATCTGTCCTCGTGGCTTGCTCCACCACCGGCGGATCTCATGAAAGCACTGCAACTATTGGCAAGGTACTAGAGAAGCACGCGGCATCAGCTGCGGCAGTCTCGGGCACATATGTGCAAGGCAGTCATAACCCGCTGCACAGTCTCGTTGCCACCTTGACGGCAGAACCTGCGCACACGATCTATGTGATCCAGACTGCGAACGGCGCAAAGCGCTATGTCCGTGAACGGGTTGCGTTCGACCTCGGCGCCTGCGTCGAAGTGATGACGGCGAAAGAGAGAGTAGGCGAGGAGTCTTGGAAACTCGGTGAGGCGGTGCTACGGGCTTCCAATGCCTGCGGCGCCTAATCTGTGCCCTAACCTGTCGCTCGATCCGCTGGCCCTCGGCGAGCCTCAGGTCTCGGCTCAACGCAATCGCCCGGCCTCGTGAAGACCACAACTTCGAGAGACTCATGTTTGATCACGTCGTATTTGGCGTCAGCGACTACGCGGCAGCTCGGGATTTCTTCATCAAGGCGCTCGAACCGCTGGGTGTAGCTGTTGTCTCGGAGGGACCGCTCGGCGTCGAGCTTTGCCGCCCGAATAGTCAATCCTCTTTGTGCATTCGCCGAGTGGAGGAAAAGGCAACGCATCTCCATTTGGCCTTCACTGCCGAGAATCGCAAGCAGGTCCAAGATTTCTACCGCGCCGCTCTTGAGGCAGGAGGCAAAGACAATGGTGCGCCTGGTCTTCGCCCGCAATACCACGCAAACTACTACGCGGCCTTCGTCACGGGCCCTGACGGGCACAACATCGAGGCGGTTTGCCATGAGCCCGAGGCCTAGCCAATCGCCCGAGCCGACTCAAAGGAGATTGGCATGATCAACCAAGTTTTCCTGACCCTCCCTGTCGCCGACCTCCAGCGATCCGTCGCGTTCTTCAAGGCGCTTGGCTTTGCCCACAACCCGCAGTTCAGCGACGACACGGCAGCATGCATGGTCATCAACGACACGCTGTCTGTCATGTTGGGCACGCATGCAAAGTTTCGCGAGTTCACACCCAAGGCCGTTTGCGACACCAGCCAGGCCGTCGAGGTACTGATCTCGCTCAGCTGCGACAGTCGCGAACGGGTGGATGAGCTGGTCTCGAAGGCGCTTGCTGCGGGCGGCACGACCTACGACAAGCCGGAGGACTTCGGGTTCATGTACACGCACAGCTTCCTGGACCTGGACGGACATGGGTGGGGCTTGCTGCACATGAGCGCACAGCCTGCGCCATAGCGATTTCGATTCCTCGCGCTAGGGCAAATGGTGGGCCGCCGCTCGTAGTTCAGCACAGCTTCAACCTCAGCCCCTACACGCGCCCTTGCGGTGACACCCAATCCTTGAGAATGGAGCGATATGGCCAAGTACCTCATCTCCTTCCCCAGCAAGGCCATGGTCGTTCCGGAAGGCGAGTTGGAAGCGGTTGGCCGCGCCGCGCGCGCCGTGATTGACGAGGCCAAGGCCGCCGGTGTCTACGTCTTCGCCGGCGGGATAGACGAGGCCGTGCCACCGGCGCTCGTCGCGGCGGATGGCAGGGTGGCCGCGGGCGGCTACCCCTGGGCGCCGACGCTGGACGGCGGGTTCACCGTGCTTGAACTGCTGTCGCGCGAGCAAGCCGTGGCGTGGGCCGCGCGCATTGCAAAGGCCTGCCGTTGCGATCAGGAGTTGCGCGTCTTCGGATTCGATCCGCGGTCATGAGGAACCGGGCTGCACGCGTGGGGCGGCTGGCCCTCTGCATTCAAACGTCGGTCGGCACCTAGCTCATTCACGATCCTATGAAAACTCAGTTCTATACGGCATCGAGCCTCGACGGCTTCATCGCAACCGAAGATGACTCGCTAGATTGGCTCTTCCCGCTCGGTGACATCAACGAGACGAGCTATCCGGCCTTCATCGCCGAGGTCGGCGCATTGGCGATGGGCTCCGCAACATACGAATGGATGCTGCGGCACGCGCAGACGGTCGCCGCCGAGACCGGTTCCGCCTGGCCGTACACCCAGCCCACATGGGTCTTCTCAAGCCGAACCCTGCCCTCGATCCCGGGGGCGACGCTGCACTTCGTGCGAGGCAACGTCAGGCCGGTGCATTCGGCCATGCGCGCGGCTGCCGGAGACAAGAATATTTGGATCGTTGGCGGCGGAGATCTCGCTGGCCAGTTCCACGACGCCGGCCTGCTGGATGAAGTCATCGTTCAGATCGGGTCAGTCACCCTGGGCCAAGGCAAGCCGCTGTTCCCGCGTCGCCTTACCAGCCCGCCGCTACGGCTTGATTCGGTCAGGCAGATCGGCACGGGGTTCGCCGAGTTGCGCTATCTCGTCCCCAAGGGTCCGGCCGCAAGTGCCGCTTAGCCCCGCATCGCAAAGCCAAAGCGTCGATCACGCCCGCCGCAGCCACTCCAAACCATCCCTCGGAGACCTCCATGCGCAAGCTCAAGATCATCGAACACATCTCGCTGGACAGCGTGATCCAGCATTCCGCGGATGACGGCGACGGTTTCCCCTACAGCGACTGGACCGCGCCCTACCGCTCCCCGGCGGGCCGGGATGCGATGCTGGCGGCCTATGGCCAGCGTTTCGATTTGCTGCTGGGCCGGCGCACCTACGACATCTGGTCGGGCTTCTGGCCCCAGGCGCCGAGCAGTCCGATGGCCGACGGCCTCAACGCGGCCACCAAATTCGTCGCCACCCATCGCCCGGAAAGCCTGGCCTGGGGCCCGTTCGAGGCCCTGGGGCCGGACATCGTGGATGGTGTGCGCCGCATCAAGGCCCAAGGCGGCCCGGACCTGATCGTCTCGGGCAGTGCCTCGCTGAGCTCGACGCTGCTCGAGCATGGGCTGGCGGACGAAGTCCTGCTGGCCGTCTACCCGGTGCTGCTGGGCCGGGGCAAGCGCCTCATGGCGGAGGGAAGCCCGGCGCGCAAGCTCGAACTGCTCGCCACCCAGGCATTCCCGTCCGGCATCGTGCTCACGAGCTACAAGGCCGCCGGGCCCTTGCAGGCCGGCTAGGCAGACAGTCGGGCGGTCAGATGGAAGGCGGGGAAGGCGGCAGGCGGCCCGGTCCGGCCGGAGCGGCCGCCTGCCTTGGGGACTCTTCTTTGCCGAAACACGTATTTGCTTATTCCGGATAAGCAAATACCAAAACTGTCGTTCCGTGAATAAGCGGAGCTAGGCAAGCTGCGAAGCATCGTCAATCTCGACAGCTTGCCCGTAGCCATCATGTCCCTGCGCTCGAACCGCCGTACCACCCTGCTGTCGCTGCTCGCGGCCCTGGCCGCCGCGCCCTACACGCACGCTTGGGCCAGCGATGGTAGCAATGCCTTGTTGAACGTCTCCTACGACGTCTCGCGCGAGCTCTACAAGCAGGTCAATCCGGCCTTTGCCGCCGCCTGGAAGGCCAAGACCGGCCAGGCCCTGACGCTCAACCAGTCGCATGGCGGCTCCAGCAAGCAGATCGGGGCGGTGATAGGCGGCCTGGAGGCCGATGTGGTGACCATGAACCAGGCCACCGATGTCGACGCCCTGGCCGAGAAGGGCTACACCACGGCCGACTGGCGATCGCGCTTTCCCAACAACGCCGCGCCCTACAGCTCCACCATCCTGTTCCTGGTGCGCAAGGGCAACCCCAAGGGCATCAAGGACTGGGCCGATCTGGCCAGGCCCGGCGTGGGCGTGATCATCCCCAACCCCAAGGTCACCGGCAATGGCCGCTACAGCTATCTGGCGGCCTGGGGCAGCGTGATCGCCAAGGGCGGCAGCGAGGCGCAGGCCAAGGAGCTGGTGGGCAAGATCTTCGCCAACGTGCCGGTGCTGGACGGCGGCGGCCGCGGCGCCACCACCACCTTCACGCAGCGCAGCATCGGCGACGTGCTGCTGACCTTCGAGAGCGAGGCCGAGCTGATCGAGAACGAGTTCGGCAAGGGCTTGTTCGAGGTGGTGAACCCGAGCGTGTCGATCGACGCCGAGGCCCCGGTGGCCATCGTCGACAAGGTGGTGGCCAAGAAGGGCACGGCCGCCGTGGCCAAGGCCTATCTGGACTTTCTCTACACGCCCGAGGCCCAGGAGCTGATCGCCCGCAACAACTTCCGCCCGCGCGACGCCGCGGTCTTCAAGCGCCATGCCCAGCGCTTCGCCGACATCAAGCTGTTCGGCGTCGACCAGCTGCTGGGCGGCTGGGCCAAGGTCAACAAGGTGCACTTTGCCGATGGCGGCACCTACGACCAGATTCAAGCGGCCATCAAGCGCTGAGCCTCCACCATGAGTTCCGCCGTACTGGACGCGCCCCTGGGCGCTCCCATCAAGACCCGCAGGCCGCGCCGTGTGCTGCCCGGTTTCGGGCCCACCATGGGCTTCACGCTGTTCTATCTCTCGCTGCTGGTGCTGATCCCGCTCTCGGCGGTGTTCATCAAATCGGCCGGCCATGGCCTGGACGCCTTCTGGGCCGCGGCCACGGCGCCACGCGTGATCGCCTCCTACAAGCTCAGCTTCGGCGCCTCGCTGCTGGCCGCCTTCATCAACCTGCTGTTCGGGCTGATTCTGGCCTGGAGCCTGGTGCGCTATGAGTTCCCCGGCAAGAAGATCGTCGACGCCCTCATCGACCTGCCCTTCGCCCTGCCCACCGCGGTGGCCGGCATCGCCCTCACCGCGCTCTATGCCGGCAATGGCTGGCTGGGCCGGCTGCTGGAGCCCTGGGGCGTGAAGGTGGCGTTCACGCCGCTGGGCATCCTGGTGGCGCTGATCTTCATCGGCCTGCCCTTCATCGTGCGCACCGTGCAGCCGGTGCTGGAGGACATGGAGACCGAGCTGGAAGAGGCCGCGGCCTCGCTGGGTGCGCACCGCTGGCAGACCTTCCGCCTGGTGGTGCTGCCCACCCTCACGCCGGCCCTGCTGACCGGTTTTGCGCTGGCCTTTGCGCGCGCGGTGGGCGAATACGGCTCGGTGATCTTCATCGCCGGCAACCTGCCGATGGTGAGCGAGATCACGCCGCTGATGATCATCTCCAAGCTGGAGCAATACGACTACGTGGGCGCCACCGCGATTGCCGCGGTGATGCTGGTGTTCAGCTTCGCGCTGCTGCTGCTCATCAACGGCCTGCAGGCCTGGAGTTCGCGCCGCAATGGCGAAGGGGCGCGCAAATGAGCGGCGCCGCATCTACCTTCTCCCTGGGCGTGCCGCAAGCCGGCAGCGGCGGCCGCTACCAGCGCAACCCCGCCACGCGCGAGGCGCCCTGGGTGCGCTTCACCCTGCTGACCCTGGGCCTGGCCTTCTTCGCGCTCTTCCTCGTCATGCCCCTGGTGGCGGTGTTCCACGAGGCGCTGCGCAAGGGCTGGGAGCTCTACTTCGCCTCGCTGGTGGAGGCCGATGCGGTCTCGGCCATCAAGCTGACCCTGATCGCCGCCCTGGTCTCGGTGCCGCTGAACCTGGTGTTCGGCGTGAGCGCGGCCTGGGCGATTGCCAAGCACGACTTCCGCGGCAAGCAGCTGCTCATCACCCTGATCGACCTGCCCTTCTCGGTCTCGCCGGTGGTGGCGGGCCTGGTCTATGTGCTGCTGTTCGGCGCCCAGGGCTGGTTCGGCCCCTGGCTGCAGGCGCATGACCTGAAGATCATCTTCGCCGTGCCCGGCATCGTGCTGGCCACCGTGTTCGTGACCTTCCCCTTCGTGGCGCGCGAGCTGATCCCGCTGATGCAGGCCCAGGGCCGCGACGAAGAAGAGGCCGCCACCGTGCTGGGCGCCAGCGGCTGGAAGACCTTCTGGCTGGTGACCCTGCCCAACGTGAAGTGGGGCCTGCTCTATGGCGTGATCCTGTGCAATGCGCGCGCCATGGGCGAGTTCGGCGCGGTCTCGGTGGTCTCGGGCCATATCCGCGGCCAGACCAACACCCTGCCCCTGCATGTGGAGATCCTCTACAACGAGTACCAGTTCGCCGCCGCCTTCGCGGTGGCCTCGCTGCTGGCCCTGCTGGCCCTGGTGACCCTCGTTCTCAAACAGTTCGTCGAGTGGAACGCCCACCGCACCCTGAAAGAAGCAACGCCATGAGTATTCAGGTCAGAAACATCCACAAGTCCTTCGGCGCCTTCACCGCGCTGGGCGACGTGAGCCTCGACTTCCCCACCGGCGAGCTGGTGGCCCTGCTGGGCCCCTCGGGCTGCGGCAAGACCACGCTCTTGCGCATCATCGCCGGCCTGGAGACGGCCGACCGGGGTCAGGTCTTGCTGGAGGGTGAGGACGCCAGCGACACCCATGTGCGCGAGCGCCAGGTGGGCTTCGTGTTCCAGCATTACGCGCTGTTCCGCCACATGACGGTGTTCGACAACGTCGCCTTCGGCCTGCGCGTGAAGCCACGCAAGCAGCGCCCCAGCGAGAGCGAGATCAGGAAGAAGGTGCACGAGCTGCTGAGCCTGGTGCAGCTGGACTGGCTGGCCGACCGCTACCCGCCCCAGCTCAGCGGCGGCCAGCGCCAGCGCATCGCCCTGGCGCGCGCGCTGGCGGTGGAGCCGCGCGTGCTGCTGCTGGACGAGCCCTTCGGTGCGCTCGACGCCAAGGTGCGCAAGGAGCTGCGCCGCTGGCTGCGCCGCCTGCACGACGACCTGCACATCACCAGCATCTTCGTCACCCACGACCAGGAGGAAGCGCTCGAAGTGGCCGACCGCGTGGTGCTGATGGACCATGGCAAGGTCGAGCAGGTGGGCACGCCGCAGGAGGTCTACGAAAAGCCCGCCACGCCCTTCGTCTACGGCTTCCTGGGCGCGGTGAACCGCTTCGAGGGCCAGGCCGAGCGCGGCGTGATCCATATCGGCGAACACCGCCTGCCGCATGGCTCGCCGACATCGGGCGCCGGCCATGTGCAAGCCTATGCGCGCCCGCACGAGCTGACCATCCTCACCGCCGCCGACGCCCAGGGCCTGGCCGCCACGGTGGAGCGCGTGCTGAGCTTCGGCGCCGCCGCGCGCGTGGAGCTCACCGGCCCCAACGGCCAGCACCTGGAGGCCGAGCTGAGCCGCGAGCAGGCCCTGGCCCTGAATCTGCAGAGCGGCCAGCGCGTGCACCTCAACGCCTCGCGCCTTTCCCTGTTTGAAGCAGCATGAACTTCCAGCAACTGCGCATCATCCGCGAGGCGGTCCAGCAGAACTTCAACCTCACCGAGGTGGCGGCGGCGCTGTTCACCTCGCAGAGCGGGGTCAGCAAGCACATCAAGGACCTGGAGGACGAGCTCGGCGTGGAGCTGTTCGTGCGCCGCGGCAAGCGCCTGCTGGGGCTCACCGCGCCGGGCAAGGAGCTCGCCATCATCGTCGAGCGCATGCTGCTGGACGCCAAGAACATCAAGCGCCTGGCCGACCAGTTCGCCGATGCCGAGGCCGGCCAGCTCACCGTGGCCACCACCCACACCCAGGCGCGCTACGCCCTGCCCCAGGTGGTGGCGCGCTTCAAGGCCGCCTTTCCCAAGGTGCACCTGGTGCTGCTGCAGGCCAACCCGGCCGAGATCGTCTCGCTGCTGCAATCCGGCGAGGCCGATATCGGCATCGCCACCGAGGCGCTCGACCAGGACCCCGGCTTCGTCACCTTCCCCTTCTACGGCTGGCACCACAGCGTGGTGCTGCCCGAGGGTCATGCCTTGACCCAGGCGCCGCTGACGCTGGAGGCCCTGGCCGAGCAGCCACTCATCACCTACCACGAGGGTTACACGGGCCGCGCGCGCATCGATGCCGCCTTTGCCAAGGCCGGCCTGGCGCCCGACATCGTGATGTCGGCGCTGGATGCCGACGTCATCAAGACCTATGTGCAGGTGGGCCTGGGCGTGGGCATCATCGCCAGCATGGCCTTCGAGCCGCAGCGCGACCAGGGCCTCACCCTGCTCGATGCCTCGCAGCTCTTCCCCGCCAACACCACCCGCCTGGCGCTCAAGCGCGGCCATTACCTGCGCGGCTATGCCTACCGCTTTTTGCAGGAATGCGTGGCCGAGCTGAACGAGGAGACGGTGCGCGCCGCGCTGGAGGCCTGAGCCTTGGTCAGTGCGGCGCGTTGCGCAGGCGCTCGGCCAAAAAGGCATCCATGCGGGCACCGTAAAAGCGACGCGCCTGCGGCGTCATCCAGGCCTCGAAACTCCGCTGCGTCTGCGTCAGCGCCTCACGGCGACCCAGGATGCGCTCCACCTTGGCGATCACCGCCCGGCCCCAGTCATTGCGCGGACAGGCCACGCCCGACATCAGCATCTCGCTGGCCCCCTGGATAGGCGCCGTCTCCAGCTTCTGCAGCAGCGGCAATTGCTCGCGCTGCGCGGCCAGCACAAAGTCGTACTCGATGGTGTAGTCGCCGCGCCCCAGGGCCACCATCTGCAGCAGCTTGGTGCCGAACTGCACCGGCGCATACAGGGCTACCGACGGTGGCGGGCGCTGCGCCAATTGCGCGTCCAGCGCCGCGCCATAGCTGCGTCCATCGATCAAGACCCCCTGCAGCTGCGCCGACTGCAATACCTGATTCAGCCCGACCTCGCCCTGCGCATTGCGGGGCAGGCGAGCCATCACCTCGGGCAGGGCCACCAGCTGCGCGGGCGGCACCAGATGGGTGATGTAGAAGAAGGCCCGGGCCTCGCGCTCGGGCGTGCGCAGCGAGACCAGATGGCAGGCCGGCTCACCGGCCTCGATCATCAGCCAGCTGCGCTTGACGTTGGCCAGCACGGCGACATGCTCGGCCGGCTCGGGCCAATGCTTTTTCAGCTCGTCCAGCATGGGCTCGGCCATGCCCCTGCGCGCCGGCAACTTGGCCGCGTTGCTCTCGGCCAGCGCGAACTCGGGCATCAGCCAGGTGATGCGCTGCTCGGCCTGCGCGGCCGGGGCCAGGCCAGCCAGCAGGGCCAGAGCGATTGCGCGCGCCTTGATGAGCATGCGCCGAGCATAGCGCGCCGGCCATGGCTCAGCGGCCGCTCAAGGCCGGCTCAGCCGCAGCACCTCGCCCACGCGTGCCTTGGCCACGTCCTCGGCGTGGAAGGGCAGGCTGGGCCATTGCTTGGCCTCGAACAGGCGCAACTGGTCGAAGGCATGGGGCGAGGCCGGATCGGTGGACTGCCCGTAGGTGAGGATGGCCTGCGCCACCGGGCCGCGCGCGTCGAAGCCCACGGTCTGGATATAGCTGGAGCCATAGTCGATGCGCAGGCCCTGGGCGCCGATGCCGGGCGCGAACTGGTTGCCCAGGTTGTTCAGCACGCCTTCGTAGTCCTCGCCGCCATGCAGGCCGATGGCGGCATCGGTGATGAGCGGCCGCTGCACCTGGGCCAGCGGCGCGTCCAGCGCAAAGCCGGCGCCGCGCACCGCCTTCACCGCCTGGGCCAGCGCCTCCCACAGCTTGGCGGCCACGGCGGCATCGTCCAGCCTCAGGCCCGCGGGCGTGGCCACCGGCTGGGCGGGGTCGAAGGGCAGGCGATGCACGCCGGGGATGGCGCGCGCGTTGCGCCAGAACTCGCGGAACAGATGGGCGCCGCGCGAGCCCAGATCGCTGCGGCGGTCCCAGCCCTGCAGGGCCGCGCAGCCGTCGCGCGCCTCGGCACTGGCGGGCGGCTGGCCGGCGCAGGCGGCCAGCAGATCGGGCAGCACCACGCCGGCCATGAAGTTGCGGTTCTCGAACAGCTGGCCCTGCACCGCTTGCGCGGTGAGCTTGCCGCGCGCCAGCAGCGCGGGGATCTCGCTCAGGCCGGCACGGGTGCGCGCACGCGTCAGGCTGGCATCGCCCACCAGCGGCGAGATGCCGCTCCAGCGCTGCTGCGGGTGGGTGTAGAAGAAGCTGTCGTTGCTGTTGTGCACCCAGTCGCTGCGCACCGCCATGGGCATGCGCGCCACCGGCATCAGGCCGGGCTGGGGCGAGGCCGGATCGCGCTGCCAGTCGCAGTCGCTGCGCGAGCCGTCCAGCACCACCAGGCCGGCGGCCGGCAGCAGCGCGGCCGCGGCCTTGCCGGGCGCGCAGCGCTGCAGCTGGGCCGCGTCCACGTCCGGCACCACGCTGGCGTCGGCATAGAGGGCCTGGCCATGGCGGTCCACCGCCAGGGTGTTGACCCAGGGCGTGCCCAGGTTCTTCAGCGCCTGCTGGATGTCCTGCACGCTGCGCGCGCGGCCGAAGCCCATCGCCGCCTCGGTGCCGCGCACATTGCCCAGGTTGGCATCCTTGAGCGCGTAGGCGGTCTTGGCGGTCCACAGCAGGCCGGCGCGCGGCAGCACCAGCACCGGGCCCCAGCGCGTCGACCAGACGCTTTGCTTGCGCGTCTGCAGGCTGCCGTCCGCGGCGCGCACCTGGATCTGCAGCTCGCGCTGCGTCATCGCCACCGGCTGGCCGTCGAGCAGGTAGCGCGTCGGCTCGCCGGGCACCAGGCTCAGCTCGTGCAGGGTGAAGCGCTTGCCGGTCGAGACCGTGTGCGACCAGGCCACGTCCTTGTTGAAGCCTATCGTGACGGCCGGGAAGTTGCCGATCGCCACCCCCATCACGTCCAGCTCGCCGGGGATGGTGAGGTGGGCCTGCCAGAAGCGGTTCACGCCGGCCCAGGGGAAGTGCGGGTTGCCCAGCAGCAGGCCGCGGCCGTCGGCGGTGACCTCCTTGCCGAAGGCCCAGGCATTCGAGCCCAGCGGCGCATCCAGCAGGCCCAGCTCGCGCAGCGCCGCGCCAGCATCGGCCAGGTCCAGCGCCGGCGGCGCGGCGGCCTGGGCCGGCGCGGGCGGCTTGGCGGCCAGCAGGGCATCGGCCAGGGCGGCGGTGGCGGCCTGCACCGCGGTGAGCTCGGCCTGGCGGCGGTAGTCGGCCAGCGTCATCGGCTGCACCCAGGGCTGGCCCTGGCAGGCCGCCGGCAGGCGGCCGGCGTGGTCGGCCAGGTAGCGGTTGTAGCCCGCCACCGCGCCGCGCGCCAGCGCCTGGGTCTCGGCGCCGGCACCCTGCCAGTGGCGCGCCAGCGCGGCATCGTCCATGTGCGCGGCGATGAAGAAATCGATCTGCTCGTTGGGCAGCATGCGCCGCGCCAGCAGGCCCGGCGTGGCGGCGCCGAAATAACGCGCACGTTCGCCGCGCACCGTCACCAGCTGGTTGGCGGTCATGCAGACGTTGTCCTGGGCATAGGCATAGGCCATGCCATAGGCCAGGGTCTCGGCATCGGGCGCGCTGATGTGCGCGACGCCGTTGGCGGTGCGCTGCAGCGTGGCGCTGGCCGCGCCGCCCTCGCCCTCGCCCGGCGCATGGGCGCAGGCCGCCAGGGTGAGTGCCAGGATGGCGGCCAGGGTGACGGTCTGTTGGCGATGCAGGGTCATGGGCGTGCTCGTGGTGGCGGGTGCTGCGAATGTAGGCACAGCGGGCGGGGCTTGGGAAGGGGGATTCCGCCAAGCCGGCCCGGCGCGCCTGCCCGCGGGCCTCGGCAGGGCCATATGCGCGCGGCGCATGTGCAGCTGCCAATCGCTTCCTTCCGCGCCGGCGCGGGCGCTCCTAAGCTTCGCTCCATCGTCAAGGAGGCCCGCGCCATGAGCATCACCGCCATCAACGTCCGCAACCAGTTCCGCGGCATCGTGCAGGAAATCATCGAGGGACCGGTGGTCTCGGAGGTGGACGTGCTGACGCCCTCGGGCCTGGTCGTCACCTCGGTCATCACCACCCGCTCGCTGAAGGAGCTGCAGCTGGCACCGGGCCGGGCCGTGGTGGCCCTGGTCAAGTCCACCGAGGTGGCGCTGGCCACGCTGTGAGGGCTGCAGCATGGCCTACCAGACCCCACGCCTGCTGATCATTCCCGGCCTGCATGACAGCGGCCGCGCGCATTGGCAAAGCTGGCTGCAGGCGCAGTACCGCGACGCGCGGCGCGTGCAGCAGCGCGACTACGCCACGCCCGATCTGCCGCGCTGGGCCGAGCGCATCCAGCGCACGCTGGAGCAGGCCGGCCCGGGCGAATGGATCGCGGTGGCGCACAGCTTCGGCTGCCTGGCGCTGGCGCGCCATCTGCTGGAGCAGCCCGATTCGCCGATCCGCCAGGCGCTGCTGGTGGCGCCGGCCGAGCCCAACAAGTTCGGCATCGCCGACCTGCTGCCGCAACGCCGCCTGGCCATTCCCAGCACCCTGATCGCGAGCCAGAACGACCCCTGGATGAGCGCCGCCAACGCGCAGCGCTGGGCCGGGCGCTGGGGCAGCAGCTTCAGCAACCTGGGCCCGGTGGGGCATATCAATGCCGAGTCGGGCTTCGGCCCCTTCCCGCTCGCCAAGCGCTGGGTGGAGGCCGCCAGGGCGCGCGCGGCGCGCGAGCAGCGCGCCCGGCACGCCGGCTTCAGCGAATGGTCGTTCGCGGTCTGAGCCGCGCCGGCGCGGCCCTAATGGCCGAGGTGCAGGGGCTTGAAGCCGGGGTGGGCGAAGTGGCTGCCGTAGGCGTTCACGGCCTGGGCGGTCTTGAGCAGGCCCTGCTCGGGGTGCAGCTTGCCAGCCTTGCCGGCCATCGCATCGCTGCCCTCGCCGAGCTCGGCGATCACCAGATGCAGCATCGCGTCGGCGCGCGGCGCGAGCTTGCACTGGGCCACGATGGCGCCCACCTGGGCCTCGACCTGCGTGGCCAGCTCGCGGTAGCCCGCCTCGTCCAGCTTGCCGGCATGGGCGGCGGCGAGCTGCGCCGCCACCAGGCCGCGGATGCGTGACATGCCTTCGCGCAGCGGCGCATCGGTGGCCCATTTGCGGCCCTGGTCCAGGCTCAGCTTGTGCGGCGCGGTCGCCGACTCATGGCTGTGCGCGGCCGGCTGGGCCAGCGCCGGGGCGGCCGACACGCCGGCCATCAGGGCCAGCGCCAGCGCAACGGGCGGAAACCTTGTGTGCGGCGTCATCTGTGGCACCTCCTCAAGAAACGCTGAAATCGATCACGATGGCGCCCGGCGCGCGCTGCTGGTAGGCCACGCTGACGCGGCTGCCATAGCGCTGCGCGATCTGCGCCAGCAGCGGCAGCGGGTCGTGGTCGTTGGCGAAGCGCATGGTCTCGCCGGGCTGCAGTGCATCCAGCGCGCCGAAGATGGCGGCATGCCGGAAGCGCTTGGCCACGCCGCGGGCGTCGAAGGGATAGATGGCGTCGGGGGACAGGTGTTGATGGGCCATGATGACTCCTGAGGGTTGAGGTCGAAATGCGAGGCCTGGGGCTCAGGCCGAGGGCGGCTTGCGCCGCCGCAGGGTGATGGGTTGGGGGGGCTGGGGGTGCCGGGGCGCGCCCGGCTTGGGCAGCGCCGCGGCGGGCGCGGCCAGATCGGCCAGGGTCGCGCCGTCGAGCTCCTTGAGAAAGGCGCGCAACGCGCTGTCGAACAGATGCTTGAGGCGGCAGGCCGGGCTCAGCAGGCATTCGTTGACTTCGGCATCGAAGCATTCCACCAGCCTGAAGTCGGTCTCGGCGGCGCGCACCACATCGCCCACGCGCAAGGTGGCCGGGTCGGCCAGCAGGCGCAGCCCGCCGCCACGGCCGCGCGTGGTCTCCAGCACGCCCTGGCGCGCCAGGTCGTTGACGATCTTCATCAAATGGTTCTTGGAGACGCCATGGCGCTCCGCCAGCTCGCCGATGGTGACGAGTTGCTGCGGGCGCGCCGCGCAGTACATCAGCACGCGCAAGGTGTAGTCGGTGTATTCGGCCAGCCGCATCGATGTCCCTAAAGATGTATGCAGTTTATTGCTTTAAGGCGCGCGGATCTTTAAGATGCATCAAAAATACTTCTTATAGAAATCCCGTTCCCGGAGCCATGCCATGACCTTCGTCGTCACCCAGGCCTGCATCAGCTGCAAGTACACCGACTGCGTGGACGTCTGTCCGGTCGATGCCTTTCGCGAAGGCCCCAACTTCCTCGTCATCGACCCCGATGAATGCATCGACTGCGCGGTCTGCGTGCCGGAATGCCCGGTGGCGGCCATCCATGCCGAGGAGGACGTGCCCGCCGGTCAGCGCGACTTCATCCCGCTGAATGCCGAGCTGGCGCGGCTGTGGAAACCCATCACCAAGACCAAGCCAGCGCTGCCGGACGCCGAGGCCTGGCGCGATGCCGAAGACAAGCGCGCCCAACTGCAGCGCTGAGGCGCAGCCATCCCATCCCTACCGCAATCCCATCATGAACATCGATAAATTCAAGCACCAGCACGCCAGCATCCTGGGCAGCATCGACGCGCTGCGCCGGCTGGCGCGGGCCGGCGTGGCACAGCACGCCGGCGACATCGCCGAGCACATCGTCGCGATGAGCTCGACCATCAAGCTGCATCTGGCGGTGGAAGACCAGGCGCTCTATCCGGCGCTGCAACGCGAGCGCGATGCCGAACTGGCACGCATGGGCCAGCGCTACCAGCAGGAGATGGGCGCCATCGCCAAGGCCTACGAGGGCTTCTCGCGGCGCTGGAACCAGGCCAACAAGCTGCAGGCCGATGCCGAGGGCTTCCGCCGCGACGCCAACCAGGTGCTGCGCATGGTCTACGAGCGCATGCAGCGCGAGAACCACGACTTCTATCCGCGCATCGAGGCGCTCTGAGCCGCACGCCGCGCGGCCGCCTCAATGCTCGTGGCGGTGGTGCGCGTCCGGGTAATGGGCGTGGCTGTGGCGCAGCGGCTCGTGCCGGTGCGCATGGCTGTGGCGCGTGCCCGCCGGCACCGGCGGCTCGTGCGTATGCTCGTGATGCGGGTCGCCACGGCCATGCACATGGCTGTGGGCATGCTCCAACGCCTCGTGCTCATGCTCGTGCTCATGCCGCTCCGTCAGGTGCAGGGCCACGCCCAGCGCCATCAGCGCTCCGGCCAGCAGCAGCTGCCAGCTCACCGGCTCGCCCAGCAGCGCGATGGCCAGCAGCGCGCCGATGAAGGGGGCCACCGAGAAGTAGGCGCCCGTGCGCGCGGTGCCCAGATGGCGCAGCGCGATCACGAACAGCACCAGGCTGGCGCCATAGCTCGCAAAGCCCAGCAGGCCGGCCGCCAGCACCGTCCCCGGGCCCGGCCATGCCGCGCCCAGCAGCAGGGCCAGCAGCAGGTTGGTGCCACCCGCCACCAGGCCCTTGCTCATGGCGATGAAGCCGGCATCGCTGAGCGAGACCTTGCGCGTGAGGTTGTTGTCCAGCGCCCAGGCCAGGCAGGCGCCGGCGATCGCCAGCGCCGGCCACCAGGCGCCGGGCCGGGCCGCGTCGCCGCCGGGCCAGGCCAGCAGCAGGCTGCCGGCCACGATCGCCAGCATGCCCAGCGCGATGCGGCGGTCGACGTTCTCCCTGAAGGCGAACCAGGCCAGCAGCGCCGTCAGCACACCCTCGGCATTCAGCAGCAGGGCCACGCTGGCGGCCGGCAGCCGGGCCAGGCCCAGCATCAGCAGCACCGGCCCCACCACCCCGCCGGCGACGATGGCGCCCAGCAGCCAGAGGCGCTCGGCGCGCGGCAACTGCACCGCCGGTGCGCGCCGCAGCAGCCGGACCAGCCATAGCCCCAGGCCCGAGCCCAGGTAGAGCAAGGCGGCCAGCAGCCAGGGGCTGATGGCGCCCAGCAGCGGCTTGGCCAGCGGCGTGCCGGCGCCGAACAGGATGGCCGCGCCCAGGGCGGCCGCGACACCGGGCTGGGGACGGAATGAGGGGATGCGCATGGTGCCGGCAGTGTAGGCAGTATGGCGAGGGGCGCCGCTACTTCCCGCGCAGCAGGCGCAGGCCGTTGAACACCACCAGCAGGCTGGCGCCCATGTCGGCGAACACCGCCATCCACATGGTGGCGCTGCCGAACAGCGCGGCCAGCAGGAAGGCCGTCTTGATGCCCAGGGCCAGGGCGATGTTCTGCAGCAGCACGCCGCGGGTGCGGCGCGAGAGGCGCACGGTCTCCGGCAGGCGGCCCAGCTCGTCGTTCATCACCACCACGTCGGCGGCCTCCATGGCCGTGTGCGTGCCGGCGGCGCCCATCGCGAAGCCGATGTCCGACTGCGCCAGCGCGGGCGCATCGTTGATGCCGTCGCCCACCATGGCGGTGGGCCCGAAGCGCTGCTGCAGCTCGCGGATGGCGGCGAGCTTGTGCTCGGGCAGCAGATCGGCGCGCAGCTCGGTGATGCCGGCCTGGCCCGCGATGACCTGTGCGGTGGTGAGGTTGTCGCCGGTCAGCATCACCGGCGTGATGCCCAGGGCCTTGAGCTCGGCCACCGCCTGGCGCGACGATGGCTTGATGGTGTCGGCCACCGCGCAGATCGCCAGCACACCGCCCGCGTCGGCCAGCATCGCGACGGTGCGGCCGGCCCGCTCGTGCAGGGCCAGGCCGGCCTCGAGCGCGGCCGAGCATTGGCCACGCTCCTCGATCCAGCGGTGGTTGGCCAGCACCAGCGGCAGGCCATCGACCGCCCCCTGCACGCCGCGCCCGGCCGCGGCCGCAAAGTCATGCACCGCGGCCGGCTGCGCGCACTCGGCCGCCAGGCCGCGCGCAATCGCCAGCGAGACCGGATGGTCGGAGCGGCTCGCCAGCGCCAGCGCCAGGCGCGCCAGTTGTGCGCGGTCGGCGCCCGCGGCCACCGGCGCGAACTCCACCAGCACCGACTGGCCCTGGGTGACGGTGCCGGTCTTGTCCAGCGCCACCACCTTGAGCAGGCGCGCCTGTTCCAGGTAGACCCCGCCCTTGATGAGAATGCCGCGCCGCGCCGCCGCGGCCAGGCCGCTCACCAAGGTGACCGGGGTCGAGATCACCAGCGCGCAGGGGCAGGCGATCACCAGCAGCACCAGCGCCTTGTAGAGCGCCTGCAGCCAACCATAGCCCATCAACCAGGGCGTCAGCAGGGCCACCGCCAGCGCCAGCGCAAACACGGCCGGGGTGTAGATGGCGGCAAAGCGGTCGACGAAGCGCTGCGTGGGCGCGCGGCTCGCCTGCGCCTCCTCGACCGCATGGATGATGCGGGCCAGGGTGCTGTCCGAGGCGGCTGCCGTGACACGGAATTCAAGCGCCGCCGCCTGGTTGATGGTGCCGGCGTAGACCTCGTCCCCGGGCCCTTTGTCGACCGGCAGGCTCTCACCGGTGACCGGCGCCTGGTCGATGGCGCTGGTGCCCGTCAAGATCACGCCGTCGAGCGGGATGCGCTCGCCGGGTCGAATCCGCACCCTTGCCCCGACCGCCACCGAGGCGGTGAGCTGCCGAGCCCAAGAGCCATCGGCCTGGCGTACCTCAGCGTCTTCCGGCGCCATCGCCAGCAAGCTCTTGATGGCATTGCGCGCGCGGTCGACGGCGCGCGCCTCGATCAGCTCGGCAATGGCGTAGAGCGCCATCACCATCGCGGCCTCGGGCCATTGGCCGATCAGAAAGGCGCCGGTCACCGCCACCGCCATCAGCGCATTGATGTTCAGGCGCCCGGCGCGCAGGGCATAGAAGCCCTTCTTGTAGGTATCGAAGCCGGCCAGGGCGATGGCCGCGGCGGCCAGGCCCATTTCGGCCAATTGCAAGATTTGCGAGCCCGGGCCCGCGGCGGCGGGAATGAAGGTCAGGGCCTCGGCGGCCAGCGCACACAGCAGCGATGCCAACAGGCGCGGCAGGCCCTCGCCGGCATGCCCATGATGCCCGTGCGGGGTCGGTGCCGCGGCGGCGCCCGCCAGCGGCTGCGGATCGAAACCCATGTTGCGGATGGCAGCGAGGGCCGCCTCCAGCACGGGCGGCGCAGCGGCCAGGCTCAGCGTGCGCTGGGCCAGGTCGAAACGCAGGCCCTCGATGCCGGCGATGGGCGCCAGCGCGCGGCGGATCTCGCCCTCCTCTACAGCGCAGTCCATGCTGGGGATGTGAAAGCCCACCGCCCCTGCACGCGCAGGCGGCGTCGGCGTGGGCGGTGGCTCTGCAGCGCCGCAGCAGTGGCTGCCGCAATTCGACGGAGCGGGCGTGGATGCAATCGGTGTGTCCATGCTGCCATTGGAAACCCTGCACCTGGACCAGAGTCAAGCGCGCTGCAAAGCAAAGCAGGATTTCTTGGTTCGCGCGCGCCGCCCGCCTGCCTACAGTCGGCAGCATTCCGAACCACTGCCACCCGCCAACACCGTGAACCCCATCCGCCGCACCCTTTTTTCCCTCGCCTCGCTGGCCCTTGCGCTGGGCGCCGCCGCCGCCCATGCCGATGTGAACCTGCTGAACGTTTCCTACGACCCGACGCGCGAGCTCTACCAGGACTTCAACGCCGCTTTTGCCAAGCAATGGAAGGCCAAGACCGGCGAGACCGTGGCCATCAAGCAATCGCACGGCGGCTCGGGCAAGCAGGCGCGCTCGGTGATCGACGGCCTGGACGCCGACGTCGTGACCCTGGCCCTGGCCTATGACATCGACGCCCTGCACGACCAGGCCAAGCTGATCCCCGCCGACTGGCAGAAGCGCCTGCCCAACAACGCCAGCCCCTACACCTCCACCATCGTGTTCCTGGTGCGCAAGGGCAACCCCAAGCACATCGCCAACTGGCCGGACCTGGCGCGCAGCGGCATCGACGTGATCACGCCCAACCCCAAGACCTCGGGTGGCGCGCGCTGGAACTACCTGGCGGCCTGGGGCTATGCACTCAAGCAGCCGGGCGGCAACGCCGATTCGGCCAAGGCCTTCGTCAAGCGCATCTATGCCAACACCAAGGTGCTGGACTCCGGCGCACGCGGCTCCACCACCACCTTCGTGGAACGCGGCATCGGCGACGTGCTGATCGCCTGGGAGAACGAGGCCTATCTGGCGGTGAAGGAGCTGGGCCCCGACAAGTTCGAGATCGTCACCCCCAGCCTCTCGGTGCTGGCCGAGCCGCCGGTGGCGGTGGTGGACAAGAACGTCGACAAGAAGGGCACGCGCAAGCAGGCCCAGGCCTACCTCGAGTACCTCTACACGCCCGAAGGCCAGGAGATCGCCGCCAAGAACTACTACCGCCCGCGCGACGCCAAGGTCGCCGCCAAATACGCCAAACAGTTCGCCGCCGTGAAGCTCTTCACCATCGACGAACTCTTCGGCGGCTGGCGCAGCGCACAGAAAACCCACTTCGACGACGGCGGCGTGTTCGACCAGATCTACGTCCCCGGGGCGCGCTGAACCACAGCCACCAAGCCCGGCAAGACCTGACCCCTTGTCTCCTCGGTAGGCCCCGCAGCGCTCGCGCCGCACTTACCGTTCATGCCCTCGGCGAGCTTGCGCTTGCCGGGGGCTTTTTTCGTCAGCAGAGCGGCGCTCAGGCCTTGCGCATCAACAACAAGGCCAGCGTCACCGCGCTGATCATGGCACCGGCCACGAAGGTTGCCGGCGCGCCGAGCGTCTCCCACAACAGCCCCGCCGCCACGCTGGCGATCAGCATCGCCACGCCGCTGAGCAGGTTGAAGAAGCCGTAGGCGGTGCCGCGCAGCTCGGCGGGCGCGACGTCGGCCACCATGGCGGCCAGCAGGCCCTGGCTCATGCCCATGTGCAGGCCCCACAGCGCCACGCCGCCCAGCAGGGCCGGCAGGGCCGTGCTGCTGGCCAGCAGCAGGTCGGCGGCGATCAGCAGCAGCAGGCTCCAGGCCAGCAGGCTGCGATGGTTGACACGATCGGCCAGCGCGCCGAGCGGGTAGGCGCTGAGGGCATAGACCACATTCATCGCCACCATCACCAGCGGGATCAGCGCCAGCGCCAGCCCGCTCTGCTGCGCGCGCAGCACCAGAAAGGCCTCGCTGAAGCGCGCCAGCGTGAACACCGCGCCAATCATCACCACCCACCAATAGGCCGGGCCGAGCCGGCGCAGCTTGGCGCGGCTGATCGGCGCGCCGCGCGGCGCGGCGCTGGCGGCATGTACGGGCTCGCGCACACCCAGGGCCAGCAGCAGCACGGCCAGCACCGCCGGGATCACCGCCACCCAGAAGATGGCGCGGAAGTCGTTGGCCCACAGCAGCATCAGGCCCACGCCCAGCAGCGGCCCGGCGAAGGCGCCCACGGTATCGAGCGACTGGCGCAGGCCGAAGGCGGCGCCGCGCTGCGCGGGCGGGGCGATGTCGGCCACCAGCGCGTCGCGCGGCGCGCCGCGTATGCCCTTGCCCAGGCGGTCGATCAGGCGCGCCGCCAGCACCAGGCCGGCGCCGCTGGCGATCGCGAACAGCGGTTTGGTGGCCGCGCCCAGGCCATAGCCCAGCAGGGCCAGGCCCTTGCGCTTGCCCCAGTGGTCGCTCAGCACGCCGGAGAACACCTTGACGATCAGCGCGGTGGCCTCGGCCGCGCCCTCGATCAGGCCCACCGTGAACACCGAGGCGCCCAGGCCGCCCACCATGAAGAGCGGCAGCAGGCTGTGGATCATTTCCGAGGAGATATCCATCAGCAGGCTCACGAAGCCAAGCACCCAGATGCCGGCCGGCAGGCGGGGTTTGGCGGTGGAGACCGCAGTTTTCATATGAGCTGTCAAAACATTGTTGTTCGTCAAATCACTGTCACACAGACTCGGCACAATGCAAAGCATCCAAGGCGACAAACCGGCTGCAGATTGGGCAGAACACTGGAACCCGTCACCAGCGCCAAGGGAACCGTCTCGGGGTGCAAACCTCCTGTCCGGTAAGCAGGGCCACCATCGGTGGCCCTTTGCTTTTTGTGGCCCTAAGCGCACAGCTGCCGCGCGGCGCTTGACCGGCGCGGCGCGCCTGCAGCACACTCGCGGCTCGTTCTTCTTCCTTCAACTCAACAGGAGATCACCATGGCCAAGACTGATATTGCCCGCCTCCTGTCGGCCGCGTTCACGACACGCCGCACCTGAGTTGGACCCGCCACGCAGCCTGCGTGGCCTGAGCTAGCTTCCGAGCCGCCCCCCGCGGCCGACGCATTCCCCCGCTGTCACCGGCAAGGCCCGCGCCCTGCCGAGTCTCCACATGCCTGGAATCGTCACTCATGCTCGAAGCAACGCAACAACACCTGACCCTGTTGCAGACCCTGGGTCTCAACCACAGTCTCCGTTCCCATCTGGCCGGCCTTGACTGGCCCGCCAACACCGACGCGATGCGCGTCGTCGAAGTGCAGCGCGACCGCGTCCAGCTGCTGGGCGCCCACCAGCGCGCGTGCAGCGCGCGCATCGCGGCCGAACTGCAGCAGGCGCTGCGCGACGAGGGCCAGTCGCTGGCCGTGGGCGACTGGGTGCTGGCCGGCCCCGACGCCTTCGGCGAGCATTGGGTGCGGGCCCAGGCGCCGCGCCTGAACGCGCTGACCCGCCGCAACCCCGAGGGCCTGCGCCAGACCCTGGTGGCCAATGTCGACACCGCCCTGCTGGTGATGGGGCTGGACCACGACTTCAACCTGGCGCGCCTGGATCGCTACCTGGTGCTGACGCATGCCGCCGGCATTGCCAGCGTGGTGGTGCTGAGCAAGGCCGACCGCTGCGCCCAGGTGCAGGCACGTCTGGCCGAAGTGCAGGCCCACTTGCGCGCCTGCCGCGAGGGGCCACAGGCGGTGCTGGCGGTGAACGGCACGCAGGCGAGCGCGCGCGAATCGCTCTGGCCCTGGCTGGGCGCGGGCCAGACCCTGGTGCTGCTGGGCTCCAGCGGCGCCGGCAAGAGCACGCTCACCAACAGCCTGTGTGACGCGCACTTGCAGGGTACGGGCAGCGTGCGCGAGGACGACAGCCGCGGCCGCCACACCACCAGCGTGCGCAGCCTGCACCGCGCGCCCTGCGGTGCCTGCATCATCGACACCCCGGGCCTGCGCGGCCTGCAGCTGGATGTCAACCAGCAGGAACTGGCCGAGGCCTTCGACGACATCAGCGGCCTGGCGCCGCAATGCCGCTTCCGCAACTGCAGCCACCAGGACGAGCCGGGCTGCGCGGTGCGCGATGCCCTCAGCGCCGCCCGGCTGAAGAGCTATCACAAGCTGCAGCGCGAGCTGGGCCGCGAGCAGCGCACGCCGCTGCAGCGCCAGGCCCAGCTGTCGGAGTGGAAGTCGCGCTCGCGCGAGGCGCGCATCCGCATACGCGCCAAGAGCGGTGGTTAGGCAAAGTAGCCGAGCGTCGGCGTGGCGAAGTTGGCCAGCTGCGGGAACAGCAGCGGCAGGTCCGCCGCGCCCACGCCCAGCCAGCTCGCCAGCGTCGCGCTCATCTGGTCCACCGCGGTGCTGGGCAGCCAGCGGCCCTCGTCCGAGACATCGTCGGGGCCGCCCAGCAGCAGCTGCGGCATGCGGCCATAGAGCCCGCGCCTGACCGCCCCGCCCATGATGAGCTGGTGGTTGCCCCAGGCATGGTCGCTGCCGCCGCCCGAGGCCGGCTGCAGGGTGCGCGCGAAGTCCGAGGCGGTGAAGGTGGTGACCTGCTTGGCCAGGCCCAGCTGCTGGGTCGCGTCGTAGAAGGACCTGAGCGCCGGCCCCAGCTGGCCGAACAGGTTCTCCTGCTGCGCGAGCTGGTTGTTGTGGGTGTCGAAGCCGCCCAGCGAGACAAAGAAGATCTGCCGCGTCACCCCCAGGCTGGCGCGCACCTCCAGCAGCTTGGCCACCGTCAGCAGTTGCTGGGCGATGGCGCTGCCCTGGCCGGCGAACAGGCCCGCCACGCTGCCGGCGGAGGCCAGCGCGCCGTTGAGCGCTTCGCTGGCGCGCAGGGCCTGGTTCAGCACCGCGGCGGCGGCGCGCTGCTCGGCATTCGCATAAGGCTGCTGCAGCAGGCTGGTGTAGAGGCCGTAGAGCGGGTTGCGTGCCGGGTTGGCGCCGAAGCCCTTGATGGCGAAGTTGCCGCCCGCGGAGACCGCCAGGCCCTGGCTGCTGGCGCCGTTCATGAAGACGTTGTTGCCGCTCACCGAGATCACCGCGGGCACGGTGCTGGCGGGCTGCAGGTCGGCGATGCGGCCGCCCCAGCCGCTGCTGCCCTGCGCGCCCGAGCCGCCCTGCTGCCATTGCGCCTGCTGGTCGCTGTGCGAGAACAGATTGCCCGGCACGCCGCTGCCGCCATTGGCGAACTGCGCCTTGCTGAGCGGCCGCAGCAGCGTGCCCACATTGGCCTGCAGGGCCAGATGGCCCTGGTTCCAGAGCTCGGCCAGCGGCGCCAGCGCGCCATGCAGGCCCAGCGTCAGGCCGTCCAGCGGCGCCAGGCTGGAGGCCTGCAGCGCCAGCCCGCCGGCGGCGGCATTGCCGCGCGCCTTCGCATAGGCGGCATAGCCTGCCGCATCCATCGGCACCAGCATGTTGTTGCCGTCGTTGCCGCCGTAGAGGAACACGCAGACCAGGGCGCGGTAGTCGCTGCCCTGCAGCGGCGCGGCAAGACCCGACCCCAGCGCGAAGGGGCCGGCGGCAGAGAGCGCGGCGGCGCGGGCGAGGAACTGGCGGCGGTTGGCTGTGTAGTCGCTCATCTCAGTGCTCCACCAGATACTCAGGGGACATGACGGCCAGGAACAGCGCCGCCCGGGCGCGCTCCAAGGGCTTGCCCGCGGGCGCGAGCTGCGCGGCTTTCAAGAGCGCCTGCTCCAGGCTGCTGCTCATGCGGCCGGCGAACAGCACGCGCCTGATCTCCTTCACCAGGGCCGCGGGGTCGGCCGCCAGGGCCTGCCAGCGCGTCAGGTCGATCTTGCTGCCGGTGCTGCCGGCGACCTTGTCGTCGGGCGGCACGCCCTTGCCGTTCAGCGCGGTCGCGAACATCCCGCTGAGCCGGAAGGCGGCGCTGGCATTGAAGACACCGAAGGCCGGGCCATCCAGGCTCGGATCGTCGGGCAGGTCGTAATCGGGCGGGAAGAAGTTGAACACCGAGGGCGGGCTGTAGATCGGCTGGCCCAGCGCCGCGGCCTGGCCGCGCAGCCAGACGCCATCGCTCTCGCCGCCGAGGGCACGGAACAGATGCGTCAGCTGCAGGATCGGTTCGCGCAGCTTGCCGAAGTTCTGCGGCTGCGGCGGGGCGCTGGCCTCGGGGTCCAGCAAGATGGCGCTGAGCGTGGCCTTCATGTCGCCGCGCGCCGACCCACCCTGAGCGCCGGAGCTGCCATTGAAGGCGGCCGCCACGCGCGCCACATAGGCCGGGCTGGGGTTGGCGGTGACGAGCTGCTGGATCAGCTGCCGGCCGATGAAGGGGCCGACATTCGGATGCCTGAAGACGTTGTCAAGGGCGGCCTCTAGATCGGCCGCGGCGCCCTGCCCCGCCGGCAGGGTCTGCCCCAGCAGCAGCTGCTTGGCGCCCAGGTCGTGGTGGGCGGCATAGGCCAGCATGGGGCCGCTGAAGTTGGGCGGATTCGGGAACCTGTCGCGCCCGCCGGGGCGCGGCGGATAGCTCCAGCCGGTGAACACATGGGCAAAGCCCTCCACCACCTCCTGGTCGTAGCTGGGCAGGGGCAGGCCACGGGCGTCGAGCTGCTGGCTGCCGTCCGGGTTCAGCTGCCACAGGCCGATGCTGAACAGCTGCAGCAGCTCGCGCGCATAGTTCTCGTTGGGCGCGATGCCCTTGGCCGGATTGGGCTTGTCGTTGTTGGCCATGTTGAGGAAGCGGCCCATCGCCGGGCTCAGCGTCACCTCACGCAGGATGTCGCGGAAATTGCCGAAGGCATGGCCGAGGAAGATGCGCTCGTAGTTGGCCATCGCATAGGGCAGCCTGATCTGCTGGCCCGACACCACCAGGATCTGGCTCAGCGCCAGGGCGGTGCGCTGGCGCAGTTGGTCGGGCCCGCCGAGCGCGTTGCGGAAGAACTGCAGCTGCAAGGGGAACAGGCTGTAGTTGTCGCGCTTGCAACCGGGCGGCGCGCCCTCCGGGCAGCCGATCTTGGCGTTGACGTCCACCGCGACGATGCCGACGAAGTCCGAGGCCGGCTGAGCGAACTGCTCCTGCAGCCAGGCCGCCTTGCCGCTGGCCATCAGCGCCTGGGTGCTAGCCTCGGTGGGCCCGAAGCTGGCCTGGGCCAGGAAGCGCCGCGCCTCGCCCTCGTCGAGGCCGGCCGCCCGCGCGCCGGCCATCATCGTCAGCAGCATCGGCGCGCCGAGGGCGCAGGCGCAGATCGCGCGGCGGGTTGTCAGGAGCAAGGTCATGGACGCCTCCGTTTGTGCGCATGGTAGAAAAGTCGCCGGCTGTTGGTGCGCTTGCCGGTGTAATGATGTGTGAAGTTGCGCCAGCCCGGCGCCGCCCCCTCACTGGCGCCCATCACCATGAGCACGCTGCCGACCCGCATCGACGGCCATCTGGCCGCCCTCACCCGCCCGCAGAGCCCCGGCCATGCGGTGGCTGTGGCACGCCACGGCGAGCTGCTCTACGCCAGCGGCCATGGCCTGGCCAGCCTGGAGCAGCGCAGCGGCATCGGCGCGGAGACGCTGTTCCGCATCGCCTCGGTGAGCAAGCAATTCACCGTGGCGGCCGGCCTGCAACTGGCCGCCCAGGGCCGGCTCGATCTGGGCGCCGATGCGCGCGGCATGCTGCCCGAGCTGGCGCAGCTGCCGCAGGCCGTGACGGTGGACCAGCTGATGCGCAACTGCAGCGGCCTGCCCGACTTCCTGGAGCTGCTGCGCCTGGGTGGCGTGGGCCTCGAACACCTGACCCGCCGCGCCAGCATGGCCGCGGCGCTGGCGCGCAACCGCCACCTCAACAGCGCGCCGGGCAGCCGCTTCCTCTACTGCAACAGCAACTACCTGCTGCTGGGCCTGCTGGTGGAGCGACTCAGCGGCCAGAGCCTGGGCGACTATCTGCAACAGGCCATCTTCGCCCCGCTGGGCATGGCGCAGACCCGCATGGTGGTGCCCTGCGACCTGGCCCTGCCGGGCCTGGCCGCACCCTATCTGCGTCAGGCCGATGGCGGCTACCGCCGCGCCCTGCATGGCTTCGAGCATGGCGGCGAGGGCGGCCTGGTCTCCAATGTGCTGGACCTGACGCACTGGGCCCAGGCCCTGCTGGCGCCGCCGCCCGAACTGGCCGCCCTGGCCGAGGCGCTGATGGCGCCCACCTTGCTGAGCGGCAATCAACCTGCCGCCTATGCGCGTGGCCTCGAACACAGCCAGTGGCGCGGCCATGCCTGCGTGGGCCATGGCGGGCTCTGGCCGGGCTACCGCAGCGAGTTCCTGCTGCTGCCGGCCGAGGGCCTGAGCATCGTCGTGATCAGCAACGACAGCGGCAGCAACCCCTACAAGCTCGCCCGCGAGCTGTTGGACCTGGTGCTGCCGCCCGCTGCCATGGCCAAGGCGGCGGCACCTGATTGGGCGGGCGAGTGGATCAACGCCGAGGCCGGCTTGCTGCTGGGCCTGCAGCAGGGCCCCGGCACGCACCTGACGGCGCAGCAATGGGGCCTGAGCTTCGAGCTCTACCCCGAGGCCGATGGCAGCTGGCTGCCGCTGCGCGGTGCCTATGAGTTCCGCCTGCGCGCCGGCACCGGAGGCACGCTGCTGCTGGACAGCGGCGCCGGCCAGCAACATCAGTTGCAGCCCCTGGGCCAGCGCGCCGGCCTGCCCGCGGGCCTGGCCGGCCGCTGGCATTGCCCGGACATCGCCAGCACCTGGCAGATCGCCGAAGACGGCAGCGTGACAGTCGAGGGCCCGCTGATGCGCAGCCCGCAGCCCTGGCAGTTGCTGGGCCTCAGCGACACGTTGATGGAGCTGCGCGCGCCGGGCTACTGGATGAGCAGCAGCCAGCTGCTGCGCGTGGCCGAGCGTGCCGCCGATGGCCGCATCCTCGGCCTCAGCCTGGACTGCAGCCGCATCCGCGGCCTGCGTTTCAGCCCGCTGCCCTGAACGCGACAGCACTGTAAAGAAGTTAAAAAGCCCGGCCTGGCCTTCGGGTGCCGGCGCCGCTGCGTGCGATGCTTCGCCACCTTGCCGGCCCCCGCCCTGCATTCACCCACCCACTCACGCACGATGCGCCGTCTCCTTCCCCTGCAACTCGCCCTGGCCTGCGCACCCGCGCTGGCGCAGCAGGCCGAACCGCCCGCGGCCGCGGCCAGCGCAACCGCCGCCAAGCCCCGCCCGGCCGCCAAGCCGCCCACCGAACAGCTGAACCGCGTGGAGGTCCAGGGCGGGCCCAGCGATGACGCGCTGCGACGCGGCGCCACCGCCGCCAAGATCATCATCGGCCGCGAGGAGATCGAGCGCTATGGCGACTCCACCATGGGCGAGGTGCTGAAGCGCCTGCCCGGCGTCACCACCGGCGGCCGGCCCGGCCGCGGCGGCGAGATCCGCATGCGCGGCATGGGCGGCGGCTATACCCAGATCCTGGTGAACGGCGAGCGCATGCCGCCGGGCTTCGCGCTCGACCAATTGCCGCCCGAGCAGGTGGAGCGCATCGAGGTGATGCGCGCGCCGACCGCCGAGTACGGCGCACGCGCGGTGGCCGGCACCATCAACATCGTGCTGCGCGAGGCGCTGCAAAAGCGCATCAACGACATCAAGCTCGGCTTCGGCGCCGAGCGCGGCCGCATCAGCCCCGGCATCAGCTGGACCCGCAACGACAAGCTCGACGAGCGCGGCGGCGCCTACAACCTGAACGTGAGCCTGCTCAATGGCAGGCGCCTGGACGACATCAACAACCGCACGCGCAGCACCGACCTGGCCAGCGGCCAGCAGAGCCTGCGCAGCCTGAGCGGCCAGACCGAGGGCGAGACCCGCGGCCTGCACGCCGCCGGCCGCATCCAATGGCGCCTGGGCGGTGGCGACACGCTGGCCCTGCAGAGCTTTCTGGTGGCCAACGAGAACGACAGCGAAAGCCATGCGCTGCAAACGCCCCCCCAGGCCTTTGATGTGGCCGATACCAGCAGCCACAACCGCTTCACCATGCTGCGCCTGGGCCCGCAATGGCAGACCCGGCTGGACGAGAGCACGCGCCTGGAGCTGCGCGCCGGCTTGGGCGCCGGCCGGGGCAAGGGCCACAGCCTGCGCCAGGAATACCTGCGTGGCGCCGACGGCAGCCTGCTGCCCGCGCGCACGCAGGACGACCGCACCGACAGCGATGACCGCAGCTGGAGCCTCAACGGCAAGCTCTCGCGCCAGCTAGAGAATGAGCACAGCCTGGTGGCCGGCCTGGAGGCCGAGAGCACGCGCCGCGACCAGACCCGCATCTGCCTGGAGAACGGCCTGGCCTGCCACAACCTGCTGGACTTCGGCGACGAGCTCTCCGCGTCCACGCTGCGCCTGGCCGCCTATGCGCAGGACGAGTGGAGCGTGGGCAAGCAATGGGCCTTCTATGCTGGCCTGCGCTGGGAGGGCATAGCGACCAAGAGCACCGCCGCCAGCTACAGCGTCAGCAACAAGTCCGGCGTCTGGACGCCGCTCCTGCATGCGGTCTGGAAATTCGATGAAAAGAGCCGCGACCAGATCCGCATGAGCCTGACGCGCAGCTACAAATCACCCCAGCTGCAGGACCTGATCGCAAAGCCCAGCATCAACAACACCAATGGCTCCTGCCCGCTGGCCGGCCAGCTCTGCGGCCCCAACACCCCCGACCAGCCCGACCGTGCCGGCAACCCCGAGCTGCGCCCCGAACTGGCCACCGGCATCGACATCGCCTACGAGACCTATCTCAGCAAGGGCGGGGTGCTGAGCGCCAACCTGTTCGTGCGCCGCATCAAGGACCTGATCCGCAGCAATCCGCAGCTCGAGACGGTGGGCTGGGCCAGCGAGCCGCGCTGGATCACGCGGCCGCGCAATATCGGCCAGGCCCGCACCATGGGCCTGGAACTGGAGGCCAAGTTCCGCCTCGACGAATGGTGGGACGAGGCCTGGCCGGTGGCGCTGCGCAGCAATCTGAGCCTGTTCAGCTCCAGGGTGGATGGCATCCCCGGGCCCGACAACCGGCTCGACCAGCAGCCGCGCGCCACCGCCAACCTGGGCGCCGACTACCGTCTGCGCAGCCTGCCGCTGACCCTGGGCGCCACGCTCAACTGGACGCCCGCCAACACCATCCAGCAAAGCGCGCTGCAGCAGAGCCAGACCACGCGCAAGCTGGTAGCCGATGCCTTCGCGATGTGGAGCTTCAACCCGAATGCGCAGCTGCGCCTGTCGGGCAGCAATGTGGCGCCGCTGGACTACAGCAGCGCCACCTTGTTCAATACCGCCAGCCAGCAGATCGCCAGCGAGAGCGCGGGCCGCAGCTACACGCAATGGCAGCTGCGCCTGGAACTGAAGGTCTAGTGCTTCTTGGCGGCAGGCGCCTTGGCCGCCACGGGCGCCAACTGCGCCAGCCGTTCGGGCTCCTGCGACTGCGAGAGCTGCATCCAGCCCAGCAGGCCGGCGCTGGCCGCCAGGGCCAGCCCCAGCGCCAGGCCCCAGGCCGGGCGCTGACGCTGCACGCGCCGCGGCGGTGCCGGCGTGGCCCAGGCCTGGTTGACGACGCGCCTGCTGCGCTGCACCTTGACGGCCTGCTTGCGTCCGTCACGCCCGGTCACAATTTCGAAGCTCAGCCACTCGTCCTGGGTGGGGGGTGCGGCATCCGTTGGGAAGGCCGAGATGTGCACAAATACCGGCTGACCGCCGTTCTCGGGATCAACCAGGCCGTGACCGCGCTCCGCATTCCAAACCTTCAATGTGCCTACGAATCTCATGATGGTCCCCAACAAGGCTGGGGCGCTCCGGGCTGGAGCCGCCTCCGTCAGGCCGTCGTCGCGGCCCATGGAACGCATCATGAGGCGTGCGGCGCGATGGCCTGCAACAGCCTGTAAGTAGTGCAATCTGGGCCGGGCCTGCCAGGCCCTAAGATCGGCGCGCCGCTGACGGCGTCCCAAGTGAGTTGCCCTTGCTGCTTGTTGCTGAAATTCTGAGGCTTTGCGCGCGTGCCCTGCTGGCGCTGCTGCTGTGCATGGCGGGAGCCGCCGCCACGGCGGCCGGCGCGGTGAAGTTGAGCGAGGCCGAGCGCGGCTGGATCGCCGCTCACCAGAAACAGGTTTTCACGGTCGGTTTCGATCCCTTTGGCGGCATGGACAGCTTCGAGTTCCGCGGCCGCCGCGTCGGCCTGCTGCCGGCGCTGCTGGACGATATGCGCACACAGCTGGGCCTGAGCCTGGTGCCCGCCGAGGTGAAGAGCTGGGACGACGCCTACAGCCGCTTCGTGCAGGGCCGCATCGACGTGCTCTACGGCGCCAACGCCACCCCCGAGCGCGAAAAGATCATGCGCTTCACCCGGGCGGCCTGGAAATACCCCTACACGGTGTTTGCGCGCAAGGACTCGAGCGTGCAGACCCTGGGCGACCTGGACGGCAAGCGCGTCGGCTTTCTGGCCAACGACTTCGTGCTCGAGCAACTGCCCAAGGAATTCCCCAACATCCGCTTCGAGCCGCGCAATTTCGAAGACCAGACGGCCGGCCTGGCCGCGCTGGCCGCCGGCCAGGTGGACGGCTTCGTCACCTCGGGCGGCGGCGTCGAATACGAGTTCCTGCACGAGCACCCCACCTTGACCCTGGTGGCCGAGCTCAAGTCCATCACCTCGGACATGACCTTCGCGGTGGCGCGCGAGCAGCAGCTGCTGGGCCAGATCATCAACCGCTACATCGAGCAGCGCCAACCTCATATCCAGCAGCTCGCGCGCGAGGCCGGCCGCCTCTACAACCGCAAGGTGCTGCGCCTCAGCGAGGCCGAGCTGGCCTGGCTGGAGCTGCAGGGCGAGGCGGTGGTGGGCGTGGCCGAGGACTATCTGCCCTTCGACTACTTCCACGAGGGCCAGTACAAGGGCATTGCCGGCGCCACCCTGCAGCGCATCGGCGAGATCGTCGGCATCCGCTTCAAGGTGGTGAGCGGGCCCTTCGCCCAGCTGATCGAGCAGGTGCGCGCGGGCAAGGTCGATGTGCTGAACATGGCCAAGACCGAGGACCGCCTGGCCGACTTCCTGTTCCCGCGCGCCATCAGCACCGAGCGCGACATCATCGTCGGCGCCAAGCGCAGCGCGCCGGTGCAGGATGTCTACGGCCTGGACGGCCAGCCGGTGGCGGTGATCGACGGCTTCTGGCACGAGGAATACCTGCGCAAGAACCTCAAAAACCCGCGCATCGTCAAGACCGCCAACATCATGGAATCGCTGCAGCTGCTGCGCGATGGCGGCGCCGCCTACATGATCGAGAACCCCACGGTGGTGGAGTTCTACATCAACGGTCTGGGCTATACCGACCTGGTCAAGCGCGGCATCACCTCCAAGGACTCCTTCATCTATTTCGGCGTCGGCAAGCGCCAGCCCGAGCTGGCCGGCATCATGGACAAGGTGATCCCGCTGATCCAGTTCGACGAGATGAAGTACGCCGGCATCCAGACCGTGCCGACGCTGCGCAACGAGGCCAACCGGCGGCTGCTGATGCTGCTGGCCGGCCTGGGCCTGGTGCTGCTGGCGATCCTGGCGGTGACGGTGCGCATCGTGCGCAAGCTGATCGAGCAGCGCGCCAAGACCCAGTTCCTGCGCGAGCGCGAGCACCTGCTCTACACCGACAGCCTGACCGGCTTCCACAACCGCAACTACTTCAGCCAGCGCGCCGAGACCGCCGCGGGCGACTACCCGCAGGCCATCGTGGTGGCCGACATGAACAACCTCAAGCGCGTCAACGATGCCCATGGCCATGCCGCCGGCGATGCGCTTATCACCCTGTTCGCCGAGACGGCGCGCGCGCAATGGCCGCAGGCCGACGCCTTCCGCATCGGCGGCGACGAGTTCGTCTTCATCCTGCCCAATATCGGCGAGGCCCAGGTACTGGCCGAACTGGAGGCCTTGAAGACGCGCTGCCAGCAGACGCGCCGCGAGCTGGCGCCGGGCGCCTGGATCAGCCCCAGCGCCGCGCTGGGCCATGCCATGCGCGCCAGCGCCACGCAATCGCTGCATAGCTGCGTGGCCCAGGCCGACGCACGCATGTACGAGGCCAAGGCCGGCATGAAGAAGCGCAGCACCGACCTGGCCGAGCCCTGAGGTCGGCGCCGGCCGCCCCTCCGGCGACCATGTTCTGCGGGATGGTGATGGGAGTGCAGAGTGCCTACGCTGAGCCGGTGGCACGCCAGGCGCGCGGCCACACCCACCACACCAACACCCATGGAGACCCGGTATGGAAAAGCTTTCCTTTCAAGCCAAGGGATCGATCACGCTGGCAGCCACCCTGCTGCTGCTGGGCATGAGCTCGCCCGGTCAGGCGGACACGGCGGTCCTGATCGACGGGGGCACGGCGAATGCGCGCTGTACGCTTGGCTATCCGGGCAGCGGCGGCCCCGACCAGCTCTCGGCCTGCCAATGGGACATGGCGGTGATCAAGGCCGGCGCGGCGCGCGCCAAGGCCACCGGCAAGGGCGTCAAGGTCGGCGTCATCGATGGCGGGATCGACTTCTACCACCCGGACCTGGTGGGCGCCATCGACGTGGCACGCTCCTGCTCCTTCATCTACGGCAGCACGCCCACCGCCGACCCGGCCGAGATCGCCAATGGCGACTGCACGAACAAGGGCGCGGTGCAGGATCTCGGCGGCCACGGCACGCACACGGCCACCACCATAGGCGCGCGCGCCAATGGCATCGGCATCATCGGTGTGGCGCCCGAGGCCAGCATCGTGGCGCTGAAGGCCTGCACCATCAGCGGCTACTGCTTCGCCGACTCGGTGGCGGCGGCGCTGCGCTATGCCGGCGACCAGGGGCTGGACGTGGTCAACCTCAGCCTGTTTGCCGATCCCTATCTGTACTACTGCGCCAACGAGGCCGGCCAGCGCGCCATGCTGCGCGAGCTGCAGGACGCCGCACGCTACGCCCAGTCGCGCGGCGTGGTGATCGTGGCGGCCGCCGGCAACGAGGCGCAGGACCTGGGCCACCCCAGCACCGACGACATCAGCCCCGACTGGCCGCCCGGCGGCGCCATCGGCCGCGTGGTGCGCAACAACTGCCGCGTGGCGCCGGCCGAGCTGCCGGGCGTCATCACGGTGTCGGCCACCGGCGTGAGGACGCTGGCGAGCTATTCCAATGTCGGCACGCCGGTGGACGTGGCGGCCCCCGGCGGCGATGCCAGCCAGACCGCCGGCACAGTGTTTGGCCGCGGACGCGTGCTGGCCGGCTGGTCCATCACCGACGCCACCGGCACCTGGGAGGCCCTGATCGGCGCCAACCGCGCCGTTGAAAGCGGTGGCGGGCGCTATGTCTGGATCAGCGGCACCTCGATGGCCTCGCCGCACGCGGCGGGCGTGGCGGCGCTGATACGCGAGCGCCATCCCGGCATGCCCGCGGGCGCGGTGGCGGCGCTGCTGCGCGCCTCGGCCAGCCCCATGGCCTGCCCGGCCGACTGGCCCAGCGGCGACGCGCGGCAATGCACAGGCGGCATGGGCAACACCTCCTTCTTCGGTGCCGGCATGCTGGACGCGGCGGCGGCGGTGAAGTAGCGCTGGCTAATCGAGCGCGGCGGCGGCGCGCAGGCCCGCCGGATCGAGGATCTCGATGCCGCCGCGCTGCAGGCTCACGATGCCGCGCGCCGCCAGCGCCTTGAGCAGCTGGTTGGCGGTCTGGCGCGACACCGCCACCATCATCGCCAGCTGCTCCTGCGACAGCGCGATGCGCTGGCACGGGCCGCCGGGCCGCGTCTCGAAGCCCTCGGCCAGCATCAGCAGGCGGCGCGCCAGCCGCGGCCCAGCGCCCAGCAGGGCCTGGTCCTCGAAGGCCAGCAGCGCGCGCCGCAGCTTGTCGGCCAGCAGCAGGCCCAGCTCGCGCCAGTACTGCGGCCGCGCGGCCAGCAGGGCGTCGAGCCGGCTGCTGGGCACATGCAGCAGCAGCGCGTCCTGCAGCGCCTGGGCATCGTGGGTGCGCGGCCCCCCGTCGAACAGCGCGATCTCGCCGAACCAGCTGGGCGGCTCCAGCACCAGCAGGCTGCTCTGCCGGCCGGCCTCGCTGACGCCGCTGATCAGCAGCGCACCGCGCAGCACCGCGTAAAGGCCGTCAGCCGGCTCGCCGCGGCCGAACAGCCGGGCGCCGGCAGGCAGGCTGCGCAGCGCGGCCGCGTCCAGCAGGGCCTCGCGCAGCGGCGCCGAGATGCCGGCGAACCAGCGCCCGCGCAACAGCAGCGCCAGGTGCTGGCGCACATCGTCGTTGGCAGCGGGCTGGCTTCGGGCTGGCATCTAGCCGCTGATTCTGCGCTTCACCGCGCGCGTCACCATGCGCAGGCGCTGGGCGAGCGGGAAGCGCCTGAAGTTGACCTTCACCGCGCCCTCGGTGAAGGCGGTGCGGCGGCTGTAGTCGATCGCCACGTCCACCACCGCCACGCGGCCGCGTGCGGCGCTGGCGCGCGCCCGCGCAATGCCCTCGGCCAACTGGGCGTCGCTGGCGATCGCCACATAGTCGGCGCCGGTGGCCTGGGCCACGCCGGCAAAGTCCACCGCGCCCAACGCGGTGCAGGGCTTGCGGTTGTAGGGGATCTGCTGCGCCTGCGCGATCTGCGAGAGCTCGCCGTCGTGGAAGATGAAGCACACCAGGCCCAGGCCCAGGCGCGTCGCCGATACCAGCTCCATGCAGCTCATCATGAAGGCGCCGTCGCCGATGATGGCCACCACCTCGCGCCGCGGATTCGCCAGCTTGGCGCCGATCGCCGCCGGCGCCGCATAGCCCATGGCGTTGAAGTCGGTGGGCACGATCAGCGAGCCCAGGCTGCGCACCGGGAACAGCTCGGCGGTCAGGTAGGTGTGGTTGCCATCGTCGACCACGGTGATGACGTCGTCCGGCAGCACCTCGCGCAGCGCCTGGAAGAAGCGCGCCGGGTTGACGCGGCCGCGGCTGTCGTGCGCCAGCCAGGCGCGCTGGTAGTCGGCCTTGGCGCGCGCGATGCGCTGCTGCAGCGCGCTGTCCGGCGCCCGCGCCGGGCCCAGGCGTTGCAGCTCGGCCAGCAGCGCCGTCAGCACCGGGGCGGCGTCGCCGGGCAGCCGCACCGCGGCCGGGTAGTTGGCGTCGAACACCGCGGGATTGATGTCCTGGTGCACCAGCGCCGCCGGCACCGCCACGCCATAGCTGCCGGTGGCGATCTCGCCGAAGCGCGTGCCCACCGCCAGCATGGCGTCGCAGCCCTCGAAGGCGCCGCGCGCCGCCGGCACCGCGGCGGCGCCGAAGCCGAAGCCGCAGTGCAGCGGATGCTGCGCCTCGAAGGCCGACAGGCCCTGCAGCGTGGTGGCCACCGGCGCCTGCAGGTATTCGGCGATGGCGCGCGTCTGCGCGCCCGCGCCGCGCGCACCCCAGCCGAGGAACAGCCCCGGCCGGCGCGCGCCGCGCAAGAGCTCGGCGGCGCGCCGCAGCGCCTCGGCCGGCGGCAGGGGCGGCGGCTCCAGCCGCGGCGGCGCGGGCAGCTCGTCGCCGACCTCGGCCGGGAACAGCTGCAGCTCCACCGGGATCTCGACGAACACCGGCCCCGGCTCGCCCTCGTTGGCGATGCGCCAGGCCTGGTAGAGCGTGGGCACGATGTCGGCATGGCGCTCGATCAGGAAGCAGGCCTTGGTGAGGCCGCGCATGAAGCCCTGCTGGTCGATCTCGTGCAGCTGGTAACGCCGGCCGCTGTCGCGCCTGATGCCGCCGCAGATCACCAGCATCGGGATGCCGTCGAGAAAGGCCTCGCCGATGCCGCTGGCCGCATGGGTGGCGCCGGCCGCGGGCACGATCACCAGGGTGCCGGTGCTGTCCGAGGTGCGGCTCACCGCGTCGGCCATGAAGGCCGCGCCGCCCTCGTGCGTCACCAGCACCGGGGTGATCAGGGCCGAGCTGTTGAGCTCGTCGTAGATCTCGGTGTTGTGCACGCCGGGGATGCCGAAGGTGTAGCGCACCCCCAGGCGTTCGAGCGCCTGCACCGCCAGCCAGGCACCGGTTCTTTTCTTCGTCATGATGGTCTCCGTCGTGTTCAGGTCTGGGCCGCCGCGCTGCGCCCGGCGATGCGCCCGCTCAGCACGCAGCCGCCCAGGAAGGTGCCCTCCAGCGCGCGCAGCCCATGCAGGCCGCCGCCGCCGAAGCCCGCGGCCTCGCCGGCCGCCAGCAGGCCCGGGATGGGCTGGCCCGCATGGCACAGCACGCGGCTGGCCAGATCGGTCTGCATGCCGCCCAGGCTCTTGCGGCTGATGATGTGCTCGCGCACCGCGATCAGCGGGCCGGCCCGCGGGTCGAGCAGGGGGCGGGGCTTGCAGGTGCGGATGCGGTCGCCCTTCCACTCGCGCAGCTGGGCGATGCGGCGCAGCTGCTCGTCGTTGTGCAGGGCCGGGCCGCGCGCGACGTTGGCGTCGTAGGCCTCGACGCCGGCGCGCACGCGCGCCAATTCCACCGCCTGGTCGCCCTGCAGCGCGTTCATGCGCGCCACCAGCCCGGCCAGGTCGGGGGCCTGCACGAAGTCCGGGCAGCCCGCCAGCATCTCGCGGTAGAGCCAGCGGTTGCCCAGCAGCAGGTCGCGCGCAAAGCCGAGCCAGCGGCGCTCGCGCACCGAGGGGTTGAACTCTGCGCCCGAGACCGCCAGCTCCTTGAGCGCGATGCGGCGGTTCATCAGCTGCCAGGAATAGGCGCGCGGCTCGGCGCAGATGCGCGCCACCAGATCGCGCGTGTCATAGCCGGTCACCAGCGGCATGGGGCCGATGCGATCACCACGCCAGTTCAACCACAGGGCCGAGCGCGGCGGCACCAGCGAGAGCCCATGCTCGGGCTTGCGCGGGCGCGGATGGGCCACGCCGGCGGCGTAGTTCCACTGCCGGTCCAGATGGGTGATGCAGCCGCCCGCGGCGGCCACGGCATCGTGCAGCAGGCCATCGGCATAGCGGTGCGAGCCATTCAGCAGGCGCGCGGGCGGCTGGCCCCAGTCGGCATGCCAATGGGCGCGCACGCGCGCCAGGTTGCCGTTGATGCCGCCGGCGGCCAGCAGCACCGCGCCGGCATGGTGCTCGAACTCGGCCCCCTCAGCCCCTTCAGCCCCCTCGGCATGGCCGGCCACGCCCACCACCGCCCCGCCCTGCTGCAGCAGGCGCTCGACGCGCTGGCCGAAGCGCAGCGTCAGCGCCGCGCGCCGCGGGTGGCGTTCGATGCGATCGAGCAGGTGCTGCACCAGCGCCTCGCCGGTGCCCCAGACGATGTGGAAGCGCGGCACCGAGTTGCCCGGCAGGTAGAGGCCGCGCTCCACCCAATTGGGCACCGGGAAGTAGCGCAGGCCGCCGGCGCGCAGCCAGTCGCCTACCTCGGCGGTGCAGCGGCTCACATAATGCTCGGCCCAGGCGCGCGGCCAACGCTCGTCGGCGCCGAACTCGGCAAAGCTGAGCCAGTCGGCCAGCGCCAGCGCCTCGCTGTCGCGGATGCCGGCGCGGCGCTGCTCGGGCGTGTCCACCAGGAACATGCCGCCAAAGCTCTCCCTGGCCAGGCCGCCGATCGCCTCGGGGCGGTCGCGGTCCAGCAGCAGTACGCGCCGGCCGGCGTCCAGCAACTCCAGCGTGGCGCTCAGCCCGGCGATGCCGGCGCCCACCACCAGCACATCCGCGCCATCGTCTGCACTGCCCATGTCCCGTCTCCTGCTGACTGCGCCGCGTCAGGGGCGAAGGCCCCGCATCGGTCTGGGGCGCAGACTAGGCGGCGCCCCGGACAAGCGTCTGTCAGCTTGCCGACATAGGCGCGCGGGCGCCTCGGCAATCAGGCGGAAGTTTGTGCGACGTCAAACTCGACGGGGCAGCTCAGGGCCGCAGATAGCGGTCCAGGAAGGCCAGCATGCGGCGATTCGCCTCGATCTGGTTCTTCTTCTTGGAAAAGCCGTGGCCCTCGTCGTCGAACACCAGGTACTCGACCGGCACGCCATTGGCCTTGACCGCGGCGACGATCTCGTCGCTCTCGGGCTTGATGACGCGCGGGTCGTTGGCACCCTGTATCACCATCAGCGGCTTCTTGATCTCCTTGGCATGGAACAGCGGCGAGGTGGCAACCAGGAAGTCCCGGTCCTTCACCGGATCGCCCACCTCCTGGTAGAGCGCCTTGCGGAAGCTCTCCCAATAGGGCGGAATGGCCTCCAGCGTGCGCAGCCAGTTGCTGACGCCGAAGATATCGATGCCGACCTTGAAGGCCTCGGGGCGGAAGGCCATGGCGGCCAGCGTCATGTAGCCGCCATAGGAGCCACCGATGATGCCGATGCGTTCGATATCCACCACGCCGGTGCCGGCCAGATAGGTCTTGGCCTCGATGCAGTCCCACAGCGGCTCGCGGCCATGCTTGCCGTCGTCGGCGGTGAAGAAGCTCTTGCCATAGCCCGAGCTGCCGCGGTTGTTGATGCCCAGCACCGCGTAGCCGTGGTTGGCGAAGTACTGCATCAGCGCCGAATAGCCGCGCATGGTCTGGCCGCCAGGGCCGCCATGCACCCACACCAGGGCCGGCACCTTGCGGTTCGGTGACGCTTCCTTGGGCAGGTAGAGCACGGAGGGGATGGCAAGACCGTCGAAGGACTTGAAGCGCACCACCTGCGAGTCCACCAGGTCGGCGCTGGCAATCTCCTTGGACAGGCTCTGTGTCAGCTGCCTGGCCTGCTGGCTGGCAAAGTCGTAGACCACCAGATTGTTGGGCGAGCGGTCGCCGTTCAGGTAGAAGGCCATCTTGGCGCCGCTCCTGGAGAAGCTCACGCCGCGGATCTCGCCGCCCGGCAGCTTGGGCAGTTGCACCGGCTTGCCGCTGACGGCGTCCTGCACGCGGATCGCGATGCTGGCGTCGGCGTTCACGCCGGTGACGCGGTAGCGCCCGTCGCGCGAGAAGTAGCTGTACTCGATGTCCCAGTCGGCCTTCTCGAGCTCGCTGGTCTGGCCGCTGGCCAGCTCATAGGCCTGCAGGCGCTTGAATTCGGTGCCGGCGTCGCTGAGTATCAGCAGGCGCTGCGAGGCCGGATCGAAGGCGGCGGCGCGCTGGCCGGCCACGCCCTCGTGCGGTGTCAGGTGCTTGAGCGCCAGGGTCTGCGTGTCATAGAGATAGACGTCGGAGTCGGCCGTGGTGTTGATCTTGCCCAGCGCGATCCAGCGCCCGTCGCGGCTGACGGCCGAGATCTCGAAGGCCTGCTCGTTCCTGAACACCAGGGTGCGCGCATAGCTCCGAGCGTCGTAGCGATACAGGTCGAAGCTCTTGGCATCGCGTTCGTTGCTGCTGACATAGAAGGCGCTGCCGTCGCCGGCCCAGCCCACGAAGCTTGCCTTGAGCTTGTCGCCCGGGGTCAGGTCTTGCTCCTTGCCATCCAGCTCGCGCACATAGAGGTGGTTCTGCTCGTTGCCGCCCTGGTCGCGCGTGTAGAGCACGCGGTCGTCATCGGGGAAGTAGCTGACGGCGTAATGGCTGTCCTTGGTCGAGTTGGTGAGTGCCGTCGGCGCGCCGCCCGCGACCGGCATGCTGTAGACATTCGGCAGGCCGCTGGCATTGCTGGTGAAGAGGATGCGCTGCTCGTCGGCGCTGAAGGAGGCGCCGCTGATGGCCGTGGTGGCCATGAACTGCTCGATGGTGTAGCGCCTGGGCGCCTCGCTGGCGCGGCTCGCCATGCCTGACTTCGCCACCGCAGCGCCGGCCGCCGTCCCAGCCCAGCAGCCACCCGCCAGCAAGCCGGCCAGCAGCACGGGCAGCGCATGCATTTTCTTCTTCCCCAGCATCTTCATCCTCCACTCCCATGTTTCGAACCAGGCCGACCGCCGGCCCGGATTGGCGCGACTGTAAGGGCAGGCCCCAAGCCATGGCACAGCGTTCGGACAGACTGCGGAATCCGTGGCGTAGGCGGGCTCTTTCCGCTGAAACGCCTTGCAACCGTCTGCACCCCTGCTTGCCGGCTGCCGTGACCACAATGCGGTCCATGAGCAGTCAGAGCAAAGACAGGGACGAGCAAGTGCCCAACGCGGACCAGCGTTTCATCGACAAGCAGATGGCGGCCGTCATCGAGGCCATCATGACCCAGAGCTACAGCATGGCCAACCGCGGCTTCATTCCCGCGCAGCAGCAGATCGCCGCCTATATCGCGGGGCTGGACGAGGCCGCCCTGCTGCAGAAGATCCGCACGCACCCGGGTGCAGCGGCCACGCGCGCCCTGCTGGCGGACGACGCCGAGTTGCTGCGTTGGTCGCGGCTGGTGGGGCGTGACGCGCCGCGCTGAGGTTTCCGCAAGGTAAGAACGGTAAGCGATGGCAGCCATGCCTTGCCCGCCATCGCTGGCGGCGCGCGCCGGCCGGTTTCTACAAGGCTCGTAATCCCTCCCCTGGCCTGTCACTGCTATTGCCGGGTTTCCGATTGCACCGGCGCGGCGGCTCCGGTCTGATCGGATCAGCCTGGCCGCTCTGCAGCGGCTGCCGCGGTCGGGTCGGGGATCGCTGCGTGACCCACCACATTGCGCGCCGCTGGGACGAGCAAGGAGCTCATATGGACACCTACAAGACAACAAGGCAATGGCAGAGGCTGGCCTTGGCCGGCTTGACCGTGACCGGCTTGCTATGCACGGCGCTGCCCGCCGCTGCGGACGCCTCCGACAACAACTGGCCGACTGCCGGCCAGAACCTTGGCAACACGCGTTACCAGAACCAGAGCGGCGGCATCAGCGTGCTGACGGTCGGCGGGCTGAGCCCGAAATGGGTCTTCACCACCGCCGGCGACGTGTCCGCCACCCCTGCCGTCGATGCCAACCGGGTCTACTTCCCCGATTGGGCCGGCTATCTGTATGCGCTGGATCGCAAGACCGGCCAGCAGGTCTGGCGAGTGAAGCTGTCGGATGTGAGCGGCTCAGCCATGGACAAGGCGCGCGCCACCCCGGCGCTGACCGAGGACAAGCTCTATATCGGCACCCAGGGCGGGGCCATCGCCGGCGGTGGCCAGGGCGGCATGATGCTGGCCTTCGACAAGAGCACCGGCGCGCTGCTGTGGAAGACCCAGCTGGACAACCACTATGCGGCCATCGTCACGCAATCGGCCACGGTGCATGACGGCCGCGTGTTTGTCGGCGTCGCCTCGATGGAAGAGGCGCTGGCCGGCCTGGTCGGCTTCTGCTGCAGCTTCCGCGGCAGCCAGCTCGCGCTGGATGCCGACACCGGCGCCATCCTGTGGAAGACCTATACGCTGCCGCTGGGCTATACCGGTGGCGCGGTCTGGGGCAGCTCGCCGGCGGTCGACGTGCGGCGCGGCCAGGTCTATGTGGCCACCGGCAACAACTACTCGATCCCGGACGCAGCACGCACCTGCGTGATCGCCGCCGGCACCGACACCAACGCGGTGCGCGCCTGCCTGGCCGCGGACAACTTCTTCGACGCCGTGCTGGCGCTGGACATCCGCACCGGCGCGATCCGCTGGGGCACCAAGGCCTTGCCGGCCGACACCTGGATCGCCGCCTGCATCGGCTTTGGCGACCCGAGTGCCTGCCCCAGCCCGACCGGCCCCGACTACGACTTCGGCCAGGCGCCGGCGCTGTTCAGCGCCACGCCCAACGGCGCGAGCAAGCCGCGTGAAATGGTCGGTGCCGGCCAGAAGAGCGGCAAGTACTGGGCACTCGACCCCGACACCGGCGCGGTGCTGTGGGTCACCCAGGCGGGCCCCGGCGGCACCGCTGGCGGTCTGCAATGGGGTTCGGCGGTGGACGGCCGGCGCGTCTACACCGCCAATTCCAACAGCGACCTGGTGCCCTGGCCCAGCGCCGGCGGCTCGACCAGCGGGGTCTGGAGCGCGCTTGACGCCGCCACCGGCCAGTTGCTGTGGCAGACCCGGCCCTCGGGCGGCGGCAGCACCTCGGGCCCGGTGACCACCACCAATGGCGTGGTGTTCGGTTGCTCGCTGGACCGCATCAACGGCTATATGTATGCGCTGGATGCGGCCACCGGTGTGGAGCTGTGGAAGTTCAGCAGCGGCGGCTCCTGCCTGTCGGGCGCGGCGATCTCGCGCGGCGAGGTGTTCTGGGGCTCCGGCTACGGCAATCTGTTCGGCACCTTTGGCAGCCCGAACAACAAGCTCTACGCCTTCACCCTGCCCAAGTGAGGAGGTGAAAAAAAGGCCACCGCGCCCGATGGCGCGGTGGCCTTGCTCGTCAGCTGCCGGCGCGCGCCGGGCACGGCCTCACTTGCCGCTCGGCACCTTGCCTTCCACGCCCTTGACGTAGAAGTTGATGCCGGAGAGGAACTTGTCGTCCGCGACCTCGTCCTTCTTCACCATTTCCTTGCCGTCCTGGCCGAGGATGGGGCCCTTCCAGATCGCGAACGTGCCGTCCTTCAGGCCGGCCTTGACCTTGTCGATCTGTTCGCGCGTCTCGGCGGGCACGGCCTCGTTGAGCGAGACGAGATCGATCGCGCCCTCCTTCACGCCCCACCATGCATGCTTGCCGGCGCCGGCCTGCCACTTGCCGTCCAGCGCCTCGCGCACCGCGGCCACGTAATAGGGGCCCCAGTTGATGACGGCCGAGGCCAGGTGGGCCTTGGGGCCGTAGGCGGTCATGTCGGAATCCCAGCCGAAGGCGTACTTGCCGTTCTTCTCGGCGGTCTGCAGCACGGCCGAGGAGTCGGTGTTCTGCATCAGCACATCGGCACCGCCGTTGATCAGCGATTGCGCGGCCTCGGTCTCCTTGGGCGGGTTGAACCATTCGTTCACCCACACCACCTTGACCTTGACCTTCGGGTTGCTGCTCTGCGCACCGAGGGTGAAGCTGTTGATGTTGCGGATCACCTCGGGAATGGGGATCGAACCCACCACGCCCAACGTGCCGCTCTTCGTCATCTTGCCCGCCACCACGCCGGCCATGTAGGCGCCCTCGTAGGTGCGCGAGTCGTAGGTGCGCATGTTGTCGGCCTGCTTGTAGCCGGTGGCATGCTCGAACTTCACGTCCTTGCTGTCGGCCGCCACCTTGAGCATGGACTCCATATAGCCGAAGGTGGTGCCGAAGATCAGCTTGTTGCCCTGGCCCACCATGTCGCGGAACACGCGCTCGGCGTCGGCCGCCTCGGGCACTTTTTCAACGAAGCTGGTGACGACCTTGTCGCCGAACTCCTTCTCCACCGCCTTGCGGCCGTTGTCATGCGCGAAGGTCCAGCCGCCGTCGCCCACCGGGCCGACATAGGCAAAGGCGATCTTCAGCGGCTCGGGCTTGGGCGCGGCGGCCGAGGCCGGCGCGGACGCGGCCGGGGCGGCTTGTTCCTCCTTCTTGCCGCAGCCCAGCAGGGCGGCGGTGGCGGCAACAGTCGTCCAGCCGGCGATGCGGAGGAAGTGGCGCTTGGGGTCTGAAACAGTCATGGGTTGGCTCCGTGCTTGGGCTGCGGGTCAGAAATGGTACTCGGCGCGGATCATCGGCGTCTTGGCAATGGCACCCTTGCCGGCCGGGCCGCCGCTGTCGTTGCCGAACTTGTTCTTCCAGTACTGGTACTCCAGGCCCAGCTTGAAGGTGTTCTTGCCGCCGCTGAGGTCGTACATCAGCTGCATGTCGACATTGGTCTCGCGCGCGGTCTGGCCGCCGAATTCGTCGCGGCCCTTGGCGGCGATGAAGTTGGCATAACCCTCGAAAGACAGCGGGATGCCGACGTTGAAGGGGATCGCCCAGGCCGCCGTCAGCATCCAGTGGAACTTGTAGTCGTAGCGCGGCGTGGCCGTGCCCGAGAAGGTACTGTAGGGCGCATTGCTTTCCTTCAGGCCCAGCAGGCTGACGTTGAGAAAGCCCGGCACGTCCAGCATCAGCGTCGGGCCCGCCACCAGCATGCGCTTCTTGCTGTTGTAGCCAGCATCGGTCTTGGTGTTGAAGTCGAAGCCCGCCGTCACGCCCAGGCCGCGCACCGGGCCGAACTTGAAGGGGCTGCCGCTCACCTTCTCCAGGTCGAGCGTGTGGCGGTACACCACATAGACCTCGTGGGCGCCGTCCTTGGACCCGGCGCTGGAGGGGTCCTTGCTGTCGGACAGCAGCAGGTCGGCATTGAAGAAATTCGTGCCGTATTTGTAGCCGCTGGCATGCGTCAGGTTGAGGATGTTCTTGCTGATGTCCTGCGGGTTGTAGGGCTCGGCGAACTTGCTGCCGTAGCGGTAGCCGATCGAGCTATCGCTCCAGTCGGCGGCCTGGGCGGACAGGCCGGCGGCAAGCAGGCTCAGGGCAAGAAGGGTGCGGGCCAAAGGCATCATCGGGGGGACTCCCAAGGTTGTGAAAACTGCTGACAGACTCGGAACGGAACCGTTGCACGTTCCATGCCAAGGATCTAGGCGCCCGGGAAGAAGGGCTTGCCCAGCGAGGCCGGCATGTTGGCGCGGATGAAGTTGGCATTGCTGGAGATCAGCACCAGCACCGCGATGGTGGCCAGATAGGGCAGCATGCTGAGGAACTGGCTGGCGATCTCGACGCCCTGCCCCTGCAGATGGAACTGCAGCATGGTGACGCCGCCGAACAGATAGGCGCCCAGCAGCACGCGCGCGGGCCGCCAGGTGGCGAAGGTGGTGAGGGCCAGCGCGATCCAGCCCTTGCCGGCGATCATGCCCTCCACCCACAGCGGCGTGTAGACCACCGACACATAGGCCCCGGCCAGGCCGCACAGCGCGCCGCCCGTCATCACCGCGGCCAGGCGGATGCGGCGCACCGGATAGCCCAGGGCATGGGCCGACTCGGGTGATTCGCCCACCGCACGCAGCACCAGACCGGCGCGCGAGCGGTACAGAAACCAGCCCAACAACAGTGCCAGCGCGATCGCGCCATAGACCAGCGGATGCTGGCGGAACAGCGCCGGGCCGATGAAGGGGATGTCGGCAAGACCTGGCACCGCGAAGTTCGGCCGCGGGCCCAGCTTGGCCTGGGTGTAGGAAATGCCCACAAAGGCCGAGAAGCCGCCGCCGAACAGGCTCAGCGCCAGGCCGGCCGCGTACTGGTTGGTGTTGAGCCAGATCACCAGCACGCCGAAGGCCGCCGCCAGCAGCGCGCCCGCGCCCATGCCGGCGGCAAAGCCCAGCCAGTCGCTGCCGGTATGCACCGCGGTGGCGAAGCCGGCGATGGCGGCCACCAGCATCATGCCCTCGGCGCCCAGGTTGACGATGCCCGAGCGTTCGTTGATCAGCAGGCCCAGGGCCGCGATGGCCAGCAGCGTGCCGGCGTTGAGCGTGGCGGCGATCAGCAGTGCGATCGATTCCATCTGGTCAGCTCCTGGCCCGACGAATGCGGTAGTGGATCAGTGTGTCGCAGGCCAGGAGCGTGAACAGCAAGAGGCCCTGGAACACCCCGGTGATGGACTTGGGCAGGCCCAGGCGCGATTGCGCCAGTTCACCGCCGATGTAGAACATGCTCATCAGGATGGCCGAGAAGATGATGCCCACCGGATGCAGGCGCCCCACGAAGGCCACGATGATGGCGGCGAAGCCGTAGCCGGCCGGCACATAGGGCGTGAGCTGGCCCAGCGGCCCGGCCGCCTCCAGCGCCCCCGCCAGGCCCGCCATGCCGCCGGACAGCAGCAGGGCCAGCCAGAGCGAACGCCGCGAGCTGAAGCCCGCATAGCGCGCCGCCGCCGGCGCCAGCCCGCCCACCTGCAGGGCAAAGCCGGCATAGGTGCGGAACAGCAGCGCCCAGCAGGCAAGGACTGACCCCAGCGCGATCAGCACGCCGATATTGACGCGCCAGCCGTCGAACAGCTTGGGGATCTTGGTGACGGCCAGGAAGCTGATGCTTTGCGGGAAGTTGTAGCCGTTCGGGTCTTTCCAGGGCCCGTAGACCAGGTAGCCCAGCAGCAGGTCGGCCACATAGACCAGCATCAGGCTGACCAGGATCTCGCTGGCGTTGAAGCGGTCGCGCAGCCAGGCGGTGAGGGCGGCCCAGGCCATGCCGCCGGCCACGCCGGCCAGCAGGATCCACAGCACGATGCTGCGGCCGCTGCTGGCATCCGCCTGCATCGCCACCCAGCCGCCGGCCAGCGCGCCCACCACGAACTGGCCCTCGGCGCCGATATTCCACACGTTCGAGCGGAAGCACACCGCCAGGCCCAGCGCGATCAGCACCAGGGGCGTGGCCTTGATGCCCAGCTCGCTCCAGCCATAGGCGCTCTTGATGGGCTCCCAGAAGAACATCTGCAGGCCGCGCAGCGGGTCCTTGCCCAGCAGCAGGAACAGCGCAATGCCCAGCAGCGTGGTGATGGCCAGCGCCAGCAGCGGCGAGGCCAGCGACATCAGCTTGGACGGCTGCGGGCGGATCTCAAGCCTGAGCATGCTGCGCGCCCTCCTCCTGCCAGAGCCCGCTCATCCAGGCGCCGATCTTTTCCACCGTGGCCTCGGCCATGGTGATGGCCGGCGAGACGCGCCCATTGGCCATCACCACCAGCCGGTCGCTGATCTCGAACAATTCGTCCAACTCCTCACTCACCACCAGCAGCGCGCAGCCGGCATCGCGCAGCGCCAACAACTCGCCGCGTATCTGCGCCGCCGCGCCCACGTCCACGCCCCAGGTGGGCTGGGCAATCACCAGCACCTTGGGTTTGGCATCAATCTCGCGGCCGACGATGAACTTCTGCAGATTGCCGCCCGAGAGGCTCTTGGCCGCGGCGCCCGCGCCGCCGGCCTTGACCTTGAAGCGCGCGATCAGCTCCTCCGCCAGGCGCTGCACCGGGCCCTGGCTGATCCAGCCCGCCGCGTTGACCGCCTCGGTGCGCGTCAGCAAGGTGTTCTGCGCCAGCGAGAGCGTCGGCACGGCGCCGCGGCCAAGGCGTTCCTCGGGCACGAAATGCAGGCCCAGGCGGCGGCGCTTGCGCGCGCTGGCCTGGGCGATGTCCTGGCCGAACAGCTGCACCGAACCGCGCGGCGCGCGCGCGTCCTCGCCCGAGAGCGCGGCCATCAGCTCCTGCTGGCCATTGCCCGAGACCCCGGCCACGCCGAGGATCTCGCCGGCATGCAGCCGCAGCGCGATGCCCTCCAGCGCGGTGCCGAAGGGCTCCGCCTTGGGCAGGCTCAAGCCCTTCAATTCCAGCGCCAGCGCGCCGCTGCCGCGCGGCGCGGCGTGCCGCAGCTGGGGCGGCTCGGCGCCAATCATCAGGCGCGAGAGTTCGGCATTGCTCTGGCCGCGCGGGTCCACCTCGCCGGTGACGCGGCCGGCGCGCAGCACCGTGCAGTGGTGGCACAGGGCGCGGATCTCGTCCAGCTTGTGGCTGATGTAGAGGATGGAGCAGCCCTGCTCGGCCAGCTTGCGCAGGGTCTGGAACAGCGTCTGCACCGCCTGCGGGGTCAGCACCGAGGTGGGTTCGTCGAGGATCAGCAGCTGCGGATTCGTCATCAGCGCGCGCACGATCTCGACGCGCTGGCGCTCGCCCACCGAGAGCGTGTGCACCGGCCGCGCCGGGTCCACCGCCAGGCCATAGCTCTGCGCCACCGCGCTGATGCGGGCGGTGACCTCGGCCAGGCTGAGCGATTTGTCCAGGCCCAGCCAGACGTTCTCGGCGGCGCTGAGGGTGTCGAACAGCGAGAAATGCTGGTAGACCATGCTGATGCCCAGCTGTCGCGCCTGTGCCGGGCTCCTGATGCTGACGGCCTGGCCGTTCCACAAGACCTGACCCTCGTCGGGCTGCACCGCACCGTAGATGATCTTCATCAGGGTGCTCTTGCCCGCACCGTTTTCGCCCAGCACCGCATGGATCTGGCCCGGCGCCACGCTCAGGTGCACACCATCGTTGGCCTTCACGGCCGGGTACTGCTTGCTGATGCCACTGAGTTGCAGGCGCAATGGTTGGATCATGTGGGTCGTTGGTAGCGCGTGCGGCCAGCCACCAGGCTGGTCACCAGATTGCGTTCATCGGACAGCGTCATCCAGGCAAACAGCTTCTCGTGCAACTCGCGTGCCACCTCGAAGCGGGCCTCGGCCACCGGGCCCCGGGCCCAGTCCCAGACACAAACGTCGGCCAGTGTACCCAGGCCGAAGTGGCCGATCTCGTGCTGCAGGCCCAGGCCCTCGGCGGCGCCGCGCGTGGCCGCGTGCAGGGCCACCCAGGCGGTGAGGCGCTGGCCGGCCATGGCCTGCACCTTGTAGCCGTCGGCGAGCGTGCGCTGCATCGACAGGCTGGTGCCGCCGCCCACATCGCTGGCCGCGCTGACCGCAAAGCCGGCCGCGCGCGCACCCACCCAGTCGAACAGGCCGCTGCCCAGGAACAGGTTGGACGAGGGGCAGAAGGCCACCTGGGCGCCGCTTTCGGCAAGCACGGCGCGGTCCGCCTCGTCCAGCCAGATGCCATGGGCCAGCACCGCCCTGGGGTGCAGCAGGCCCTCGCGGGCATAGACGTCCAGATAGCTGCGCGCCGCCGGGAAGAGCCTGGCCACCCACTCGACCTCGCTGCGGTTCTCGGCCACATGGGTCTGCACATATAGCGAGGCATCCGCCCGGCACAGGGCGCCGGCCATGGCCAATTGGGCCGGCGTGCTGGTGGGCGCAAAGCGCACGGTCACCGCATAGGCCAGGCGCTCCTGGCCATGAAAGCGTTGGATCAGATCCACACAGTCGCGCTCGGCCTGGGCCACATCGTCGCGCAGGCCGTCGGGCGCGTGCCGATCCATCAGCACCTTGCCGGCGATCAGGCGCATGCCGCGCGACCGAGCCGCCTCGAACAGCGCCTCGGCCGAGACCTTGTGCACGGTCGGGAACACCACCGCCGAGGTCGTGCCATGGGCCAGCAGCGCATCCAGAAAGCGCGCCGCGCCGCGCCGCGCCAGCGCCGGGTCGGCATAGCGCTGCTCGGCCGGGAAGGTGTAGGTGTTGAGCCAGTCCAGCAGTTCGGCGCCATAGGAGGCAATCACGTCCAGCTGCGGGGCATGCACATGGGTGTCGATGAAGCCGGGCAGGATCAGGCGGCCGCGGTGGTCCTGCTTGGTCCAGCTGGCATCGGGCTCCTGGCCTTGCGTGCCGGCGATGCGGCCATACTCGTCGATCAAGAGCCAATGGTCGGGCTGGAAGCGCACGGCGGGGCTGTCCAGCTGGCCCCAGGCGGGGCTAGCGGTGAAGTCGAGCAGGTCGCCGCGCAGAGCGAGCTTGGAACGGGAGGTTGCGGAGGTCACGGGGTTCGCAGGAGTCATGGGTCAGGATCGGACGCGCGAGCTGGCGGGCGCCTGCGCCACCAGGGTGCGCGCCACCTCGCGCACCTGCTCGCGCAGCCAGCGCATCGGCGCGCTGGCATGGCTCACATCGTGCCAGAGCTGGTAGTAGGCCATGGGCGGGAAGCTCACCGGGCAGCGCAGCACGCGCACCGGCAGGCTGTCGAGATAGCGCGAGCAGAACAGGCGCCCGGTGGTCAGCACCAGCAGGCTATGGGCCACCATCTGCGGCAGCTGGCCGAAATGGGCGCTGCGCACCGCGATCGTGCGCGCCAGGCCCTGCTTGGCCAGGTGCTGGTCGATCACCCCGGGCAGGCCGGCCGAGAGCGGCATCGGCGCCAGGTGCTGGCTGGCCAGGTAGCGCTCCACGGTCCAGCCCCGGCCGTTGCTCCTGGCCATCGGATGCTGCTCGCTCACCAGGCACACCACCTCGTCGCTGAGCAGGCGCGCCAGGTGCAGCTCCTCGGGCGGCTCCAGCCAGTTGCCGATCACCAGGTCCACCTCGCCGCGTGCCAGCGCGCGGCGGTAGTCGTAGTCGGCCGAGAGCGGCTGCAGGTCCAGCTGCACGCCCGGCGCAAGGCGCAGCAGGTGGGCGGCCAGCTCGGGCAGGAAGAAGGGGTCGAGGTAATCGCTGGCGGCAATGCGAAAGCGCAGCTGGGCGGTGGCGGGTTCGAAGCCGCTCAAGCGCCGCCGCGCGCCGAACAGGGTCTCGGCCTCGCGCAGCAGGCGGCCGGCGGGCTCCAGCAATTGCAGGGCGGTGGCGGTGGGCGTCATGCCGGCGCCGCTGCGCACCAAGAGCGCGTCGCCGGTAAGGGCACGCAGGCGCCGCAGCTGCGCGCTCACCGCGGGCTGCGTACTATGCAGGCGCAGGGCCGCCTTGGAAACGCTGCGTTCCGAGATCACGGTATGCAAGACCCGCACGAGTTGAAGCTCGATCTTGTCGAAGTCCGCCTTCAGGCTCATACGCGCTGCTTGATGAAGTCCATTGTTTGGGTCGTATATTGTCTATGAGCAAAGCCATTACCGTTCGGGATTGTCCGGAGCCAGCCTTTTTTCCTTCTCGTCCATGAACACGCGCCCCATCCGCTTCTATCACCGCGGCCAGATCCAGGAGGTCCAGGGCCTGCCGCCCACCACCACGGTGCTGCGGTGGCTGCGCGAGCATGCCCATCACTGCGGCACGAAGGAGGGTTGCGCCGAGGGCGACTGCGGCGCCTGCACCGTGCTGGTGGGCGAATTGCAGGGCGAGCAGGAGTTGCAGCTGCGCAATGTGAATGCCTGCATCATGTTCCTGCCCAGCCTGGACGGCCGCGCCCTGCTGACGGTGGAAGACCTGGGCTCGGCCCAGGCCCTGAACCCGGCGCAGCAGGCCCTGGTGGACTGCCATGGCTCGCAATGCGGTTTCTGCACGCCCGGTTTCTCCGTCAGCATGCAGGCCGTCTACGAACGCCACCAGGCCGCCGGCACGCGGCCGACGCGCCAGCAGCTCGCCGACGATCTGGCCGGCAACCTGTGCCGCTGCACCGGCTACCGGCCTATCCTCGATGCCGGCGAGCGCATGTTCGATGCGCCCGCCGCGCCGCTGGAGCGCGCCCCCATCATCGCGGCGCTGCAGGCCCTGCGCGCCGACGCAGGCCTGCATTACCGCGGCCCCAACCCGGTCACCGGCGCCGAGGACTGCTTCCACATCCCGCGCAGCCTGCCCGACCTGGCCACCCTGCGCATGAGCAAGCCCGGCGCGCGCCTGCTGGCCGGCGCCACCGATGTGGGCCTGTGGGTCAACAAGCAGCACAAACAGCTGGGCGACGTGATCTTCCTCGGCGCCGTGCCCGAGCTGCGCGAGATCCGCAGCGAGCCCTTCCAGGGCCTGCCCGGCCTGTGGATAGGCGCCGGCGCCAGCCTGGAAGACGCCTGGCGCGCGCTGGCCGAACAGCTGCCGCCGCTGCGCGAGCTGTGGCTGCGCTTTGCCTCGCCACCGGTGCGCCATGCCGGCACCCTGGGCGGCAATATCGCCAACGGCTCGCCGATCGGCGACGGCGCGCCGGCCCTGATCGCGCTGGGCGCCGACATCGTGCTGCGCCGCGGCGATGCCCAGCGCCGCCTGCCGCTGCAGGATTTCTACCTCGACTACATGAAGAACGCGCTGCAGTCCGGCGAGTTCGTCGAGGCCCTGCACCTGCCCCTGCCCGCGGCCGGCACGCAGCTGCGCGCCTACAAGATTGCCAAGCGCTACGACAGCGACATCTCGGCCGTGTGCGGCGTGTTCGCGCTGCGCGTGGAGGCCGGCGTGGTGAGCGAAGCGCGGCTGGCCTTCGGCGGCATGGCCGCCATCGTCAAGCGCGCCGCCCAGGCCGAGGCCGCCCTCCTGGGCCGGCCCTGGAGCGAGGCCAGCGCCCGCGCCGCCGCCGATGCGCTGGCGCAGGACTTCACGCCGCTCAGCGATATGCGCGCCAGCGCCGCCTACCGCCTGCAGGTGGCGCAAAACCTCATGCGCCGCTGCTGGCTGGAAACCAGACCCGACGCACCACTCAGCCCCGCCCAGACCAGCGTCTGGCAGGCCGTGGCCTTCGAGCGGAGCCTGCCATGAACAAGCCCAGCGATCTGCCCCTGATGGCCGAAGCGCAAGTCGGCACCAGCCGCGCGCATGAATCCGCCCACCTGCATGTGAGCGGCGAGGCCAGCTATATCGACGACATCGCCGAGGCCCAGGGCACCCTGCATGCGGCGCTGGGCCTCTCGCCGCTGGCGCATGGCAGGCTGCTGGCCATCGACCTCGAGCTGATCCGGCGCCAGCCCGGCGTGGTGGCGGTGTTCACCGCCGCCGACTTCCCCGGCGAGAACAACTGCGGCCCGCTGCTGCACGACGACCCCATCCTTGCCTCGGACACGCTGCGCTACCTGGGCCAGCCGGTGTTCGCGGTGATTGCCACCGAGCGCGAACTGGCGCGCCGCGCCGCCGCGCTGGCCAGCCAGGCGCTGCGCTGCGAAGCCCTGCCCGCGGTGCTGACGGCCAGGGAGGCCCATGCCCTGGGCCAGTACGTGATCCCGCCCATGCACCTGACGCGCGGCGAGCCGGCCGCAGCCCTGGCCGCCGCGCCGCATCGCCTGGAGGGCGAATGGTCGGTGGGCGGGCAGGAGCAGTTCTATCTGGAGGGCCAGATCTCCTACGCCCTGCCGCAGGAAGACCGCGGCCTCTTGATCCACTGCTCGACCCAGCATCCCTCGGAGATGCAGCAGCTGGTGGCCCATGCCCTGGCCTGGCAGGCGCACCAGGTGCAGGTGCAATGCCGGCGCATGGGCGGCGGCTTCGGCGGCAAGGAATCGCAATCGGCGCTGTTCGCCTGCGTGGCGGCACTGGCCGCGCACAAGTTGCAAAAGCCGGTAAAGCTGCGCCTGGACCGCGACGACGACTTTCTGATCACCGGCCGCCGCCATGGCTTCGACTATCGCTGGACCGTGGGCTACGACGACGCGGGCCGCATCCTCGCCGCCGAGATCGACCTGATCTCCAACTGCGGCCACTCGGCCGACCTCTCGGCCCCGGTGCTGACGCGCGCGCTGTGCCATTTCGACAATGCCTACTGGCTGCCCCATGTGGCCATGCATGGCTATGGCGCCAAGACCAACACGCAGAGCAACACCGCCTTCCGCGGCTTCGGCGGCCCGCAGGGCGCGCTGGCCATCGAGATCATCATCGACTCGGTGGCGCGCCGCCTCGGGCTGGACCCGCTGCTGGTGCGCCAGCGCAATTTCTACCAGGCCGACCCGGCCAAGGGTCAAGACCTGACCCCCTACGGCCAGCAGGTCAGCGACAACATCCTGCAGCCGCTCACCGAGCGCCTGGTGGCGAGCAGCGACTACCACGCGCGCCGCGCCGCCATCGCCGCCTGGAACGCGCAGAGCCCGGTGCTCAAGCGCGGCCTGGCGCTCACGCCGGTGAAGTTCGGCATCTCCTTCAACGTGGTGCACCTCAACCAGGCCGGCGCGCTGGTGCATGTCTATACCGACGGCTCGGTGCTGGTGAACCATGGCGGCACCGAGATGGGCCAGGGCCTGAACACCAAGGTGGCCCAGGTGGTGGCGCATGAGCTGGGGCTGGACTTGGCCCAGGTGCGCGCCAGCGCCACCGACACCCAAAAGGTGGCCAACACCTCGGCCACCGCCGCCTCCACCGGCAGCGACCTCAACGGCAAGGCCGCGCAGGACGCTGCGCGCCAGATCAAGCAGCGCCTGGCGGCGCTGGCCGCCGAGCTGCTGGGCCTGCCGGCCGAGCAGCTGCAGTTTGCCGGCGGCAGGGTCGGCGGCAGCGGCGACAGCAACGGCAAGCAGTCCATCGCCTTCAAGGAGCTGGTGGCCCAGGCCTATCTGAAGCGCATCCAGCTCTGGAGCGACGGTTTCTACGCCACCCCCGGCCTGCACTGGGACCGCAGCCGCCTGCAGGGCCGGCCCTTCTACTACTACGCCTATGGCGCGGCGGTGGCCGAGGTGCTGGTGGACACGTTGAGCGGCGAAAGCCGCGTGCTGCGCGCCGACGTGCTGCACGATGTGGGCCAATCGCTCAACCCGGCGCTGGACATCGGCCAGGTTGAGGGCGCCTTCGTGCAGGGCCAGGGCTGGCTCACCACCGAGGAGCTGGTGTGGCATCCCAAGACCGGCATGCTGAGCACCCACGCCCCCAGCACCTACAAGATCCCCACCGCCAACGACAGCCCGCTGGACTTCCGCGTCGCGCTCTACGACCAGCCGAACCGCGAAGACAGCATCCACCGCTCCAAGGCGGTAGGCGAGCCGCCGCTGCTGCTGCCCTTCTCGGTGCTGCTGGCGATCAAGGACGCCATCGCCGCCTGCGGACCCGCGCACTGCGACCCGCCGCTGCGCGCGCCGGCAACCGCCGAGGCGGTGCTGAGGGCGCTGGGCGCGCTCGCCTAGCGTCAACAGGCCCTAACGCGACAACACCCACTCGATCAGATTGATCAGCTCGGCGTCGTTCTCGACCTTGACGATCTTGTGCGGTGCCGTCTTGCCATCGGTGCCCTTGGCGGGCTCACCGGAGGTCAGGTGGTACTTGATGCGGGCCGCAGCGCCCGTATCCGCCTTGTACTTCCAGGCGACGTACTTGAAGGAAGGTCCTTCCTTCAGGCTGCCGGTCTCGTGGCACTTGAAGCATTCGTTCTGGCGCGCCGTCTGCTCGGCGGCTGCAACGTCAACAGCCAAGGCGCTGCAGGAGCAGAAAGCCACAGCTGCGGCGAACGAGAGCTTGGCGAAGGCAAGAGTTCCAATCCGATTGGTGTCGTACTTCATCGCGATTTCTCCTTTGACCGAGTACCCATTTGAGCCCTGCGATTCCGTCGAGCCCTTGATGTCGGTCAGGAATGAATGAGGGGTGGCGCGCTGAGCTACAGGGCGTTGACCGGGCTGCAGGCCGCGCGGGGTCGTCCAGATCTCGCAACCTTGCCATGCAGGAACAGCAAGGCCGACAAGGCCTGCCGATGCGTTGACGCCGCCACGCCGCGATCGTCGGCGAGCCAGCTCAAGAAGGATTCAACGGCGTGCTTCGCTTCCAGTTCCGGCGGACGCTGCAGCCGATGGAAGCGCATGAACGCCCGGCACCGGTAGACATAGGCCCCCTCGGTCCGCCGGCTGCAATGCAGAAACCGGATGCGCGCGCGCAGCTGATCCAACAAACGGGCGGACCGCAGCGGCGGCAGCGACGGAGCCAGCACGGGCGCTTCCCTCCGTGGGGCGATTGACGTGCCAGGCATGCGCACCTCCAATCCGAGCCATTCGCCATAACGGCTCCGGCACGCGCATACCCTGAGGCCGCAATTGGCTTGAACGGCGAAACTTGCAAGCTGCCGGACTTGGCAGTCTGATCATGCTGTACAAATTGACTGTCAATCACCAGCGAATCAAGGATGGGCGCGGCCTGCAGCGCGGCCACAAGTCCGATGTTAGGGAGATAGTTGCCGGTGTTATCCATCAGAACTGCGCCCTACAACCTAGTTAGGCATTCGTGCAAATCCACCATAGACATATGCGACGACAGTTCTTGATGCTTTTGGCTGCATCGCCGTTTCTTGGATGCTCTCGCGTCGAGAAGGAGGTTCCGACGGACTGGAAGTCGCTCGCACTGCCTGGCAAGTCTCTGGAGCTAATTGACGAGAAGTACGTGGAGAACTATCGCTTCGCGGAGGACGGCATGGCAATCGCCACATTCGGCCTCAAGGACGGCGCGGTTGCGGGCCCAATCGTCTACTGGAAGATTGAAGAAAATCGGCTGGTGATCTCAATTGATCCCGAGTCAGAAATACTTCAAGAGCTTGTATCACCCTCGATCCGAGGAAGCGTCGTGACCGCAACAAGGAAGTCCGGTGCCAAGGCTAAATACAAGTTTGCGTAGTCCAATGCCTAACCAGTCGCTCGAGCCGAATCGCGTAGGCAGGCCGCCGCTCGCGGCTCAGCTTCAACGTTAGCCATCTCTGTTCCATTCTATTTTTCGCGAAGTACCAGAAATGCAAATTCGAGAAGCCTCTTCCGCGGATCGCTCAACGATCGCAATGCTCGTCAGCGAAGCCAACAAGGACGTGGCGGTGCAATTCGGCTTAAACATCGAAAACTGCCCGAAGCACCCATCGTTCTATACGCCGTCCTGGGTGGATGCTGATTTCTCCCGGGGCGAGAAGTATTTCATCGCGGAAGACAACCTAAGTCCAATTGCTTGTGTGGCCTACGAAATTCCAAGCGCCGGTCTCGCTTACCTGAATCGCCTTTCTGTGCTTCCCGCTCACCGCCGCAGCGGTGTTGGCGCAAAGCTCGTGCGACACGTAGTTGATCAGGTTCGCACTTTGTCGGTCAGTACCATCAGTATTGGTGTTATTGGCGAACACACGGTGCTACAAGCCTGGTACAACAAGCTTGGTTTTACGGATGGCGAAATCAAGCGGTTTCCTCACCTACCGTTTTCGGTCAAATACATGGCGTATGCGGTACAGGCTGGCTAACCGATCGCTCGAGCCGACGTCCCTCGGCAAGCCTCGGTCCGCGGCTCAGCTTCAACGTTGGGCATCATGAAATACCTTTTGCCACTTCTCGCTGTATTGGTTTTTCCGCTTGGCCAGGTCGCAGCGCAGCCTGACCTCCAGCGCTCCCACATCGAGGTAAACCTTCCGCCGCAAGAAGTCTTTGAAAGCTACCTCAGGCGCGATCTTCTCGGCTATTTCAATCGGGCTGCCACACAAACCGCGACAGCCGTAGAGTCCCGGCCGCTCCGCAACGGTCCAACCCAATCTGGCACTTCGTATCCAAAGTTTTATATCTGGGTCAAGGTGTATGCGGGCACAACGGTTCAGAACGAAGGCGCCGTTCGAGTGGCCGCAGTCGAGCGCACTCACTTCGACGTCACAGACTTCCTGTCCAAATCGAACATTCAGGCCAATCCAAGTGAGGTCGGTGGCATATTCCCCGCAGCCTTGGTCCCCGCCATCCTCGAACTCGCAGGAGCGCCCCAGAGATGATGCCCAACCATTCCATCGAGAGGGCAGCCAACAGCGAGCATGGTTTGCGCCGGTTGTCGAAGCTGCCGCCGCCGTCGTCTGCCCGTCATGTCAAACGTTATGCATCAAATACCATGTTCCGAATAGTTCTATTTACAGCCATTGCCGCCGGGGCTTCCGGTTGATGACCACACCTGTCAGTACTGAAATAGTCGCGTCATGGGGCCAGAGGCCGGAGGAGCGAGGCCGGTTGCCGGTGGGGAAAGTTGTGTCGGTTGAACGTATCGACTTCACCAATGAACACCGTGCGCTATCTAAAGAGCAACAGGCTGGACTTGTCGGAGGAATGGGTATTGGAGCGGGCGGAGCCATTGTCGCTGCGATCAATTCCGCCCGAACTGCTGATGCCCTCTTCAAGACTAAAGTTCTAATGAAAACTGGAGAAGAGTGGGTTCGCGACTTGAACTACATGCTCAAGCCTGGAGATTGCGTTGCATTCCGATCTGGCCTAACTCCGGATGACGTACTTGCGATTCCCGCGCTGCCAGATGAGTGCTCCTGATGCATAACCTTTCGCTCGAGCCGATTCGCAACAGCAGGCCGCTCAAGGCCCCATTTCATTCTGGGCCTTGCGCAGCGTTCTGGCGCTCGCGGCTCAGCTTCAACGTTAGCCGTCAATCATGCTCAAGTGCCCAACATGTTCGCGAGAGGCCGTCTCCCTTGGGGGCGCATGGCGTTCCAGCGTATCCAGCCCGGCCGCGTGTAGCGCGTGCGGATCGACTTGCTATGTCCCGAGTTCCTCGTCTGGGATTCCACTCGTTTCAGGCGTTGTTGTCGCAGTTGCAGGACTATGGATTGCGGGGGCAATGCAATCCCTACTGGCGCTCGTGTTGGGTATCGCCGCGGCGGGCGTTTGCTACGCCCTGATCTGGAGCAGGCTCAAGCCTGTGTCTGTGGTTGCTATGTCAGTTCCCCCGCCAACCAAGGCCACCGGGCTCTGGGTCATATTCGAAGTTCTCACGGTGTTTTCCTTGTGGAAATAGTCCTCTGTACGGTGTCGGTTGCCTTGGTTGCGGCCAGGCGGTCTGATTCCGATGTGCCGACTACATTCCTCGCAGAGCTATCTGTCCCCGGTTAAATTCGAGCCACAGCAGCGCCAGCGATGATGCGTCAACTGAATCGGTGCAAGCTCCCTCGCTTCGGCAGTCTGAAGGCCAGTCGCCAATAGCTGCCTCGCCACGCGTCCCGGTCGGAACAAACGCGCATGTCCACCAAAACCAAGCTGCTCGCAGGCGGGAATCCGCAGATCGCCAAGGGCGATGGTGATGGCCCGGTCCAGGCTTACATTGCGGCCATGCCTGGCTGGAAGGGCAATGTCGGCCGCGTCATCGATGCCTTGATCGACCGCACCGTGCCGGACGTATCCAAGGCGGTCAAATGGAACTCGCCCTTCTACGGCATGCCGGGCCAAGGGTGGTTCTTGAGCTTTCACTGCTGCGCAAAGTACGTCAAGGTCGCCTTCTTCCGTGGCAGCGCGCTAACGCCGCTGCCGCCTGTCGAATCCAAGCAGCAGCAGGTGCGCTACCTCCACATTCGCGAAGGCGAGCAAGTCAACGAGGCCCAGTTTTCCCACTGGGTCGGGCAAGCCAGCAAGCTGCCTGGGTGGGGTGGCGTCGAACACCAGAGAGCATCGCCATGAATAGCGCCATCCCCGGCAAGCGCTCGCCAACCAAGCCGCCTGCCCGTCCCCGCGCCCTCGGCTTGATCGCCGCCCTCGTCACGGCGGCCGCGGTGTCGTGGTCCACGCCGGACGGCAATCTCGTCGTGACCTTGGTGCCCGCGCTGGCAGTCGGGCTGGCGGTGTTCGGCATCGCTTCGTGGCGTTGCCGTCGCGATGAGTCGGAGTGATCCGTGCAAGGTCATCCGGGCGCTGCAAGAATAGTGTCGCCCCGGCCTTCGCCCGCCCCGCAACCATGCCGCTGCCCTTCGAATATCAGAACGCCACGCTGGAGTTCGAGCGCTTCATGGTCGACGCGCGCGATCTCGCGGGCCTGAACACCACCAATATGGCGTGGAACATGGTCGTCGGCGTGCTGCACACCTTTCGCCGGCGGCTCTCGATCGACCAGGCGCTGCGATTTGCGGACCTGCTGCCACCCGTGCTGCGCGCCATCTTCGTGGAAGGCTGGCGCCCCGGCGAGCCGGTGGCCGGCTTCGGCACACGGGAGGAACTTCTGGCCGAGGTTCGCGCCGTGCGCCCGGCGCATAACTTTTCACCTCCGGACGCGATCGCCGCGGTTGCGGCCGCGCTGCGCCGGCATGTCGACGTGGCCGCCCTCGAGCGGCTGCTGCCAAGCCTGCCCGCGGGTGCGAAGGAGTTCTGGTCGGGCCAGGTCTCTTGAGCCCGGCCCGTTCCGGCGCGCGCCACCCCCCGATTCAACCGCCACTGAGGGCCAGCACAATGGCCACGGCGTCGTCCGGCTGCAGCTCATGCCGCAGTTCCCGCACACCCAAGCCGTTGACGAAGATGCGCATATTGGGCCGCAGCAGGCCGCGCTCGTCGACGACGCGAAACCGCAGCCCGGGGTAGCGCTGCTCGAGGTCCGCGAACATGGCGTCCAGCGAATCGCCCGTGGCCGCCACCCGCGCAGCGCGCGTGTAGGACTGCAGTGCGGCGGGGATCAAGACCTGCATGCTGCCGGCTCCGGTACGCGGGCGCCGCCACTCATGCAGCGAGCTCGGCCACTTCCACGGCGTAGATCTCCGGGAGGTGGCGGGCGATGTTGCTCCAGCTCGCGCCTTCGTCCCTGCCGATCCACAACTCGCCGCTGGTGGTGCCCAGGTAGAGGGCCGGCGTGGCCAGGGCGTCCGCCGTCATGGCCTGGCGCTTCACGGTCCACCAGGCCTGACTTTCCGGCAGGCCCTGGTCCAGCCGCTGCCAGCTCTTGCCGGCATTGCGCGTGACATAGGCCGCCGGGCGCCCGGCCGGGCTGGTGCGCGGCCAGACGGTCGTGCCATCCATGGGGAAGACCCAGGCGGTATCGGCCTCGCGCGGGTGCACCACCATCGGGAAGCCGATGTCGCCCACGCGCTTGGGCATCTTGCGGCCGATGCGCTGCCACACATCAGCCGCCGGGCTGGCCGAGGTGCTGCCCGACCTGTCCATCCGGTAGATGCCGCAATGGTTCTGCTGGTAGAGGCGATCGGGCATGGCGGGGCACAGCCGCACGCAATGCGGGTCGTGGAAGGTGACGGTGCCCGGATCGAAGCCCTCCACCACCTCCAGGCCCTGGATCAGGGTGGACCAGCTGGCGCCGCCGTCGCGCGACTCGTGCACGCCGCCGCCCGACATCGCGAAGTAGAGATGTTTTGCATCCCGCGGGTCGACGATCACCGAATGCAGCTTCGGCCCGTCCGGCGTACCGTCCTGCACCGAGCCCATCCATTCGCGCAGCTGCGGGTTGTCGTTGACGGCGGGCAGCGGCAGCCAGCTGACGCCGCCATCCTCCGAGCGGAACAGGCCCTGCGGCGAGGTGCCGGCATACCAGCTGCCCGGCTCGCTGGCATGCCCGGGGGTCAGCCAGAACACATGGTCCACGGCGCGGCCTGGCAGGCCGCCGCTCGGCTGGGCGAAGGCGGGCGGCTGCTGCGCCTCCTTCCAGCTGCGGCCGAGGTTGGTGGAGCGGAAGATCGTCGGGCCGAGGTGGCCGGTCTTGGCCGCGGCCAGCAGGGTGCGGCCGTCGCGCGGGTCCAGCTGCAGGTGGCTGATGGTGTGGCCCAGGAAATGCGGCCCATCGGCCGTCCAGGTCTTGCGCCTGGCATCGCCGTGGAAGAGCCAGGCCCCCTTGCGCGTCGCCACCAGCAGCACGAGGCGCGTGGCGGCCTTGCGCCGGCTGGACGAAGAGGAAGAGGCAGGCGAGGCTGGGGGGGCGGTTCGGCGCATGGCGGCTCCTTGCTATGGGCAGACGAAGGGGGACTCACTCCACGACGCGCCATCGTGGGGGATTTCGACAAGCGGCGCGCAGAAATATTCACGCTCTCGCAAACTACTGTATATTCGTACAGCATCAACGCAGCCCCGCGCTGCCCCGTTCGAGGAGCGTAAAGCCATGATCCTGAATCTGAACGATCCCGCCAGCATCCTGGCCTGGTGGCAGGTCCTGCCCCAGCGGCATGGTTCACAGCTGCTGGCGATGGCACGGCTGCGGCCGCAGTTCGCGGCGCCCATCCAGGCGGCGCTGCGGCGCATCCGCGCCGACGCGACCCTGAACGCCCAGTTCGAGCGCGGCCTCACGGACGCCGCCCTGCTGCCCATGCGCCCCGCCGGCCATTGGCAGACCGCCGCCGACGAAGACCGGGCCGAAACGAGCGAGTGCCAGGCCGAGGCGGTGCACTGAGCCGCGGCTGGCTCACGCCATGAGCCAGCCGGCCATGAAGATAGCCCCATGAGCAAGACTGTTGAATTCTGGTACTGGCTGCTGCGCGACCCCGCCACCGGGCGGCGCAGGCAGTCGCTGTGCCGCCTCACCGAGGCGGATGCGCTGCGGCGCGACCCGCAGGCCCAGCGCCTGGCCGGCAGCTGCGAGCTGCGCGTGCTGCCCAAGCATCCGGACGACTATTTTCCGCGCCTGGCCCTGGGGCGCGGCCGCTTGCAAGCAACTGCAGCGCGGGGTAACAGCGGGTAAGGCGGGGCGGCAAGCGCGCCCTCAGGCACTAGCATCCCGGCACTCGGCACACCCGCACGAAAGTCGGGGTCGCAAAGTTTCCGGTCTAAAGCGCTGCCGGTCGCCGGCACCGCCATGACAGCGGGGCCGCCTGCATCTGCTGCAGCGTTCCCGGCGGTCGGATCGGCCTGTTCTCGCCCACGGAGTCCGCCCCACCATGAAGCCGATCAAGACGCTGCTCGTTCTGCCCACCCTGCTGGCCATGGCCTGCACCGCCTGGGCCGCCGGCCCGGCCAGCCCGGCCGTGCCGCATCTGCAGAAGCCGCCCTTCCCGTCCGTCAGCCTGCCCGACAAGCAGGCGGCGGGGCAGCGCGCCATCGACCTGCTGGGCAGTCGCCTGCCCGAGGTGGCGGCCTGGTATCGCAAGTCGCCCGACGAGTTCAAGGCCCTGCTGCTGGCCGACAAGCGCATGCGCATCGACCAGCGCGGCCGCGTGTTCTTCGTCGAAGAGCTCGACCAGGCCTTGCCCGCGGCCTCCAGCCCGGGTCTGCTGGACGGCAGCCTGGCGCCGCTGGAGCAGAGCTTTCTGCTGCACAGCCGGCCCGGCGCGCAGCGCACCATCTACCTGAACTTCAAGGGCGCCACGCTCAGCGGCACCGCCTGGAACGGCAGCGGCGGCAGCATCATCGCCCCGCCCTTCGATCTGGACGGCCTGCCCGGCAGCTTCTCCACCACCGAGCTGCAGCGCATCCAGTACATCTGGCAGCGCGTGGCCGAGGACTATGCGGCCTTCGATGTCGACGTCACCACCGAGGCGGTGGCGCCCGAGCTGCTGACGCGCGCCGGCAGCACCGACCAGGTGTTCGGCACCACCGTGCTGATCACCAGCCGCACCGGCGTCTACAGCTGCAGCTGCGGCGGCGTGGCCTACCTGGGGGTGTTCGACGACACCAGCGACTACTACAAGCCCGCGCTGGTGTTCTACGACGCCCTGGGCCCCGGCAACGAGAAATACGTGGCCGAGGCGATCTCGCACGAGGCGGGCCACAACATGGGCCTGAGCCATGACGGCACCGCCACCACCGGCTACTACCAGGGTCAGGGCAGCGGCGCCACCGGCTGGGCACCCATCATGGGCGTGGGCTACTACCAGGCCCTGGTGCAGTGGAGCAAGGGCGAGTACAGCGGCGCCAACAACGTGCAGGACGACTACGTCGTGATGCAGAGCAACGGCCTGCCGCTGCGGCCCGACGACCATGGCAACAGCGCCGCCACCGCCACCCCGCTCACCGGCAGTAGCAGCGGCGGCATCACCAGCGCCAGCGCCCAGGGCGTGATCGAGCGGCCCGACGATGTCGACGTGTTCGCCTTCTCGGCCGCGGCCGGCCCCGCCAGCTTCAACCTCAGCCCGGCGGCGCGCTCGCCCAATCTCGATGCCCTGATCAGCCTGCGCAACAGCGCCGGCGTGCTGCTGGGCCAGGCCAATCCGCTCGACGCCCTGAACGCCAGCCTCGGCCTCACGCTGCCGGCCGCCGGCAGCTATTACCTCTCCGTGCAGGGCACCGGCAAGGGCGATCCGCTCGTCACCGGCTACAGCAATTACGGCAGCGTGGGCCAATACGCCCTCAGCGCCAGCTATCCCAGCGCAGGCAGCCAGGCGCCCATCGCGGCCATCAGCGCCTCCACGCTGCGCGGCACCGCGCCGCTCAACGTGAGCTTCTCCGGCGCCGGCTCCAGCGACCCCGACGGCAGCCTGGTGGCCTATGACTGGAGCTTCGGCGACGGCGGCAGCGCCAGCGGCGTCAGCAGCGCGCACAGCTATGCCAACCCCGGCAGCTACAGCGCGCAATTGCGCGTCACCGACAACAGCGGCCTCTCGGCCGCCAGCAGCGTCACCATCACGGTGGACGCGCCGGTGGCCATCGTCGAGATGCGCGTGGCCGACATCGCGATGAGTCTCAACGTCGCCAAGAACGGCAACGCGCAGGCCGGCGCGGCCGTCAAGGTGCTGAGCGCCGCCGGCCTGCCGGTGGCCGGCGCCACCGTCACCGGCAAGTGGAGCGGCCTGGTCTCGAGCAATGCCGTCTCCGCCGTCACCGACAGCACCGGCGTCGCGCGCTTCAGCTCGCCCAGCACGCGCAAGACCGGCGGCAGCTTTGTCTACAGCGTCACCGGCGTGAGCCTGAGCGGCTACAGCTACGCGCCGCTGACGAATACCGAGACGAGCGACTCGATCGCGCGCTGAGCGCCGGCGCTCAGCCCGCCGCCTCACCCTCGGCATAGCGGAAGCAGCCGCGCCCGGCCGCCTTGGCGGCGTAGAGCGCCTGGTCGGCCCGGGCCAGCAGGCTGGCCGGGTCGGCCGGCTCCTCACCCTGGTAGCAGGCGATGCCGATGCTGGTGGAAAGCTGCAGCGGCCCCTGCGCCAGCTGCAGCGGCTGGGCCACGGCATCGAGCACCTTCTGCGCCACCAGCCCCGCCTCGGCGGGCGCGTGCAAGCCCTCCAGCAGCAGCACGAACTCATCGCCGGCCAGGCGGCACACCAGGTCGGTGCCGCGCACGCAGGCGCGCAGGCGCTGCGCAAACGCCTGCAACACCGCATCGCCGGCCGCATGGCCCAGGCCGTCGTTGATGCTCTTGAACTTGTCCAGGTCCAGGAACATCAGCGCCATCAGCTGCTGGCCGCGCTGGCAGCGCGCCATCGCCTCGGGCAGGCGTTCATCGAAATGGCGCCGGTTCGGCACGCCGGTCAGGCTGTCCACCCGGCTCAACGCGGCCAGCACGCGCTCGGCGCGCTTGAGCCGGGTGATGTCGAAGCTCATCAGGTAGAAGCCCTGCACCAGGCCGCCGGCGTCCAGGTCGGGCACCAGATGGGCCTGAAAGTGCGCGTCACTGCCGCCCAGCTCCAGCGCGCCGATGAAGTGGCAGCTCTGGCCCGCCAGCACCTGCCGTACATAGGGTTCGTGCAAGGCGTAGCTGGCCTCGCCCAGGCCGGCGCGCAAGCTCATGCCGAGCGCCTGGCTGGCGCTCAGCCCGTGCACCTTGAGCGCCTGCGAGTTGGCGAAGTGGCAATGCTGCTCGCGGTCGAAATAGCCCACCATGGCGGGGATGTTGTCGGTCACCGCGAGCAGGCGCTGCTCGCTGGCGGCCAGCTGGCGCATGGCATCGCGCAGCTCCGCGGTGCGCGCCTGCACGCGCTGCTCCAGCGAGGCGTTCAGCTCGCTCAGGGAGGCATCCTGCTCGGCCTGGCGCTGCGCCAGCTCGGCCAACGCGTTGGAAAGCAGCTGGGCCTCGCGGTAGCCCCCCACGCGTGGCAGCTCGCCCTCGCCCAGATGGTGGCGCGCGGTGATCGCCGCGGCGAGCTGGCGCAGCGGCGCCGACAAGCGCCTGGCCAGCCACCAGCTCAGCGGTAGAAACAGGATCAGCAGGGCCAGCGCGCAATAGCCGATCTGGCGCCGCAGGCTGAAATAGTCGGCCAGCGCCACCGCCACCGGTTGGCGCACCAGCACCTGCCAGCCCAGGCCGGGGTAGCGCTCGTGGCCGCGCGTGGGCAGCACCGCGACATAGAAGGCCTCGCCATCGAACTCGCGCTCCACGCGGCTGGGCCCGCCCTGGCTGGGCAGTGGCTGGCCCTCCAGCGCCGGCGGGCCGAGGATCACCTTGCCATGGCGGTCCAGCACCAGGGCCTCGGCGCGGTGCGAAGCCAGCGTGGCGTCGATCAGCTCGGCCTTGACCTCGCGCGCCCAGGACCAGCTCAGGTGCGCACCCAGCACGCCCGCGCCCTCCCCCGCGGCACCGGGCAGCGGCAGCGCGAAGTCGACGAAGCGCCAGGGCTCGGTCTGCTTGGGCAGGAGGCGCTCCAGCAGCACCGCGGCATGCACATCGCCCACAAACGGCGCCTGGCGTCCGCCCTGCCACCAGGGCCGGGCCGACACGTCCACGCCTTCCAGCAGGCCACCGCTGGCGGCCAGCACCCGGCCCTGCGCGTCGGTCACGCCCAGCCAGGCAAAGTGGCTGAAACCCTGCTGGATCTGCTCCAGCGTGCGGCGCAGGGCGGCAGGCCGCGCGGTCTGCTGCAGGGGCTCCAGCTGGGCCAGCACGATCAGCTGCCGGAACTGCTGGGCCATGCCGCGATCCAGCGCGTCGCGGAAGTCGGTGGCCACCAGCTGCAGCGCATCGATGGCACGCCGCTCGGCATGGGCGCGCGCAAAGTTCTCGATCAGCAGCACGGTGCCCAGCAGCACCAGGCAGACGGCGCTCAGCAGCAGGCCGGCCAGCCAGCTGCCCAGCGAGGGGATGTAGCGCGGCGCGCGCTCGGCGGGGATGAGCATGCCTCATTGTGTCTTGGGATCCGGGCGATCCGCGACATGCTGCCGGCTAGACTGAAGGCCCGTCCGCCGGCCTCGCCCATGAACACCAGCCCCCTGCCCATGCTGCCGCCCCCCGCCCGCCCCGGCGATCCGCTCGGCGCCATCGACACCCCTGCCCTGCTGCTGGAGCTCGATGCCTTCGAGCGCAACCTGGCGCGCATGCAGGCCGCCGCCGCGGCCGCCGGCGTGGCGCTGCGCCCGCATGCCAAGGCGCACAAATGCCCGGCCATCGCGCTGGCCCAGCTGCAGCGCGGCGCCGTGGGCATCTGCTGCCAGAAGGTCAGCGAGGCCCTGCCCTTTGTGCGGGCGGGGGTGCGCGACATCCACATCAGCAACGAGATCGGCGGCGCCGCCAAGGCGGCCCTGCTGGCGCAGCTGGCCCTGCACGCGCGCATGAGCGTCTGCGTGGACCATGTGCAGCAGATCGAGGCGCTGGCGTCCGCCACGCGCGCGGCCGCCAGCCGGCTCGACGTGCTGGTGGAGATCGATGTCGGCCAGCACCGCTGCGGCGTGGACGACGCGCCCGCGGTACTGCGCCTGCTCGATGCCCTCGGCCCGCACGCGCAGCTGCGCTTTGCCGGCCTGCAGGCCTACCAGGGCTCGATCCAGCATCTGCGCGGGCATGGCGAACGCCGCGCCGCCGCGGCCCTGGCCGCCGAGCGTGCCGGCGCGGTGGTGGCGGCGCTGGCGGCCGCGGGGCAGCGCTGCGAGGTCGTCACCGGTGGCGGCACCGGCAGCGTCGAGTTCGATCTGGCCAGCGGCGTCTACACCGAGGTGCAGCCGGGCTCCTATGTCTTCATGGACGGCGACTACGGCCGCAACGAGGTCGCGGGTGCGCTGCGCTTCGAGCACAGCCTGTTCCTCGCCAGCACGGTGATGAGCGTGGGCAACGGCGAGCGCTGCGTGCTCGATGCCGGTCTCAAGTCGCTCGCCACCGATTCTGGCCTGCCCGGCGTCTGGGGCCAGCCGCAGCTGCACTATGTGTCGGCCAACGACGAGCATGGCATCGTGCAGTGCGGCGTGGACGGCGGTGCTGTGGCGCGGCCGGCGCTGGGCAGCCAGCTGCTGCTGGTGCCCGGGCATTGCGACCCGACGCTGAACCTGCACGAGCAGCTGGTGGCGGTGCGCGCCGGCCGGGTCGAGGCGCTGTGGGAGATCGCGGCGCGCGGGCTCAGCCGCTGACGGGCCAGTTCAACTGAACCAGAGCCGCCACAGGCCCACGGCCACATGGCCCCAGATCAGCAGGTTGATGCCGAACATGCCGGCGGTGCGGCTGACGTTCCACAGCGCCCTGGCACGCTGCGCGGCACGGTCGTCGCCCGTGATCGCATACAGCAGCAGATAGAACACCGAGGGCACGAACGTGCCGACGATGAGCAGGCCCATGACCCAGTAGAAGATGACCATGGCTCGATGTTACGACGCCGGCCGGCCGCCGGTGTCAGGTCTTGCCCAGGCTGACGCGGTTGCGCCCTTCCTGCTTGGCGCAGTAGAGCGCGGCATCGGCCAGCGCGAACAGCGATTCGGCCGAGGCCTGCTCCGAGGGGATGCAGGAGGCCACGCCCAGGCTCAGCGTGATCACCTCGCCCACCGGGGCGGCGGGGTGCGGGATCGCCAGCGCCTCGCAGGCGGCGCGTATGCCCTCGGCCACCTGCAAGGCGGCGGCCGCGTCGGCCCCTGGCACCAGCACGACGAACTCCTCGCCGCCATAGCGCGCCGCCAGGTCGCCGGCGCGCCCCACCGCATGCGCGAACACCGCGGCCACCGCGGTCAGGCAGCGGTCGCCCTCCAGATGGCCCAGGCGGTCGTTGTAGAGCTTGAAACCGTCGATGTCGGCGATCACCAGCGCCAGCGGCACGCGGTTGCGGCGCGCGCGCCGCCACTCCTCGGCCAGCACCTCGTCGAAACGGCGGCGGTTCGCCAAGCCGGTGAGCGCATCGACGAAGGAGAGCCGCGAGAGATGCTCGTTGGCCTGCCGCAGCTCCTCGGTGCGCTGCGCCACCAGGCGCTCCATCTCGACATGGCGGGCGCGCAGCGCGTGGGTGCGCAGGCGGAACAGCGCCACCAGCGCCGCCAGCGTGCCCAGCAGGACCAGCGCCATGAACCAGCCAGTCTGGTAGACATAGGGCCGCACGGTGATCAGCAGCGGCGCCGCGGCCTCGCTCCAATGCACGCCATCGGTCGAGGCGGCAACGCGGAAGCGGTACTGCCCATGCGGCAGCGCCGGGAAGGCGGCCTCGCGGCTGCGGCCCGCGTCCACCCAGTCGCGCGTGATGCCCTCCATCTGGTAGCGAAAGCGCACGCGGTCGGCGTTCAGCAGGGTCATCGCGGCATAGCGGATCGTGAGCGGCACCGAGCCCGGCGGCAGCAGCACCTCGGCATCCAGCGGCCGGCTCACGCCATCCAGCAGCACGCCCTCCAGCTGGGTCTGCGGCGGCTGCCCCGCGCCCGGCAGGCGGGCCGGGTCGACGATCACCAGGCCGTTGGATGAGGGCAGCCAGAGCTGGCCGCGCGCGTCGATGGCACCGGCAGGCTGCAGGCCACCGGCGAAGGTGGTGCTGCGCAGCGCATCGCCCGGGCCGAAGCCGCTCGAGCTGACCTTGGCCTGGCGCCCTTCGACAAAGGCATTCAACTCGGCGCGCGCGACGCGGAAGAAGCCGCGGTTGCAGCTCATCCACAGATAGCCGGCGCGGTCTTCCAGAATGGTCAGGGCGATGCCGTCCCAGAGCCCGTCGGCCGGGCGTATCGCCGTCAGGCGGCCGTCGCTCAGGCGGTTCATGCCCTCGCCGTTCGTGCCTATCCAGAGCTTGGCGTCGGCGTCCTCGTAAAGCGCCATGACCCAGTTCGAGACCAGGCCGTCGGCCTTGCTGAGGGTATGAAAGCGCCCGTCGCGCAGGCGCACCAGGCCGTCGCCGGTGGTGCCGAACCAGAGCGTGCCCTGCCGGTCCTGCAGCATCGCCGCCACGCCGCCGCGCGGTGCGCCCTCGTCGCGCACCGCTTCGAAACCCTTGCCGCTGAAGCGCGCCAGCCCCGACTGCGTGCCCGCCCACAGCGTGCCGCTGCGGTCCTGGAACAGCACCCGCACCTCCGCGCTGGGCAGGCCCTGGGCCGGGCCGAAGCGCTCGATCTTGCCGCCCTGCAGGCGCGCCACGCCGGCGGTGTAGCTGCCGATCCAGAGCGCGCCATCGCGGTCCTCGAGCAGGCTGGAAATCTCGTCGGTGGGCAGGCCATCGGCCTTGCGCAGCGCGCTGATGCGCTGGCCCTCGATGCGGTTGAGCCCGCCGCCCGAGGTCGAGACCCAGGTGACGCCCTGGCGGCCATGCAGCACCGCGCGCACATTGTCGTGCGACAGGCCCTCGGGCGTGCCCAGCACCCCGAAGGCGCGATTGCGCAGCCGGTTCAGGCCGCCCACCCAGGTGCCGATCCAAATGCTGCCCTCGCGGTCGGCCTGCACGCTCCAGATCTGGTCACCGGCCAGGCCGTTGGCGCTGGAGATGGTGCTGAAGCGGCCGTCCTCGAGCATGCGGCTCACGCCGGCGCCCCAGCTGCCGATCCAGAGCGCCCCCTGCGCATCGCGCGCCAGGCTGGTGAGCTGGTCGGTGGGCAGGCCATCGGCCACCGTGTAGACACGGATGCGGCCATCCTCCTCCACACGCGCCAGCCCGCCGCCGGCGGTGGCGGCCCAGATGCCGCCGGCGGGGTCGGCGATGACATGGCGCACCTGCAGATGCGGGAAGCCCTGCTCCGGGCCCAGGGTGCGGAAGCGCCCGGCGGCAAGCGCCACCAGGCCGCCGCCCGAGGTGCCGATCCAGAGCGTGCCAGCGCGGTCGAAGGCGAGCGTGCGCAGGCGGTTGGTGGGCAGGCCGTCGGCCTGCTGGTAGAGCCTGGTAGCGCCCTTGCCCGGCCCCTGTTCCCAGCGCACCAGGCCGTTCTCGGTGGCGGCCCAGATCACGCCGTCGGCCGCCTGCGCAAAGGCCCAGACACGCCGGCCATCGGTGACCTCGCTGCCGAACATGGCCTGGAAGCTGCCCTTGCGGTAGATGGCCGCGCCCTTGCTGTGGCCGATCCAGAGGTTCTGCTGCGCGTCCTCCATGAAACCGAACACCGGCTCGGAGGCCATGCTGGGCGCCTGGCGCGCATCGAAGCCGGTGAAGCGGGCGCCGTCGAAGCGCGCCAGCCCGCCCGCCGTGCCGACCCACAGATAGCCGTCATGGCTCTGGTAGAGCGCCTGCACCGTGTTGAGCGGCAGGCCCTGCTCGGTCTGCCAGCTGTCCACCTTGTACTGGCTCAGCGCCCTGGCCGCGCCGCCCGGCCCCAGGCCCTGCGCCCGCACGGGCAGCGGCGCCGCGGCCAGCATCAGCAGCAGGCCAAACATCCAGGCCAGCAGGCGGGCCAGGGCGGCATGTGGGGCTGGTGGCAAGAGCGAGGGGACAGTCACGCCCGAGAGCATAGCCGCCCGCTCCGCTTATGCTGCGCCGACAAAGCAGGAGAAGCGATGAACGATGAGCAATTTGACAAGGGTTTGGCCATGCGCAAGCAGGTCATGGGCGAGGACTTCGTGGCGCGCGCCTATGCCGGCGCGAGCGAGTTCAGCGCGCCGATCCAGCAGCACATCACCCGCAATGCCTGGGGCGATGTGTGGCAGCGGCCCGGGCTGGACCTGAAGACGCGCAGCCTCGTCACCGTGGCCATGCTCACCGCACTGGGCAAGCAGCATGAGCTCAAGGGCCATGTGCGCGGCGCGCTCAACAACGGCGCCAGCGTGCAGGAGATCCAGGAAGTGCTGCTGCACGCCACCGTCTACTGCGGCGTGCCGGCGGCGGTGGAGGCCTTCCGCAGCGCGGCCGAGGTGGTGGAGGCGAGCCCGCCGCGCTGAGCCGCTTCAGCGCCGCTGCAGCAGCTGCGTGAGCTCGCGCGCCTGCGCCAGCTTGTCGGCCGGCACATGGCGGCCCAGCACCACCACGCGCGCGCGGCCCGGCAGCTCGGCGGCGTCGTAGACGCGCTGCGCGAGGTCATCGAGCGCCTCGTCCGAGAGGCCGGGCCGGCATTGGAGCCAGAGCGTGAAGTGGCGGCGCGCCGGCTTCACCTCCAGCGCCTGTTCGCCCACCCAGGCACCGCGCAGATCGGCCTCGCGCAGCGTGATGCCACGCAGCCCGCGCAGCTGGGCCTCGTCCAGCTGCGCCGGCATGCCTTGCTCCCAGGGCATGAGCTGCTGGAAACGCTCCCAGGCCGCCTCCTCCAGCGCGCGGCTGCTCTCCAGGCGTTCGCGCCAGAGGCGGCGCTGCTCGGGCGGCAGCGGCGCGTCGCGCGCGCTGCAGGCATCCACCCAGGTCTGCGCCAGATCGGCGGCAGCCCAGGCCAGCGCCTCGTGGCGCTGGTACAGCGTCTCCAGCCAGGCCCCCACGCGCGCATCGCCGCTGGGCGCATGGCGGCGCGCCAGCCGGTGCAGCGCTTGCGGGTCCTCGGGCGCGAGCAGCAGGGCGCGCTCCAGCCAGGGTGTGGGGTCCTTGTCGCTGAGGCTTTCCACCGCATCGGCCCAGCGCAACCACTCGGCGGCGCTGAGTTCATGGGCGCGCTGGCTGAGCGCCTGCGCCTCCGCGTTGAGCGCGCGCAGGCGCTCGCCGTGGCTGCGCCAGTCGGCGCGGTTGGCCTGCCACCAGGCGGCGTCCAGCGCCAGCGCGATGCGCGCCCGGCCCTGGCCCAGCAAACGCAGCGAGTGCATCGCCGAGAGCCGCTGCAGGCCGGCGGCCTGGCCGAGGCTGGCGAGGCGGTCCTTCAGCACCGGGTGGGTGTCGTCGAAGCCGGCCAGGCGTTTGAACTCGCGCTTCAGGGCCTCGCGCTGCCAGGCCGCGTCCAGCGGCTGCTGCAGCAGCTTGTTCATGCCGGCATAAGGCCCGACGCAATGGCCGGTGCTGGCGGCCTCATCGGTGCGCGCGCGGCGCCACCACAGGCGCCAGAAGTCGCTGCCGAACCACTGCGCCTTCAGCGCCACCTCCTGCAGCGTATGGGCGGCCAGCTCGGCACCGAACAGGCGCGCCGACACGCGGTCGGCCTCGTACTCGTCCTGGCGCGCCAGCGCGAAGCTCATCGCGTTGAAGCGCGGGAAGTACCAGGCCACGAAGCCGGCCATCAGCCAGCCCAGCGCCGAGGAGCTTTCCTCATAGCGCTGGCTCAGCCTGGCCCAGGACATGCGCGTGCGGTAGATCCAGGCCGAGAGCTTGCCATGGTCGCCGCGCAGATGGCCGTATTCATGCGCCACCACGGCGAACATGCGCTTGGGCTCCAGCGCCGCCAGCAGCGGCCAGCCCAGCAGCAGGAAGTTGCGATGCCACAGCCCCAGCAGCATGGGCTGCTGCACGATGGCGGCGTTGAAGTCGTCGGTGATCAGCACCTGGTGCAGCGCCGGGCCCTGCACCTTGGCGCGGATGCGCGCCAGCCCGGCAAACAGCTCGGGGGCCTCCTGCGCCGCGACCGGCTGGCCCTCGGGCAGCCGGAACGGCACGCGCAGGCCCTGCAGCGTGGCCCACAGCAGGCCCAGGCAGGCCAGCCCGCCCCAGATCATCCAGCCCGCCAGCCTGGCCCCATGCTGCCAGCGCCAGCCCAGCCACAGCAGGCCGGCCAGCGCCAGCAGGCCGAACAGGAACACCGCCACATAGCCCAGCACCGCAAAGCGCAGCACGCGCTGGCGATAGCGCTCGGGCGCTTCCCGGCTGGCCTGCTCGTTGAGCCGCAGCAGGTGCACATAGTCCGCACTCTCCATCCCTCGCCCCCGGGGTCACATCGTCGTTGGAGGCGAAGGATAGCCGCGCGCGGCGGCCGCCCGGCGCAGCGGCCTGGCCTACACTCGGCCGGACAGGCCCGCCACCCGCTGTATGTCCGCGCCGTCCGACCACGCCACCGCCTCGCCCGACCCGGCCTTCCCGGCCCTGCTGGCGCAGGCGCGGCGCTGCATCCTCGTGAACCGCAGCGCCGACGCCTGGCGCTGCCTGGGCCTGTGCCAGGGCCTGGCGCCGGCGCAGGCCGATGTGGCCTCGGCCCAGCTGGCAGTGCAGGCGCTGGACCTGCGGCTGCGTGCCAGCGCCGCGCCGTCGGTGTCGCTGGACTGCGTGGCCGAGGCGCAGCGCCTGGACACCCTGGCCAACGCCGGCCTGACGGCCTCCACCTGCGCCGAGATCGCCATCACCCTGGGCGAGGTGTTCGGCCGCCTCGGCCTGGAGGAGCCCGCGCTCAGCGCCTTCGGGCGCGCACGCGCCTGGCTGCGCGGCGGGCACGACGCCGAGGCCCTGGTGGTGCTGGACGTGAGTGCCGCCAACGCGCTGCTACGCTGCGGCCTGCAGCGCGAGGCCATCGAGCTGCTGCAACCGCTGGCCGAGACGCTGGCCGATGCCGAGCTGCGCCTGCTGGTGTGCAGCCAGCTGGGCTCGGCGCACTACTTCCTGGCCGAGGCGGGCGGCGCCGACGCGGCCGCGCACCGCGATGCCAGCCTGCACTGGCATGCGCGCTCGCGCCTCGATGCCGAGGCCAGCGGCCCGCCCTATGCCCGCTACCGCGCCGCCGTCAACCTGGCGATCGGCCATGCGCGGCGCGGCGACATCGCGCTGGCGCGCCAGCATCTGCAGCAGATGCGGGGCTTGCTGGACCTGGTCTGGCCGCCCAGGGCGGATGGCGGCAGCGAGCGCGCACGCGATGAGCAGCGCAGCTGGACCGCCTTTGTCGAGGCCCTGATCGCCCTGGGCGAGGGCCGGCGCGATGCGGCCATCCGCGGCTTCCAGACCATCCTGGCGGAGTTCCGCGACGTCGGCATCAACAGCTATCTGGGCATGCTGCAGCTGCGCGTGGCCGAGCTGCTGGTGAGCACCGCGCACCAGGCGGGGCTCGACAAGCTGGCCTACCAGGCCCAGCTGGAGCTGCAGGCCCTGCAGGAGCGGCGCAACCGCCAGCGCCAGGAGCTCAGCTCGCGCCTGCTGGCCGATGCGCTCACGCTCTCGCAGCTGCGCGTGCAGAACGATCTGCTGCAGCAGCATGGCAACGAGCTGCAGGCGGCACTGGCGCAGCGCCATCAAGAACTGACCCTCACGCTGGACCAGCTGCGCGCCGAGGTCTCGATACGCCAGGCCACCGAGGCCGCGCTGCAGCAGGCCCATGACGAGCTGGAGCGGCGCGTGCGCGAGCGCAGCGCCGAGCTGCACCAGACCCTGCAGGCCCTGGCCCACCAGGAGCGCCAGGCGGCGATGGCGCATATCGTGGTGGGCGTGGCGCACGAGCTCAACACACCGCTGGGCAATGCGCTGCTGGCCCTCTCCACCGAGGCCGATGCCACCGCCGAGCTGCGCCGCCGCCTCGCCGATGGCCAGCTCAAGCGCGCCGAGCTGCACGAGTTCCTGGCCCTGCTGGACAACAGCCATCTGCTGGGTCACAAGGCGCTGACGCGCGCCGCCGATCTGGTGCAGCGCTTCAAGGAGCTCTCGATCGAGCAGATGCCGGAGCCACGCCGGCGCTTCGACCCGCGGCGGCAGATCGAGCAGGCGCTGCAGCGTTGGCATGGCAGCGCCGGCGCGCGCGGCGTGACGCTGCGGGCGCTGCTGCAGCCGGTCGGCAAGGTCGACGGCTATCCGGGCGCCCTGCTGCGCATCCTCGACCAGCTCATCGACAACGCCCTCACCCATGCCTTCGAACCGCCCCTGCCGGCGGCGCCGGCCATCGAGGTCAGGCTGGCCCGCGAGGCCGAGGGCCTGGAGCTGTGCGTGCAGGACAACGGCCGCGGCATCGCCAGCGAGCTGCGCGAGCAGGTGTTCACGCCCTTCATGACGACGGCCCGCGGCCATGGGCACGCGGGCCTGGGCCTGCATGTGGTGCAGGTGCTGGCGCAGCAGCAATTGGGCGGCAGGCTCGGCATCGAGGCCGCCTGGCCCAGCGGCACCTGCGTGCGCCTGCACTTCCCGGCCGAGGCACCCACGCGCGCTCAGCCGGAGGCTAGTCGCGCGCCAGCGCCTGCAGCGCCGTCAGGCACAAGACCTTGACGCTGTAGCCCTGCACCTCGATCACGCCCTTGCGGTTGAGCTGGCGCATCATGCGCGACAGCGTCTCCGGCGTGATCGCCAGCTGGGCCGCGATGTCGCGCTTGCGTTCCTTCAGCGAGATCGCCGCGCCGCCATCGGCCTCGGGCACCGCGCGCTGCAGCAGCCAGGCGGCCAGGCGCTTCTCGGCGTCCTTGTGCATCAGGTCATGGGTGACACCGGTGAGGCTGTGCACGTTCTGCGCCAGCGCCACCAGCAGGCGGTCCAGCATATCGGCCTGGCGCGCGATCAGCTGACGCATACCCTCCACCGGCAGCCTCAGCACCAGCGCCTCGTTCACCACCCGTGCATCCTGGCCGTAGCCGCCGCCCAACCAGGCGCTGCTGACGTCCAACCAGTGCGGGCCGCGCACCGTATGCTCCAGGTGGAAGGGCGCATCGTCGCGCGCCAGGCCGAGGCCCACCGCGCCGTCCACCACCGCCACCAGGTACTCGGCGGGTTGCAGGCGCGTGAACACCATGCTGCCCACCGCCACCTGCTGCAGTTGGGCCATCGCATTGAGGGCCAGCAACTCGGTGCTGCTCAGGCTCTCGCCACCCAGCACCGCCTGCCACTCGGCGGCACCGAGCCGAAGATCGGCAACCGCTACCGAGCCGGTCACCGGCTTGCGCGCCGGGCGCGCCGCTGTGAGGTTGAGACTGTCCACGATGTTGTTCTGCTATGTGTGCTGAGATGATTCGCAATGTGGGCCAGGGCCTGGCCGGTGTCCTTGCGTTGCATCAAACCGCCCACATTCGGGCGCTCAGCGCCCCGCGGGCCAGGGACAATCCCCACATGCCCTTGATTCAGCCCAAATCCGCCATGAGTTCCGGCACGCCGGCCCTGCAGCCTGGCAGCAGCTATGCGCAGCCCTTCGAGCTGCTGGGTGCCTGCCATGAGCGGGTGCAGCGCAGCCTGGATCTGCTGGAGCGCCTGCTCGCGCATCTACAGGAGCAGCAGGCTTGCGACGAGGCCGCCCGCAGCGCCGCGCGCGATGTGCTGCGCTACTTCGACGTGGCGGCGCCGCTGCACCACCAGGACGAGGAGCTGCATGTGTTCCCGGCGCTGGAGGCCGGCGGCGATGCCGCGCAGAAGCAGGCCTGCGCCGAGCTGCGCGCCCAGCATGTGCAGATCAGCGCCGCCTGGCAGGCGCTGCGCAGGCCGCTGCACGAACTGGCGGCCCTGCCCGATGGCCCGCTGGACTCGCACCTGCTGCAAGACCTGACCCCGGCGGCGACACTGTTCGTGCGCCTGCACGATGCCCATCTGCGCACCGAGGACGGCCTGGTCTTTCCGGCCGCCGCGGCGCTGCTGGCCGAGCCGGCGCAGACCGAGATGGGGCGCGAGATGGCGGCGCGGCGCGGGCTCGCTATCTAGGCAATCAAGAGCGCCCGGAAGTCGTTCACATTCGTGTAGGTGGGCCCGGTCACCAGCAGATCGCCCAGGGCGCCGAAGAAGCTGTAGGCGTCGTTGCGGTCCAGGTAATCGCGCCCCTTCAGTCCCAGCGCCGCGGCGCGCGCCAGCGTGTCGGGCGCGACGAAGGCGCCGGCGTTGTCCTGCACGCCGTCGATGCCATCGGTGTCGGCGGCCAGCACATGCACGCCGCCCACCCCGCCCAGCCCCAGGGCGCAGCCGAGCAGGAACTCGCTGGCGCGGCCGCCACGGCCGGACTTGTCGCGCACCGTCACGGTGGTCTCGCCGCCGGAGAGGATCACGCAGGGACGGGCAAAGGGCGTGCCGTGCAGGGCCACCGAGCGCGCCAGCGCCGCATGCATGGCACCGATCTCGCGCGACTCGCCCTCGATCTCGTCGGACAGGATATGCGCCGCCAGGCCCAGCTCACGCGCCCGGGCCGCCGCCGCATCCAGGCTCATGCGTGGCGTGGCCAGCATGCGCAGGGTCTGGCCCTGGAAGCAGGCGGCGCCGGGCTTGGGCGTTTCCAAGGCGCCGCTCTGCAGGCCGGCCAGTGCGGCCGGCGGCAGCGCGATGCCGTAGCGCGTGCAGATCGCCAGTGCCTCCGCGCAGCTCGTCGGATCGGGCAGGGTCGGGCCGGAGCCGATCACCGCCGCGTCGTCGCCCGGCACATCGCTGATCAGCAGGGTCAGGACTTGCGCCGGATGGCAGGCCGCCGCCAGCCGCCCGCCCTTGATGGCGGAGAGATGCTTGCGCACGCAGTTCATCTCGGCGATGGTGGCACCGCTCTTCAGCAGGGCGCGGTTGACCGCCTGCTTGTCGGCCAGGCTCAGGCCCGGGGCGGGCAGGCTCAGCAGCGCGGAGGCGCCGCCGGAGATCAGGCAAATCACCAGATCATCGGGGGTCAGGCCCTGCGTCAGTGCCAGCATGCGCGCGGCGGCCTGTTCACCCGCCGCATCGGGCACCGGGTGGGCGGCCTCCACCACCGCGATGCGCCCGGGGCGGGCGGCATAGGCGGGCGGGGTATGGCCGTAACGCGTCACCACCAGGCCGCTGAGCGGGGCCTCGGCCGGCCACAGCGCGTCCAGCGCTTCAGCCATCGCGCCGCCGGCCTTGCCGGCGCCCAGCACCAGGGTGCGGCCATGCTGCGGGGGCGCCGGCAGTTGCCCTGCCATCACCTGCAGCGGCTGGGCGCGCGCCACCGCGGCGTCGAAGAGCCGGCGCAACAGCTCGCGCGGCGGCAGCGTCATCGGGCCGGCAGCGCCTTGGGCGCAGCGTCCAGCGGGAATTTGCTGCAACCCAGGCGCGCCGAAATGTCGCGGCTGGCGGCGGTGAGCATGGCAATGATCTCCGGGGCCTTGGCTTCGTCGTAGCGGAAGCTCGGGAAGGACACGCTCATGCCGGCAATCGGCTGGCCCAGGCGGTCGAAGATGGGGATGCCCAGGCAGCGGATATGGTCGTCGAACTCCTCGCGGTCCTCGCCATAGCCCTGCGCCTTGACACGCTCCAACTCGGCCAGGAACTCGCTTCGATCCACGATGGTCTTGTCACGAAAGCGCTGGAACTCGGCGCCGTCGAGCACCCGATCGCGCCGCTCGGGATGCTCCCAGGCCATCAGCACCTTGCCGATGGCGGTGCAGTGCAGGGGCGCGCGCCGGCCGATGCGTGAGTACATGCCCAGGGTGTGGCGCGAGTCGATCTTGTGCACATAGATGATCTCGCTGTCGATCAGCGTGCCCAGGTGCACGGTCTCGCCGGTGGCGTCGGCCAGCATCTGCATATGGTGCTTGGAGAGGTCCACCAGATCCGGGTACTGCAAGGCCTTGGCACCCAGCTCGAAGGCCTTCATGGTCAGGCCGTAACGCTCGCTGCCGGACTCCTGGCGCACATAGCCCAGGGTCATCATGGTCTGCAGAAAGCGGTAGACCGTGGCCTTGGGCATGGCCAGCCGTACCGAAAGCTCGGAGATGCCGGTTTCGCTGCGCTCGGAGAGCGCCTGCAGGATGGCAAACACCTTGAGCACCGCGGCCACCGACTCGGGCTGCTGCTTGGATGAATCAATCGAATCGTCGTCCATGCGCTGATTGCTGCTTGTTGAATGCTTCGGTCGGGTGTGTCAGATTCAGAGCGACATTGTCCACTGTGTGCGGCCCTGCTACAGCGCCGACTGGTTGCGGTATTCACTGAGGCGCTGCGTCGCCGCGTCAAAGGGGCGCCGCGAGGTGGAGGGCCCCCAGCCGCGCAGGTGCGGGCCGAGCTGGCTGTCGCGGATCAGGGCCTGCCCGTTTGGCGACACGCCCGCCTGCCAGGCGCCACGCGCCACGCCGGCATCCCAGACCCGCCCGAGCGCGATGCTGGCTGAGGCCACACCGGGCTCGGCCAGCAGGCGGCTGCCCTCTACCAGGATGCCGAAGGGCTGCTGCGGCGCCGTGCTGGGCGCGAGCAGATAACCGCCGCTGCCCGGCACGCGGCGGCCGGCGCGGCTGAGGACGGTGCTGTCGCTGATCACCAGCGTGCCATTGCCGAAGATGAAGTCCACGTCGCCCGCGATCAGGCTGGCCCGCAGCCACACGCGCGACGGTCCGCCCCGCGGCTTGGCACGCACGAAGAAAGTGTCCTGGTGGCCCAGCAGGCGCACGTCCTGCATCTGCAGTCGGTCGCCCTCGGTCATCAGGGCCACGGCCTGGGCGCCACCGCTCTCGCCCACCGCGGCCGGGTAGCCCTGGCCCTCGCGCACCGCGTCCATGGCATCGTTGACCACGCTCAGGTGCGCCAGCTGCACATCGTCGCTGAAGATCGCCAAGGTGGCGCTGCCGGCGGTGCCGTACTGGCTGGCGGCGAGGTCCGGCGTGCAGGGATTGGCGGGCGCGCCCACCGGCTTGGGCTCGGAACTGAAATGCCCATGCGCGATCTGCACCGCGGCGGCATCGCCGGGCTGGCCATAGAGCGTGAACGGCGCCTTGCCCTGGATGCACAGCTGCTCGCGGTAGCGACCTGGCTTGAGCCGGATGTAGCGGCGCCGGCCCTGGGCGGGCAAGGCATCGATGGCGGCCTGCAAGCTGCGGTGGGTGCCGCTGCCATCGGCGGCCACCACGAAGTCCGCTGTCCAGGTGCTGGCGTCCAAGGGGGCAGGCTGCCAATCACCGAGGTAGTCGGCCAGCCGCATCGCGGCGGCCTGCGCCTCGCTCAGCTGCGGGCGTTCCTGGGCCTGCACCGGGCTGACCCACACCAGCAAGGCGACCAAGGCGGCCCGCATCAAAGATCGGCCAGGAACAACGCCGGCTCGCCGTCGCAGTCCGAGCTGTAGAGCACCTGCTGCTGGTCGGGCGTGAACGAGGGATGCGGGTGCGTGACCTGGCGGTTGCCCTTGTAGACGCGCCAGCTGCTGTCGTGCCGCGCGACCTTGCGCTCCGTGCCCGCCTTGAGATCGAAGAGATGCAGGTAGGGGTCGGTCTGGATCTGGTGGCTGCCGGTGTCGGCCACATCGGCAGGCGAGTCGCAGCCATCACCGATCAGCAGCGTGCCGTCGAAATTGCTCATCAGGTGCGAGCAGGGCGGCATCAGGGCCAGGCGCTTGCTCTCCAGCGTGACCGGGTCCAGCGAACAGATCCAGCGCTCGCTCTGGCCCTTGAGGTAGGAGACATAGATCATGGCCGAGCCGTCGGGCACCCAGAACTCATGCGTGCAGGCCTCACCCTCGAGATGCTGCTTGCCGCAGCGCATGTTCGTGCCGTCCTCGTTGATGAACCACATGCGCGCATCCACCAAGTCATGCGGGCCTTCGTGGCAATAGGCCACGGTGTGATCGTCAAAGGGGCGGTACTGCGGATGGCCCAGCCAGCCCTGCTTTTCCAGGATGATCTCGCGCGCGCCGGTCGCCAGGTCGATGCGGATCAGGCGGCAGCGCGGCTTGGCGTGGAACATCTGGTGGAACTTCTGCCAGTCGGAGAGCGGGAACCAATCGTCCGCATGGATCTCGATGCCCACCATCCGGGTGCAGGCGCTGTTGGACACCCAGGTGCCATAGCCCACCCAGCCCTGCGGCACGGTGTAGACCAGCTCTTCGCTCAGATCACTCAAGGCCAGGCGTATCAGCTGCCGCTCGGCGCGCACGAAATAGAGATACCGGTCGTCGGGGCTGAGAAAGCCGCCAAAGGTGTTCTCGCCGGCCTGGTCGGTGAGCTGGGTGGCCACCTGGGTGCGCAGATCCAGCAGGTGGTAGTTCCAGGCGCTGCCCGGTCCGAATTCGGCACCGAAGATCAGGCGCTCGCCATCGTTGCTGAAGCACTTCTGGTAGAAGTAGTTGCGATGGCAGGTGACGTCCGCCGGCGTCAGGCGCGTGATGCGTGCGCCGGTGTCGGGATCCTCGCGGGTCTCAAAGCTGAGTTGTCGGCTGTGGTGTTTCATGGTGCTTCGCTATTTGATTCGCTTCAACAGGGCATTGCCCTCGTCGACCAGGCGGCGCGCGGCCTCCTCGTTGCTGGTCTTGCCATAGGCGACGGTCTCGAACACCTCGCGCATGAACTTGTGCAGGCGCGCATGCTCGAACAGCGGCGCCGGCACCGGCACGCGCCCGGCCTCACGCTGCGCCTTGATCTGTTCATGGGCAGCCAGTTCCATCGCCGGCAGCTTGTGGGCCTTGGCCAGCACCTCGAACTGCCGCGCCGCGGCCGGCACGCCGCGCGTCTTGCCCAGGATCAGGGCGGCATCGGGGTCGGTGAGCAGGTAGTTGATGAAGCGCGCCGCCAGTTCGGGCTGCTTGCTGTGGCGCCCCAAGGCCAGCATCACGGTGGGTCGGCCGAACATGCCGCTGGTCTTGGCATCCGGCAGGGTCGGGAACTCGCCCAGCACCAGCTTCTGCTCGCGGTTGAGCGTCGCGGCACGCAAGGGGATGGCCGAATCCCAGGTGAAGTTGCCGGCCCAGTTGCCCACCACCCAGTCCTGCTGCTGTTCGGTGGGCTTGTCGGCGCCCCCCAGGCTGGCGCGCAGCGGCAGCGGCGTGGCCACATGCTCGTCCACCAGGCGGCGGTAGATGCGCACCCAGTCCAGCGCCGCGGCCTCGCTCATGGCCACGCGCGGGCTCAGCGGGTCAACATAGGGCGTGCCGTATTTCTGCTGCACCCAGGCCTGGGCCAGCAGGATCATGTCGTAGAGCTCGCCGTCCAGCGGATAGGCCTGGGCCCCTAGCCGCTGCTTGAACAGCGGGCCGGCGGCGAAGAGATCGTCCCAGCTACGCGGCAAGGGCACACGGGCGCGCTGGAAGGCGGCCTCGTTCCACAGCATCACACGCGCGCTGTAGGCCGTGGGCAGGGCGTTGAGCTTGCCACCCACCATGCCGGCGGCCAGATCGTCGGCGCGGAACTGGTCCAGCGCCAGCACGTTCGCATGGCGGTTCAGGTCGGCAAAGCCATTGCCGCGCTTGCTGAACATGGCCAGCCAGGCCCAGTTGATCTGCATGATGTCGGGCTCGGAGCCGCCCGCGATCTGGGTGGTGAGCCGCTCCAGATAGCCGTTGAAGCCCATGTACTCGGCCTTGATCTTGAGGCCGGGATGCTGGCGCTCGAAGGCGGCGATGGCCTTGAGCGTGGCCTCGTGCCGACCGGCGCCGCCCCACCAGGCGAAGCGCAGCACGGTGGGTTCGGGCTGGGCACGCACCAGCAGGGGGCTGAGCGCCAGCGCGGCGCTGAACTGTCGGCGCTTCACAGCAAGAGGTTCGCGCCGGTCTCGGCATCGAACAGATGGCAGCGCTCGAGCTGCAGGTGGAACACATGCGCTGCACCGCGCGTCTTGCCGGCCAGCTCGCCCAGCTGATCGGCCGGCACACGCGCCGTCATGGCGGTCTCGCCGATGCTGAAATGCACGAACACCTCGCTGCCCATGTGCTCGACAAAGCGCAGACTGCAAGGCACGGCCAGGCTGCCTTCGCGCGGCAGTGCCGTCACATGCTCCGGCCGCAGGCCGAACTTGACGGCGCCGCTGCGGCTGCGCAGTGGCTGCGCCTTGGCAGCCGGCAGCGGCAAGACCTGGCCCCCGAGCACAACAGCCAGACCCTCGCCCTGCGGCTGCAGCTGCGCCTCGTGGATGTTCATCTCGGGCGAGCCGATGAAGCTGGCGACGAAGGCGTTGGCCGGATGGTCGTAGAGCGCGGTGGGCGTGTCCACCTGCTGGATCACCCCCTCCTTGAGCACGCAGATGCGCTCACCCATGGTCATGGCTTCCACCTGGTCGTGCGTCACATAGACCACGGTGGCGGGCTGGCCCGACTCGCGCAGATTGCGGTGCAGTTCGGTGAGGCGCACGCGCATCGAGGCGCGCAGCTTGGCATCCAGGTTGGAGAGCGGCTCGTCGAACAGAAACACCTCGGGCTTCTTGACGATGGCGCGCCCCACCGCCACGCGCTGGGCCTGGCCGCCGCTGAGCTGCTTGGGATAGCGCTCCAGCAGATGCTCCATCTCCAGCAGCTGGGCGGCATGGCGCACGCGCTGCGCCACCTCTGGCTTGGGCGTGCCGGCCAGCTTGAGCCCGAAGGCCAGGTTCTCGTACACCGTCATGTGCGGGTACAGCGCATAGTTCTGGAACACCATGGCAATGCCGCGCTGCTTGGGTGCGAGTTCATTGACCTTCTTGCTGCCGATGTGCAGCTCACCGCCGGTGATGCTCTCCAGCCCCGCGATCATGCGCAGCAGGGTGCTCTTGGCGCAGCCCGAGGGGCCCACGAAGACCATGAACTCGCCGTCGCGCACCTCCAGGTCCACGCCATGCACGGCCTTGAAGCCATTGGCATAGACCTTCTCGATTTTCTTCAGGCTCAGATGGGCCACGACTCTATCCTTTGATTCCGCTGCTGGAGGCGCCTTCGATGAAGTGCTTTTGCGCCATGAAGAACACGGTGACCGAAGGGATCAGCGCCACCACCGATATCGCGATCACATTCGCCCACTCCACTTCCTCGGTGGCACCGATGCTCATCTTCAGCGCCAGCGAGACCGGGTATTTCTCCACCGAGGCCAGGTAGATCAGCGGGCCCATGAAGTCGTTCATGGTCCAGATGAACTGGAACACGACCACCGAGATGATGGCCGGCTTGAGCAAGGGCACGATGATGTGCCAGAGCAGTTGCAGCGCGTTGCAACCGTCGATCTGCGCGGCCTCTTCCATGTCACGCGGGATGCCGCGCAGGAACTGCACCAGCATGAAGACGAAGAAGGTGTCGGTGGCAAAGGCGGAGGGAACGATCAAGGGCAGGTAGCTGTCCAGCCAGCCGAGCTCCCGAAACAGCAGGTACTGCGGCAGGCGTAACACGATCAGCGGCAGCATCATGGTGCCGACCATGACGGAGAACAATAACTTCTTGCCCCAGAACTCGAAGCGCGCGAAGGCATAGGCCACCAGCACGCAGGAGATCACCGTGACGATGATGCGCGGGATGGTGATCAGGAAGCTGTTGAGGAAGTAGGTGGCGAAGCTGTATTCCGTGCTCGTCTTCCAGCCCTTGGCATAGGCGGAAAAATCAAAACGACTGGGCCAGAAGCCGATCTCGCTGAAGATCTCGCCATTGCTCTTGAAGGATGCACCCACCAGCCACAACAAGGGGTAGAGCATCACCAAGGCCACCAGGCCCAGAGCCAGGTAGCGCAACCAGGGGCGGCCGCGCTCGCGGTTGAGCACCAGGGTCTCTGTACTGCTCGTCATTTGCGCTCCTTCTCACCGGCGTAGAAGACCCAGTACTTGGAGCTCCAGAAGGAGAAGGCGCTCAGGCCGCCGACCAGGGCGAACAGCACCCAGGACAGCGCCGCGCCGTAGCCCAGATTGAAGAAGCGGAAGCTCTGGTCGTAGATGTAGAGCGCCAGCACATAGGTGGAGCTCAGCGGGCCGCCCTCGGTGATCAGGTAGGGCCCGTTGAACTCCTGGAAGGCATGCACCATCTGCATGATGAGATTGAAGAAGATCACCGGCGTGATCAGCGGCACCGTGATGCGCCAGAACTGCTGGAACTTGCTCGCGCCATCGCATTCGGCCGCCTCGTACAGCGAGACCGAGACGTTCTGCAGCGCCGCCAGAAAGATCACCATGGCCGAGCCGAACTGCCAGGTGAACAGCAGCACGATGGTCCACATGGAGTAATGCTCGTCGGCCAGCCAGGCGATGGGCTCGATGCCGAGCTGCGAGAGCAGCAGGTTGACCAACCCGTTCTTGGAGAAGATGAAACGCCACAGCACCGCCACCGCGATCGAGCCGCCCAGGATGGAGGGCAGGTAGAAGGCGGCGCGGAAGAAGTTGATGCCGCGCATCTTGAAGTTCAGCACATGGGCGATGAAGAGCGCAAAGCCCACGCGCAGCGGCACGGCCAGCGCCGCGAACAGCAGCGTCACGCCCAGCGATTTGCGGAACAGCGGGTCGCCGGTGGCCAGCTCCTGGTAATTCGCCAGGCCCACGAACTCCGGCGGGTCGATCAGGTCGTACTGGCTGAAGCTGAGCGCGAAGCTCGCCACGAAGGGAAAGAGCTTGAACAGCAGCACGCCCAGCACGAAAGGCAGGACGAACAGGAAGCCGAGGCGTTTGTTCTCGTACATGGCATGCGGCCTCGGCCGCCTCAAGAGGTGTGATCAGCGCGCAAGCCAGCCGCCGTCGACGGCGACGGTATAGCCGTTGACATAGTCCGATGCCTGCGAGGCCAGGAACACCACCGGCCCGGCCAGATCATCGGGCACGCCCCAGCGCCCGGCCGGGATGCGCTCAAGGATGGAGGCATTGCGGCCCTCATCGGCACGCAGCGCCGCGGTGTTGTTGGTGGCCATATAGCCTGGCGCGATGGCATTCACATTGATGCGGTGGGCCGCCCATTCATTCGCCATCAGGCGCGTGATGCCCATCACGCCGCTCTTGCTGGCGGTGTAGGACGGCACGCGCACACCGCCCTGGTAGGACAGCATCGAGGCCACGTTGATGATCTTGCCGCCACCGCCCTGGGCCAGGTACTGGCGCGCCACCGCCTGCGAGAAGAAAAACACCGTCTTCAGGTTCAGGTCGATGACGTCGTCCCAGTCCTTCTCGCTGAACTTGATGGCGTCCTCGCGGCGGATGATGCCGGCGTTGTTGACCAGGATGTCCACCCGGCCGCTGAGGCTCTTGGCCTGCTCCACCAGGCCCTCCAAGCAGCTGATGTCGGAGAGATTCGCGCGCAGGTCCAGGAAGCGGCGGCCCAGCGCCTCGACCTGGGCACGGGTTTCATCCGGCTCGGAGACGTTCACGCCCACGATGTCTGCGCCTGCCTGCGCCAGCGCGCGGGCCATGCCCTGGCCCAGGCCGGTGTTGCAGCCAGTGACGATGGCCACGCGGCCGTGCAGTTGGAAGTTATCGAGGATCATGCTGCGGCTCCCCTCAACGCAAGGCCGTCATCGGGACATGGTCCATGTCCTTGAAGACCTGGTTTTCGCCCACCATGCCCCAGATGAAGGTGTAGGCCTGCGTGCCGACGCCCGCGTGGATGCTCCAGCTCGGGTTGATGACGGCCTGTTCGTTGCGCACCACCAGATGGCGTGTCTGCGTCGGCTCGCCCATCATGTGGAACACCGCGGCGTTCTCGCTCATGTCGAAATAGAAGTAGACCTCCATGCGCCGATCGTGCGTGTGGCAGGGCATGGTGTTCCAGAGGCTGCCGGGCTCCAGCTGGGTCATGCCCATCAGCAGCTGGCAGGTGGGCAGCACATCGGGCACCAGGAACTTGTAGATGGTGCGGCGGTTGCTGGTTTCGGCGGCGCCCAGGGTCTCGGGCGAGGCCTCGGCCAGTGTCACCTTGCGGTGCGGGTAGGCCGTGTGTGCCGGCGCGCAGTTGAAGTAGAGCTTGGCGGGCACGGCGGCATCCACGCTTTCGAACTGCAACTGCTGGGCACCCTGCCCCACATACAGGGCTTCGCGCGGGCCGATCTCGAACACCTGGCCGTCCACCGTGGCGCGTGCGGCGCCGCCGATATTGATGAGGCCCAGCTCACGGCGCTGCAGAAAGAAATCGGTGCCGGTGTGGCGCCCCAGCTCGGGCGAAAAGCTCACCGCCTGAGTCACCGGCATGATGCCGCCGACGATGATGCGGTCGATCTGGCTGTAGGTCAGCGTGGCCGCATCGGGCTTGAACAGATCTTCCACCAGAAAGTGGCGGCGCAGGCCTTCGGTGTCCAGGGTGCGCGCATGTTCGCTGTGGATGGGTTGGCGGATTTCCATCGTGCTTTTCCTTGCTCTGGCAGGGTTCTTGGCGGCCCTGCCGAGGCGACAGGACGGGGTGATTGGACGCAAGCTTAGACAGCTCGGGACTTTCCCGGAATTATGGTTTCTATTTAGTGAACCACTGTTTCATTTTTCTGTGCGGCCGCTATAGTAATTCGAAATCGCAGCGCCAGGAGTGCCCGCATGAACCCGTTTTTCGACGCCGCCACCACCCCTTGGGAAGAACTGGGCGACGGCATCCGCCGCAAGATCGTGGGCCACACGCCCGGCTTGATGTCGGTGCTGGTGCAGTTCGACCAGGGCGCCATCGGCACCCCGCATGCCCATGACGAGCACGACCAGATCGCCTACGTGATCAGCGGCTCCTTCGAAGCCGAGGTCGCCGGCCAGAAGCGCGTGCTGCGTGCCGGCGACGCCTTCATTGCCCCGCGCCTGCACGCGCATGGCGTGGTGGCCCTGGAAGCCGGCAGCACCTTGCTGGACCAATTCACCCCCCGCCGCGAGGACTACCTCTAGCCCTCCTAGCCACACAGCGGCGGGCGGCACTGCAGCAGCTCTCCGAGTCACCCCAGGCGCCCTGCGCGCGCCCCCATGGTCAACCCGACCGAGCCACGGACACAGAAACCGGGCCAGGGCAAGACTTGCAAAACAATCGGAGACATCGCACATGCAGACCCGCCAACGCCACACCCCGCCCCGCCTTTCCAAACTGAACGCCTGCCTGCTGGCCGGCAGCAGCCTGCTGATCGCGTCCGCCGCACAGGCCCAGCAGACCGCCAAGAGCGAACCTGCTGCGCTGGACCAGGTGGTCGTCACCGGCCTGCGCGCCTCGCTGGAAAGCGCCCTGCGCACCAAGCGCGATGACAGCGGCATCGTCGATGTCATCAAGGCCGAGGACATGGGCAAGTTCCCGGACACCAACCTGGCCGAATCGCTGCAGCGTGTGCCCGGCGTGGTGATCGACCGGGATGCCGGCGAGGGCCGCAGCATCACGGTGCGCGGCCTGGGGCAGGACTTCACCCGCGTGCGCATCAACGGGGTGGAGGCCCTGGCCACCACCGGCGGCACCGACAGCTCGGGTGGCGCCAACCGTTCGCGCGGCTTCGATTTCAATGTGTTCGCCGCCGATCTGTTCAGTTCGCTGACGGTGCGCAAGAGCAGCTCGGCCGATGTGGACGAAGGTTCGCTGGGTGCGACGGTCGACCTGCAGACCGCCCGCCCCTTCGACCTGAAAGGCTTCACCGCCGCGGTGTCGCTGAAGGGCGTCTACAACGATCTCTCGGGCAAGACCAATCCCAAGGCGTCCTTCCTGGTCTCCAACACCTTCGCCGACAACAAGGTGGGCGTGCTGCTCTCGGGTGCGTCATCCAAGCGCCAGTTGCTGGAAGAAGGCTTCAGCACGGTGCGCTGGGACAACGGCCCCTCCTCGGGAGGCTGGTGCCCGCCGCAAGGCATCACCACAGGCTTGCCGGCCGGCTCCACCGCCACCACCTGCGGCCCGGCCGCCCAAGGCGTGACACGCCTGCCAAACACGCCCGAGAACATCGCCGCCTTCAACGCCGCCAGCAAGGCAGAGAACTTCCACCCGCGCCTGCCACGCTATGGCCGCCTCACCCACGACCAGGACCGCCTGGGCCTGACCGGTGCGATCCAGGTCAAGCCGGCCGAGGGCACCCTGCTGACGCTGGACATGCTGTACTCCAAGCTCAAGGCGACGCGGCAGGAAGACTTCCTGGAAGCGATCTCCTTCAGCCGCACGCTCTCGCAGGGCGGCAAGCCACAGACCAGCGTGCTGGCCACGGAATACGGCCCGAACGGCGAGTTGCTCTATGGCAAGTACAACGGCGTGGACATCCGCTCGGAATCGCGCTTCGACGAGCTCTCCACCACCTTCACCCAGCCCACGCTCACGCTCGAGCAGGACATCGGTGATTCGCTCAAGCTCACCGCCCGCGTGGGCCGCGCGACCTCGAAGTTCAGCAACCCGATCCAGACCACCACCACCCTGGATGCGGCGAACGTGAATGGCTACGAGATCGACTTCCGCGCCAATGACCGCGCGCCGTCCATCACCTATCCCTTCAGCCCCACCGATCCGAACGGCCCGCTGAAGATCCTGGGCGTGCCGGTGGGCTCCAGCAGCATCACCAATTTCACCCCCAGCGAGATCCGCATCCGGCCCCAAGGTGCCACCAATATCAACGACATCGCGCACCTGGACCTGGCCTGGGAGCTGATCCCCGACCGGCTCACCCTGAAGGGCGGCGCCGACTACAAGAAGTTCAGCTTCACGACCTTCGAGTCGCGCCGCACGGTGGAGACCATGAACACCCTGCCGGCCGGCGTCAGCCAGGCCAGCCTGGTCACCGCACTCAACGGTTTCGGCAAGGGCCAGAGCCTGCCGGCCGGCACCGCCACGGCCTGGCTGATCCCCGACCTGAATGCCATCGCCGCCGCCTACGACATCTACTGCAACTGCCTCAAGACCGGTGCGGCCGGCGGCCCGGGCGACTTCACTCTCACCTCCATCACCAACGGCAACGCGCGCGGCAACAACCGCGCCGTGGTGGAGACGGACACCGGTGGCTTCCTGCAGGCCGACTTCAACACCAGCCTGGCCGGCGTGCCGCTGCGCGGCAATGCCGGCGTGCGCTATGTGAAGACCAATATGACGGCCGATGGCTACCTGGCCACCGCAGGCGGCACCGCCGTCACCGCCGAGAACAGCTACAGCGACGTGCTGCCTGCGGTGAATGTGGCCGCCACGCTGAGCAAGGACCTGATCCTGCGCGGCGCGGTGGCCAAGGTGATGTCGCGGCCGCAGCTGGGCAATCTGAGCCCGGGCGGCACGCTCAACACCACCGGCACGCTTTCCTACACCGGCGGCAACCCCCTGCTCAAGCCCTTTCGCGCCACCACCTACGACACCAGCCTGGAGTGGTACCACGCGAAGAATGCCTTCGTCGGCCTTGGCCTGTTCCAGAAGAACATCAAGACCTATATCCAGACCCTGCGCACCAACATCCCCTACAGCCAGACCGGCCTGCCGATGGCCCTGCTGCCGCCCGGCTTCACGGGTGAGGAGGTGTTCCAGGTCTCGGCCCCGATCAACACCGATGGCGGCAAGCTCAGCGGCTATGAGCTGAACGTGCAGCAACCCTTCAGCTTCCTGCCGGGCTGGGGCAAGAACTTCGGTGCGCTGCTGAACTACACCTATGTGAAGTCCAAGATCCAGTACGTGGTATCGCCCACCAGCAACACCACCATCACCGACGATCTCATCAACCTCTCGCCCAAGTCCTACAACGCCACGCTGTACTACGACGACGGCACCTTGAGCGCGCGCCTGTCGGGCTCGCAACGATCGAGTTATCTGACCCGCGTGCCGGGCCAGAACAACAACGATGTCGAAGGCAAGAACAAAACCTTCAACGTCGACTTCTCGATCTCCTACAAGGTGACACCGCAGCTGGACGTGACCCTGGAGGGCGTGAACCTGACCAACCAGCCGAACGACCAGTTCATCAGCCGGGCCCGCGACAGCGTGGTGGTCAACAACGTCACCGGGCGCGAGTACCTGATCGGCCTGCGCTACAAGTTCTGAGCCGCGTGATCCGCAGGCTGGCACTCTCCGCGGCCCTGCTCTGCAGCGTGGCGCTTCCCGCCCACGCGCAGACGCTGGGGCTGCGCATCCTCCTGGTGGGCGACTCCACCATGGCGCCGCGCAGCGGCTACGGCAATGCGCTGTGCCAAAGCCTGGACCAGCTCGCCTGCCTCAACCTCGCGCGCGGTGGCCGCAGCAGCAAGAGCTACCGCGCCGAGGGCCTGTGGGGCGCCGTGCTCACCTTGCTGCGCGACGGCGGGCAGCGCGATCTCGTGCTGATCCAGTTCGGCCACAACGATCAAGCCGGCAAGCCCGGTCGCTCGACCGATCTGGCCACCGAGTTCGGCCCCAACCTGGCCGCCTATGTGCAGGAAGTGCGCGCCCTGGGCGCCCATCCGGTGCTGCTGACGCCGCTCACACGGCGCAGTTTTGCCCAGGGCGTGTTGCAGAACGACTTGCGCCCCTGGGCCGAAGCCTGCCTGCGCGTGGCGGCAGAGCTCGATGTTCCCGTGATCGACCTGAACGCAGTCAGCGCCGCCGCCGTCGAGGCCTTGGGGCAGGCCGGCGCCGACGCACTGGCAATGGCGCCGCCGCAGTTCGACCGCACCCATCTGGGCAGGCAGGGCTCCGCCCTGTTCGCCGAGCAGGTGTTGCAGGCCCTGCTGGCTTTGCATCCCGAGTTGCGGGCGGCGCTCAGCACGGCGCCGTGAGCGCCAGCCACCCACCGCGCGCCATCCGCCTCAGTGCCGCGACGACCAGCGTTCGTAGGCCGCCAAGGCCTTCAGCGGCCAGGTGCCGAACCAGGCATAGCCATTGCGGCGCTCCGCGCTGATCTCGTTGACGTCGTCGTGCAGGGTCTTGTCGCGGTCGCCGAACACCGGCTTGAGCGTGCTGGCGTCGTAATAGCGTGCCCACAGCGGGCTGGCGCCCGACTTGTGGCTGAGGCGCCTGCCCTGGCTGTCGTCCTGCCGGGCCCACTGCACATCGGCAAGCGCCAGCTCACGCAAACTGGCGATGCCGGCCTCGACGGCCTGCTTCAACTCGGGCGACGGTTGCGGTTGGCGCATCAGGTAGAGCAGCACATCGGCGCTCTCGCCGCTGCACAAGGAGGCAGGCTCGTAGTTGCGCGCTGCCACTGGCGCCAGGCTCAGGGCATCGTACTGCTGTGCCCAGATCAGCTTGCGGCGCTGGCCGCGCACTTGCGCCGCCAGCAGCAAGGCGATGGCACGCTGCTCGGCAGCCAGCGCCTGCGCGCGCAGCGCGCCTGGCACAAAGCGCCACTCGGCCGCCCCCTGCCCGGCCTCGCCCAGCAACTCGGCCACCTCCACCACGGCGTTGTCGTTCAGGGTGATGGCGTCGTGGTAGCCGCCTTGCAGGGGCCAGACCTGCGGCCAGCCGCCGTTGGGGAACTGGGCTGCCAGCAGGTAGGTCAGACCCTTGAGCGCGCTGGCCCGATAGGCGGCTGCAGCGGCCGCATCGGGCAATTGTGCCGCCACCTTGGCCAGGAAGCGGATCTCGCTGATGGTGGCGTCGTTGTCGATGGTGCCCACATAGCTCCAGCGCGGGTTCTCGGCCAGATCGAAATCGCCTGACAGCGCACGCAGCGAGTTGTTGTCGGCCACGTAGTCCTGGCCGGGCAGGCGCGGCGCTCGGTCGCGCGGCTGGTTCTTGCCCCAACCGCCCGCCGGGGTCTGGAAGCTCACGATGTTGTCCGCCACCTGGCGCGCCGCGGCGCTGGCGTACCAGTCCGGGCTTTGGTTCAGCGGCATGCTCTTGTCAGCATGGCCACCCTCGGGTGCGGGCGGCACCGGGGTGCCGCTCGGCAAGGCGGCGCGCTCGGCGGCCAGCGCCGCACGGTCGGCCTCGCGCTGCTGCTGCGAGCGCGCCAGATAGTCCAGCCAGGGCGCACGCTGATCAGGCGCCAGCGCCGCTTCGACGCGCGCCACCGTCAGCGAGTTCGCGGGCACATTGATGCCGATGACGGCGGCCCGCACCGCGCCCACCTGCAACAGGCTCAGGCCGAACAGGCCCGCAAGCACCAGGCGCGCAGCCCTCATGTCAAAGCCTCCTGCATCAGGTCGCTCATCGCCGCGAGGGGAATCACGGCGCCACGGTGCTGGATGACGCGCGCAGCCAGGCGGTTACCGAACCGGGCGGCCTCCAGTGCCGAACGCCCCAGCAAGCGCCGACTCAGGTAGCCGGCGGCGAAGGAATCGCCCGCGGCGGTGGTGTCCACCACCTGGGCCACCGGTTCGGTGGCAGCTTGCTGCCAGCCGGCATCCGCAGCGCCGCGCACCAAGGTGGCGGCAGCACCGCGCTTGATCAGCAGTTCGGGGCTGGGCAGCGTTTGCGCGGCTGCCACGGCAGTCTCCAGGTTGGGCAGGCCGAACAGGGCCTGGTGGTCGTCGGCCGTGACCAGCGCGATGCTGGCCAGCTCGAAGGCGCGAGCGAAGGCCGCGCGCGCCTGCGCCGCATCGGGCCAGAGCCGCGGCCGGTAGTTGTTGTCGAACACCACCGCGGCGCCGCGCTCACGCAGCGCCTGCATCAGCATGAACAGGCGCTCGCGCCCGGCTGGCGGCAGGATGGCCAGGCTGATGCCGCTGAGGTAGAGCGCATCCCAGTGGTACAGCCCCTGCTCCAGCGGCGTGATGCCGCCGTCAAAGTAGGCCTTGGCGGCGCTGTGCTCGCGCCAGTAGCTGAAGCTGCGTTCGCCGCGCTCGTCCACCTCGATCAGGTACTGGCCTGGCAGGCGGCCGGGAATCTGCAACACCAGATCCAGGGCCAGTCCATCGCCGGCCCAGCGCTGCAGCAGCTTGGCGCTGAGGGGATCGTCGCCCAGCGCGGTGGCGTAGTGGCAGCGCAGGCCGGCAGCGGCACCACAGCGCGCCAGGTAGACCGCGGTGTTGAAGGTGTCGCCGCCATAGCTTTGTGTGAGCGTGCCCAGGGCCTGGCCCTGCAGCTCCAGCATGCACTCGCCCACCAGGGCCACCTGCTTGACGCGATCGGCTGGGATGCCTGCCTCCATGCAATCACCTAGTTGTTTTGAAACACTGTTTCGTTATTCTATTTTTCCCAGCGGATTTTCCGAAACGGTAGTGACCCTGATGCCCACCTCACCCGCCCCTGGGCTGCTGCTGCTCACCGGTGCCGCCGGCAGCCTGGGCCGTCTCCTGCGCGAGCCGCTGGCCACGCTGTGCGGGCCGGCACAGCGCTATGCCGGCCTGCGCCTGAGCGATCTGGGCGCTGAAGCCGCCACGCCCGGATGGCAGCGCTGTGACCTCGGCGAGCGCGCCGCCACCGAGCAGCTGCTGCAAGGCGTGGCCGCGGTCGTGCACCTGGGCGGGGTGGCGCTGGAGAGCCCCTTCGATGGCATCTGCGATGCCAATATCCGCGGCGTGTTCCATTTGTACGAGGCGGCACGCCTGGCCGGCACGCGCCGCATCGTGTTCGCCAGTTCCAACCATGTGACCGGCTGCTACCCACAGGGCGACATGCTGGACCCGTCCAGCCCACCACGGCCCGACGGGTTCTACGGCGTCAGCAAGCTGTTCGGCGAGGCCATGGCGCAGCTCTACTGGGACCGCTACGGCATCGAAAGCGTGTGCCTGCGGCTGGGCTCGGTGACGGCCCGGCCCGAGGACAGGCGCGCACTCGCCACCTGGCTCAGCCATGGCGATCTGCTGCGCCTGGTGCGCGCCGCACTGCAGGCGCCCGCGGTGGCTTGCCTCACCGTCTATGGCGTCTCGGCCAACCCTGGCCGCTGGTGGAGCGAGGCGGGCTGGGCGCAGCTGGGCTACGCGCCGCAGGACAGCGCCGAGCCCTGGCGCGCGACCCTGCAAGACCTGACCCCAGCGCCCGACTCACCGATGGCGCGCCTGCAGGGCGGCAGCTTTCTCGGCCTGGGACCCTTCCCGCGTGAGCCATGAGGATCGAGCGCTTCTGGTCCGGCCGGGCCGACCTCGCCGAGAGCCCGCTCTGGGCGCCGGCCGAAGCGGCCTTCTACTGGGTGGACATCGAGCGCGGCCAGATCTGGCGCCATGATGGCTCGACGCGCCCGGCGCGCTGCTGGCAACTGGACCAAGCGGTGGGCTGCATCGCCCTGCGCACCGGCGGCGGCCTGCTCGCGGCGCTGCGCGACGGCGTCTATGCGCTGCGCCTGCAGGACGACGGCAGCCACCATGCCGAACGGATCGCCGCCGCGCGCCACGGCCCGGGCCTGCGCTTCAACGACGGGCGTTGCGATCGTCAGGGTCGCTTCTGGGTCGGCAGCATGGACGACAGCAGCGGGGCCGCCGCGCCCCTCGGCAGCCTGGCCCGGCTCAGCAGCGCGAGCGAAGCCGGCGGCCAATGGCAGCCCCCCTTGCGCGGCGATCTGCGCGTACCCAATGGCCTGGCCTTCAGCCCTGACGGGCGACGCCTCTACTTCAGCGACTCACATGCCTCGCAAGCCATCGTCTGGGTCTGCGAGTACGCGGTAGAGAGCGGCCAGGCCGGCCCGCCACGCCGCTTCATCGAACGCCTGCCCGCAGGCCGCCCGGACGGCGCCGCCGTCGACGCCGAAGGCGGCTACTGGATCTGCGCCAACGATGGCGCGGCCGTGCTGCGCTACACCCCCGATGGCCAACTGGACCGGCGCATCGCGCTGCCCATGGCCAAGCCCACCATGTGTGCCTTTGGCGGCCATGACCTGGCGACCTTGCTGATCACCTCGATGCGACCCGCGTGCGGGCCCGGTTCGGAGCACGATGGCCGCCTATGCGCGCTGCGGCCAGGCGTGTGCGGCCTGCCCGAGGCCAGCGCTATCTGACGCGTGCCTCGAACCAGCGGCCCAGCAGGGCCCGCTCATCCTCGGTGATGCCGGTGGCATTGCCCAGCGGCATGGTCTTCTGCAGCACCGCCTGCTGGTAGAGCGCGGCGGCGTTGCGTTCGATCAGCGCGGCCGTGTGCAGTTGCATGCCCTTCTGCGCCAGCTGCTCGTTGTGGCACAGCACGCAGCGCTGCTGCACGATGGCCTGTACCTGGGCCAGGCTGGGCGCCGCCGCCACGGCCGGCCGCGGTGCCGGCGCCATCCAGGCGATCAGCCCGGCCAGCAGCGCCAGCGCGGCGACGATCAGGCCCCAGGCGTTGACGCCCTTGTGACGCTTGACGAACCAGGTGCGCACCAGCACGCCCACCGCCATCAGCACGATCAGCGTTAACCAGTTCTGGGGGTGGTTGAAGAGCATGCCGTAGTGGTTGCTCAGCATCGCGATCAGCACCGGCAGGCCGAAGTAGGTGTTGTGCACGCTGCGCTGCTTGCCGCGCTGGCCGAACATCGGGTTCACCGGCCGGCCGACGCGCATGTCGGCAATCACCTGCTTCTGGCCGGGGATGATCCAGAAGAACACATTGGCGCTCATGATGGTCGCGATCATGGCGCCCATCAGCAGGAAGGCGGCGCGGCCGGCAAACAGCTGGCAGGCGCCCCAGGTGGCGGCGGCCACGAAGGCAGAGATCAGGCCCAGCACCAGGCCGTCGTTGCCGATCTGCCCGTTCTTGGTGTGGCCGAAGCGGCGGCAGATCTGGTCGTAGAAGATCCAGCCCGCGGCGAGGAAGCCCAGCGCCCCGGCCACCGCGGCCGGCGCGCTCCAGTCGTGCACGCGGCGGTCGATCAGAAAGCTCTCCGCATTGAAGAGATAGAGCACCACGAAGAGCGCAAAGCCGCTCATCCAGGTCCAGTAGCTTTCCCAGTAGAACCAGTGCAGGTGCTGCGGCAGATTGGCCGGCGCCACCATGTACTTCTGCGGGTTGTAGAACCCGCCGCCGTGCACGGCCCACAGCTCGCCGTCCACGCCGCGTGCCTTCAGGTCGGGCGCCTCGGGCTTGGTGAGGTGGTTGTCCAGCCAGACGAAATAGAACGACGCGCCGATCCAGGCGATCACGGTGACGAGGTGCAGCCAGCGCAGCAGCAGATTGGCCCAGTCGAACAGATAGGCTTCCAAGCGCATCCTTTCCATGCGGCCCACCACAGGCGGGCGCTGTGGGCTGCGGTAGGGGTCGCGCCTTCCCGGTGCTGGACGCGGGCGCCGCTGCGACGGGCAAAGTGTATACAGTTTTGCCGCAAGCAAGCAGGCAGGCGGGCGATGCGGGCTGCGTCCGGCCCTCGGGTGTCAGCGCCGGCAATTTGGTTGATATTGCTACATGACGTAGTAATATCTACTTCATGAAATGGCTGCTACTGATTCTTTCGCTCCCCACCGAGAACGCCACCGCGCGCATGCGCTGCTGGCGCGCGCTCAAGGCCTGCGGCGCGGCGGTGCTGCGCGACGGCGTCTATCTGCTGCCCGAGCAGGGCGAGCACGCGGCCACGCTGGCCGCGATTGCCGAGGATCTGCGCAACAACGCCGGCACCGCGCACCTGCTGCCCACGCAGAGCGAGGAGCCCGAGTTCAAGGCCTTGTTCGACCGCAGCGCCGAGTTCGGCGCACTGTTCGAGCAGATCGCCACATGCCGGGCCGGGCTGAAGCAGGACGACGACGGCAGCGCGCTCGATGTGCTCAAGCAATGCCGCAAGCTGCGCAAGAGCCTGGAGCAGTGGGTGGCCATCGATTTCTTTCCGGGCGAGGCACAGCGGCAGGCCGACGCCGCCCTGCAGGCGCTGGAGCACGACGCCATGCGCGTGCTCTCCCCCGACGAGCCCCACAGCACGCAGCAAGGCATTGCCCTGCTGAACATCGAGGACTATCGCGGCCGCACCTGGGCCACGCGCGCGCGCCCCTGGGTGGATCGCCTTGCCAGTGCCTGGCTGATCCGGCGCTTCATCGACCCCGACGCCCGGTTTCTCTGGCTCAAGGCGCCGGCGGACTGCCCCAGGAAGGCGCTGGGCTTCGACTTCGATGGCGCCACATTCACCCACGTGGGCCCGCGGGTGACCTTCGAGACGCTGCTGGCCAGCTTCGGCCTGGAGACGCCGGCCCTGCTGCGTCTGGGCCTGCTGGTGCACAGCCTGGACGCCGGCGGGGTGCAGCCCCCCGAGGCGGCCGGCGTCGAGCGCGTGCTCGCCGGCATGCGGGAGGCGATCACCGACGACGACCAGCTGCTGCTGGTGGCCGCGGGCGTCTTCGAGGGGCTGCTGACCGCCTTCAAGCAAACAGAGGACAAGACATGAACGCCCTGCCCAAGGACCTCCCCTTCGACCCCAGCCAGTTGCAGGGCCTGTCGGAGCATTTGCTGCGCAGCCATCACCAGAACAACTACGGCGGCGCCGTCAAGCGGCTCAATGCCATCCGCGCCGAGCTGCGGCAGGCGCGGCCCGGTGCCATGGCCGGCTTCCAGCTCAATGGCCTGAAGCGCGAGGAGCTGATCGCCAGCAACTCGATGCTGCTGCACGAGCTCTACTTCGACAGCCTGGGCGCGGCGGGTCAGCCGATGGCGCCCGCGATGGCGCTGGCCCTGGCCGGCAGCTTCGGCAGCGTCGAACGCTGGCGCGAGGAGTTCGTGGCCATGGGCAAGGCGCTGGGCGGCGGCTCGGGCTGGGTGCTGCTGAGCTTTCAGCCGCGCGAGGGCACGCTGGTGAACCAATGGGCGTCCGATCACGGCCATGCGCTGGCCGGCGGCACGCCCGTGCTGGCGCTGGACATGTACGAGCATGCCTACCACCTGGACCACGGCGCGGCGGCGGGCGCCTACGTCGACGCCTTCATGGCGCAGATCGACTGGGGCAAGGTCTACCAGCGTTACCAGCAGGCCGTCCACGCCGGCAGCGCGGCCTGCGCCGCCGACCTGGCAGGGCTGGAGCTGGGCCGGCTCGTCGTCATCGACGTGCGGCGCGACGCCATGTTCGAGCAGGCGCAGACCATGCTGCCCGGCGCGCGCTGGCGCGATCCGGCCAGCGTGGCCGACTGGGCCGACGAGCTGCCGCGCGACGCCGAGGTGCTGGTCTATTGCATCTATGGCCACGAGGTCGGCCGCGCCACCGCGCTGAAGCTGCGCGCGCTGGGCCTCAAGGCCAGCTACCTGCCCGGCGGCATCGACGCCTGGGCCACGGCCGGCAAGCCCCTGCAGGCCAAGGAGCCCGCGGCATGAGCGACGCACAGCCGGGCGGCGCTGCGCCCTCTTCACCGCGCTACACGCTGTGGCAGTTGCTCGCCTACATGCTGGGCCTGGGCAGCTGAGGCTTCGGCGGCCCGGTGGCCCTGGTCGGCTTCATGTACCGCGACCTCGTCGAGCGCCGGCAATGGATAGGCGAGGCCGACTACAAGGAGGGCCTGGCCCTGGCGCAGCTGATGCCGGGGCCCCTGGCGGCGCAGCTGGCCATCTACCTCGGCTATGTGCATTACCGCGTGCTGGGCGCCACGGCGGCCGGGCTGGCCTTTGTGCTGCCCTCCTTCTGCATGGTGCTGGCGCTGGGTGCCGCGTACAGGGCCTTTGGCGGCATCGGCTGGATGCAGGCGGTGTTCTACGGCGTTGGCGCCGCCGTCATCGGCATCATCGCGATGAGCGCCTACAAGCTGACGAGCAGGAACATCGGCAAGGACGGCCTGCTATGGGCGATCTTCCTGCTCAGCGCCGGCGTCACGGTCATCACCAAGTCGGAGCTGGTGTGGCTGTTCCTCGGCGCCGGCGTGCTGGTCTGGCTGCTGCGCGCGCCGCCCCGGTTCACCGGTCGGCTCAACGGCTGGGCGGCCTCGGCCCCGATGGCCGGCGCCGCACTGCTCGCCGGCGCGGACTGGCCCAAGCTGGTCGAGCTCGGCGCCTTCTTCGCCTACGCGGGCAGCTTCGTGTTCGGCAGCGGCCTGGCCATCGTGCCCTTTCTCTACGGCGGCGTGGTGCAGGAACACCATTGGCTGAATGACCGGCAGTTCGTCGATGCGGTGGCCGTTGCCATGATCACGCCCGGCCCTGTCGTTATCACCACCGGTTTCATCGGCTATCTGGTGGCGGGTTTCTGGGGTGCGGTGGTGGCCGCGCTGGCCACCTTCGTGCCCTGCTATCTGTTCACGATCCTGCCGGCGCCGTATTTCAAGAAGCATGGCAAGCGGCCCGGCATCGTCGCCTTCGTCGATGGGGTGACGGCCGCGGCCATCGGCGCCATCGCCGGCGCCGTCATCGTGATCGGCCAGCGCTCGATCACCGATGGGCCGACCGCCGCGCTGGCGATCCTCACCGTCGCCTTGCTCTGGCGCTTCAAGCAGCTGCCCGAGCCGCTGATCGTCTTGGTCGCCGCCGTGGCCGGGCTGCTGCTGTACCCGCTGAGTCATGCCTGAAACCAGGAGTCCGCCATGCCATCCATCGCCTTGCTCTACCCCGGGGACCGCGCCGCACGGGATCGCAGCGCCCCCAAGGAGAGCCGCTTCGCCGCGCTCTTCGAGGCCTTCGCCAAGGCCGGTGTCGCGGCGCAGCCGGCGGTCTACAGCGACGAGTTCGCAGCCGAGGTCGCCGCGCAGCTGCGCGGGGTCGACGGCGTGCTGGTCTGGTGCAATCCGATCGAGTCGGGGCACCGGCGGGAGCGCCTCGACGCCCTGCTGAGGGAGGCCGCCGCGGCCGGCGTCTTCGTCAGCACGCACCCGGACACCATCCTGAAGCTGGGCACCAAGGACGTGCTGCTGGAGGTGCGCGAGCTGCCCTTCGGCAGCGATGCGGTACGCGTGGACAGCCTCGCCCAGCTGGCCGCCGAGCTGCCGGCGCGCCTGCAGTGCGGCGCGCGCGTGCTGAAGCAGTACCGCGGGCACAGCGGCATGGGCATCTGGCGTGTCGAGCGCGTCGAGCAGCCGGCGGGCGCCGCGCTGCTGAAGGTCAGGCACGCGCTGCGCGGCAGCGAGGAGGAGCAGCTCGACCTCGCCACCCTGCTGCAGCGGCTGGCCGGCTACTTCGAGCCCGAGAACGGCGGCCACATGATCGACCAGGCCTGGCAGCCGCGCCTGGTGGAGGGCATGGTGCGCGCCTACCTGGTCGAAGACCGCGTCGCGGGTTTTGGCCACCAGGCGGTCAATGCGCTGTACCCGAGCCAGGCGGGCAAGCCCGGCGAGCCCGCGCCCACGCCCGGCCCGCGCATCTACCACCCGGCCGACCTGCCGCAGTTCCAGCCGCTGCGGCACCTGCTGGAGACCGGATGGGTCGAGCAGCTGCGCGCCTGCGTCGGCCTGGCGCGCGAGCAGCTACCGATGCTGTGGGACTGCGACTTCATGCTGGGCGATCCCACGGCCGAGCAGCCGGAGCGTTACGTGCTCTGCGAGATCAATGTGAGCAGCGTGTCGCCCTTCCCGCCATCGGCGATTGCACCGCTGGTGGCGGCCGTCAAGGCAAGGCTCGCCAGGGCCCGCGCTGAGGCTGCCGCGATGCGCACTCACCCGAGCTCACGCCCGCTGGCATGCCTGCTTGCCAGCCTGTCTGGCTGCTTGATGGCCGTCACCCTGGCGGCCAGCGCCGTGGCTGCCCCCACCGGCGCGGACGCGCTCGCGATCCGGTCGCATGTCGAGTTCCTGGCAGACGACCTGCTGGAAGGCCGTGAGGCGGGCACGCGTGGCCACGACATTGCGGCGCGTTATGTGGCGAGCCAGTTTGCCCGCAGCGGGCTGCTGCCGGCTGGCGACGCGGGCGGCTTTCTGCAGCGCCTGCGATTGCGCGCCACGCGGCTGCTGCCGGACGCGGCCGAATTCGAACTGGCCGGGCCGGGCGAGCCGCAGCGCTACAGCTACGGTGCAGACTTTGTGCCGCTCCCCAGCCGTGATGCCGGCAGCACCGACGCCAGCGCCGACATCGTCTATGCCGGGCATGGCATCGTGGCGCCCCATCTGGGCCTGGACGACTATGCCGGGCTGGATGCCAAGGGCAAGTTTGTGCTGGTCCTGGCAGGCAGCCCACGCCTGATGTCGGGCGACCAGGCGGCCCACTTCGCGAGCCCGCGACTGAAGCAGGCGCTCGCCGCCGCACACGGCGCCATCGGTCTCATCACGCTGCAGACCCCGGCCAACGAAGCGCAGTTTGGTTTCGCGCAACTGCTGCGGACGCTGCAGGACTTCCGTTCCTACGCCTGGTTGGACGCCAGCGGCAAGCCGCAGGGCGGCGCCACCGCCGTGCCGCACCTGGCGACGCTGTCTGTCACCGGGGCCGAAAAGCTGCTGAACCGCGCGGGCATGCGGCTGGCGGAGCTGATCGCGCGCGCCGACCAGGGCCTGCCCCCGCCACGTCTGGCGTTTGGCGCCAAGCTCCGCATCGCGCGCAAGAGCCAGCTGCAGGACATGGCCAGCGCCAATGTGCTGGGCCGCATCGAAGGCAGCGACGCGCTGCTCAAGCACGAGCATGTGGTCGTGACGGCGCACCTGGACCATCTGGGCACGGCGCCCGGCGCGACGGGTGACAAGGTTTACAACGGCGCGCTGGACAACGCCACGGGTGTGGCCGTGATCAGCGAGGCCGCCCGCCTGATCGCCGCCCTGCCGGCCCGGCCACGGCGCTCAATCCTGTTTGTCGCGAGCACCGCAGAGGAGGCCGGCCTGCTGGGTTCCGAGTACTTCGTGAACCAGGCGCAGGCGGCAGGGCTGACGCTGGTGGCCAATCTCAATGTCGACATGCCGATACTGACCTATGACTTCCTCGACGTCTGCGCCTTTGGCGCGGAGCACTCGAGCATGGGCGAGTTGCTGCTCAGCGTCGCGCAATCACATGGTGTACCGGTCTCGCTGGACCCCAAACCGGAGCGGCGCCGATTCACGCGCTCGGACCAGTACTCCTTCGTCAAGGCAGGCATCCCGGCCGCCTTCCTCAACACCGGCCTGCACTCGCGCAGCGAACAAGGCGCCGGCCAACGCGCCCGCGACGAGATAGAGTCCAAACACTATCACCGCGTCAGCGACGACAGCACCCTGCCCATCAACTACGACGCAGCTGCCAGATTCGCCGACCTGACCGCGGCCATGCTCGTCGAATTGGCGAACACGCCGACACGTCCGCAATGGAAACCAGGCAACTTCTTCGGCGAGACCTTTGGCCGTGGCGCCAGCCGCGACGATGGCGATGACGAACAGCGCATGCGCATTGGGGCTTGGCCGCCAGCGCCTGCCGTCCGTGGCAAGTAGACACCATTGCCATGTGCATGCCCCTTCGGCCGGGGTCCGTTGACGCCAAATGTCGCGACTGGCCGATTGGTGGGAACGCTAACGCTGTGCGCCGATGCTGTGGAACTGCGACTTCATGTTGGGCGAGCCCACGACCGAATATCCGGAGCGTTATTTCTAGTGGGCGTCCGACGCCGACGTCCATCTGGTGGATCGCGTCATTCGACTGCCGCAGGCTCGTTCTCCGTGTGCCGCTCAGGCTCCGTGGTGCGGAGGATTTCATTCAGTACGGACGTGGCGTAAGTCCCGGCGGGCAAGGAGAACGTGAGCACCAGTTGATCGGCTTGCGGCCATTCCCATGACATGTCCACCGGGCTCGCCACCAGGGCGCGGCGCTCCTGATCCAGGCCGGCGTGTTCCATGCCGTCGCACAGGGTGGCGTGACGTTCAGCCACGCCGTTCTCCAGAGCCTGCGCTTGATCGGTGGTGATCACGCGGCCACGGCCCCAGAGCGGCCCGGTGGGTCGGCCCGCCTCGTCCATCACGTCACCGGGCAGGGTCTTGCCCCAGAGTCCCTGCTGAATGCGCAGCGCCAGCACTTCATTGAAGACGAAGGAGCGCACCGCCGACAGGTAGATGCCCTTCTTCTTCGGGTTGCGCACGCGGATCTCGCGCGCCAGCATGGCGCGGCCCTGCTCGACGTTGCCGCCCTCAAAGCCGAAACGCTGGGCGCCGAAGTAGTTGGGCACACCCTGTGACGAAATAGCCTTCAGATTGGCCTCGATGGCGGCAATGGCATCGGGGCCGCCGCTCAGCTCACGCAGCACGATGCGAAACCGGTTGCCCTGCAGATCACCGGGGCGCAGCTTCTTCACATGGCGGCTCTGGCTCAACACCTTGAATTCCGGATGCTGAAGCAGGGTCAGGTCGGGCGTCTCGCCCTTCGGAAAATAGATGCTGAACCACTGACGGGTGATGGCGTAGCGGTCCTTGAGGCCGGCATAGCCCACGTCCCATTCCTGCACGCCGGCGGCCTCGGCCAGCTGCTGGGCGACGAAGGCGGTGTTGGCGCCGTTCTTTTCGATCTCCAGCCAGATGTGTTCGCCCGCACCGGAGGGCAGCTGCAGCGGCAGTTCGGTCACGCCGAAATCCTCGTTGTGGCCTTTCAGGGTGGCGCTGGCGCCGCTGGCCGGATAAGCGTGGGGCCACTGCGGCAAGGTCGTGTATTGATAAGCGTCGGTCATGAGCGGTCTGAGGGCAGCAGTTGTAGGTCGGGACAGGCTGTCAAACCGACCAGGGGCAGTCCAGACCGTGATTCTCGCCCTGCCCGCATGCCTTGATGAGCGTCAGGCCTGACCGCTTAGGCGATGCCCGCCACGCCATCGAGGTACCGGGAAGGCTGTTGGTCGATGCGTCCCCGAAAGACGTAGGATGACCCCGGGGCGTCCGGTCGCTTCGATGGTACCCGTGCCCAACCTCGGTGGTTCACCGCCTCTGAGCATGCCCTACCTGGCCTACTTGCCAACTGAATGGAGGTCAACATGGTACGTGTCGACATTCGCACTTCATTCTCACTGCTTTGTTTGCTGCTTTTCCAAGCGGGTGCGGCCGTTGCGCAGGCTGATAGCGGTGCTACATCCAATGAGGCGCTTGCGACAATTTCCGGTTTTGCGCGAGAGTTTTGCCTCTCCGCCGATTCGACCTCCCGCAGCACCTCTGTGGAGCTCTCTGGTGATGCGAAGGTCAAGCTCAACGCCGTAATCAGCAAGATAGTGGGCCTCGAAATCGGCGGCGGCGGCAAGTACATCGACACAAATACAGAAGGTGTCCTGCAAAAGGACCTTGCCGCCGCGTATCAGGACACGAACCGTTGTCGAATGGCGGTTTTGGAACTGCTAGGGAATCGCCTGCTACCGGCGCAAGCCCCAAGTGCGTCCGCAGCCAGGATGGCTGGCCGATGGCGCGACGGCACGGACGATACGGTCTTCATAAATGTCGTCGTTCGCGGCCGAGATTTTCATTCAATCGAGTACAACCGATTTGGTCAGCCGACCGGCTCCATTGATGCCGTTGTCGCGGAGGGCAATGTCGAAGGCATGTATTTCATAGAGCCGACGCAGCCAGGGAACAAGACCTTCGTTGTCGCAGAGCGAACCATGGTAGGGACTGTGACGATGCGACTGTCGCAAGATGAACAGCGGCTCGTCGGCACGTTCGTGACTAAGAAGGCCAACATGGCGGTTCCGTTCGAATGGGTTCGACCGTGAAACCCATATCAGGGCACGGCACAGAGGAGAGGCTCCGCCCTCCTACAGTGAGGCGAAGCACCATGGGTCCCACGATCGTGCGGACCGGCCTCAGGAGCCAGTCACCCAACTGACTGGGCCGAGGGTCGGCTCCTGGCCGACCCCGTGCCCTCGACACTGGCAGTCCAGTCGCGCCCCTCAGCAGCAGCGCCCTCCCGCCGCGCAACACCCCGACTCCGTGGCGCCTGCGCCCTGCCCCAGCAGCGTCGACGCCGCGATGATGCCTGCCTTGACGATGAGCGCTTCGGGAATGGCCTCGAAGCTGACGCCATCGACCTCCATGGTGCGGCAGGGCAGGTCGCCGCAGACCTCGCAGCAGGGGCTGCTGCCGGCGCGGGCACCCAGCCATTCCTCCATGGGCTTGCCGCCGATCCAGATCCGGTTCGACTCGGCCGGATGGGCGCGGAACGCCGCCTCGTCCAGGGTCTGGGTTTCAAGCGCCGGCGCGATCCCCAGCGGGCCGAGTGCGGCCTGCAGCTTGGTCATCGCCGCGGCCAGGTTCTGCTGCGTGGATCCGCAGCGCGGGCAGGTTTCGCCCTCGGTGACGAGGCGCTTCCATACGATGGGCAATGGCTGCATCTGAGACTCCCGCTGCGTGCGATCGACCCCCAGCATAAGCGCAAGGCCCCGCCGCTAGGGTAGCCCATGGCGCTGGCGCGCCGCCAGGCATTTGGCATCGCCGGCCACCACCTCGCGGCAGGGCGAGGGGCGCTGCGCGTAGACGCTGCAGGCCACCGCGCCGCCGATCTCGCCTTGCAGGGCGGCACAGCGCGGCGCCTTGCTGTGGGTGCCCGCCATGCAGCTGTAGAGCGGGCTCACGCGCTCGGTGAGCGCATCCGGCAGGTCCGACGCCTCGGCCCAGTAGAACGAGACACGGAAGCTGGCGCAGCAGGCGCCGCAACTCATGCAGGGATTGACGGCAGCGGCAAGGGGGCGGCAAGCGTTCGCATCAGCCATGAGCAAGCGTTGGCCGCGCCCTTGACGCCGGCCTCATCAGGCGTCCACACACCTGGCGGGCAGATTCTAGAAAAATCGACAGGCGGGCCGTGCTGCCGACGAGCGTCGCGGCGCATCGTCAGTTTGACGGGGATCAAGGTTTGCCTTGCCCTCGAGTCGCAAGATGGACTTGCACGCCCCACCGGGGCCGGGCAGCGCGAGCCCATCATGACCACGATGCTGAGACGAACCACCAGGCAAGGCCTAGCCACAGCCATGCTGTTCGTCTGGATGTTTGCGCTGGTCAGCGGCATGGCCAATGCTTGCGCCCTCGGCAAGAGGAGTCCCCTTGACAGCAGCCCGATCACGACGACCTATCGCCACAACGACGCGGCCGGCGTGCATGAGCATGATGACCACAGCGCGGCGGGTTTCACCGCCCCGCGCTCAAGCGATCACGAGGATGCCTGCCAGCGCTTCTGCGACGACGAATGGTCGACGCTGAATCCACTCTCCAAGGACCTGGGCAGCCCGGCCAGCATGCTCCCGCTGCTGTTCGAATCGACCACCTTGGTCTGGACGTCGGAACAGGCCCTGGCGCCGGCGGCCCCTGCCCGTGCGGTGCCGATGCGTGGGACGGGGCCACCGATCCCGATCCGCTTCCTGAGACTGACGATTTAGCAACCATCCACCGGGCACGCCGGGCCGCGCCCGGAGCTGCCGGTATCGCACGCCCGTGCAGGCGCGTGCTGGATGGCGAAACAGCGCGCGTGCATTCGACCTGGAATTTGCAGGTTCTTTCCTTCTCTTCGCCGCAGCCCATCGGAGCGCACCATGAACAAGCTCGTCGTCACTGCTTCCGCGCTGCTCATCGCAGCCGGCATCGCCACCGCCCAGTCCAAGGATGAAGAAGATCACCAGGCCCATCACCCGGACGGCGCGGCCTCGGCCGCCATCGTCAAGGCGCCCGTCAAGGCACCCCTGAATGCACCCGTCAAGGCCGGCACGGCCGCGGCCATGAAGAGCGCCGACTCCGCCGCCAGCATGAAGGCCATGCAGGACATGCACCAGAAGATGATGGCCGCGAAGACGCCCGAGGAGCGTCAGGCTCTGATGGGCGAGCACATGAAGGCCATGCAGGCCGGCATGGGCATGATGAAGCAGATGTCCGAACAGCCCGCGGGCGGCGCTGGCGGCATGAAGGGCATGCCGGCCGACCCCAAGGCCCGCATGCAGGCGCTGGAGCAGCGCATGGACATGATGCAGACGATGATGGAAATGATGCTGGATCGGATGCCGGCCGCGCCTGCCCAGGGCGGCAAGTGAGCCGCTCAGCTGCATCGGGAGATCATCATGGATCATCGCGACCCGCAACACCCGCCCTTCTGGCGCTCGCGTTTCGGCATCGGCTGGATCGTCATGGCAGCCGTGGCAGGCTGGTTCCTCTGGGAGGAGCACCGCGCCCATCTGCTGGGCTTCCTGCCCTATGCATTTCTGCTGGCCTGCCCGTTGATGCATGTGTTTATGCATCGTGGGCACCATCATGGCGGCGGCCACCCGTCCCATCGCGATGAGCACGGCGAAGGAGATCGGCCATGACACACGACGCCCCGGCCTATGGTCTCTGGTCCCTGGTGATCCTGAACTCGGCCGTGTTCCTGATGTTCGCGTTCAGCTTCTTCAAGCCGCAGACGGCGCGGGACTGGCGCAGCTTCGGTGCCTTTGCCGCCTTCATCGTGGCCCTGTTCGTCGAGATGTACGGCTTCCCGCTGACCATCTATCTGCTGTCCGGCTGGTTGCAGACGCGCTATCTCGGGCTCGACCCGCTGACTCACAATGCCGGCCACTTGTGGTCGACGCTGCTGGGCGAGCAGGGCGACCCGCATTTCGGTGCCCTGCACATCGCCAGCTACCTCCTGCTGGGCGGTGGCTTCTGGCTGCTGTCGAGCGCCTGGCATGTGCTCTACCACGCGCAACGCCGCCGCGGCCTGGCCACCGCCGGGCCCTATGCGCGCATCCGCCATCCGCAGTACGTCGCCTTCGTGCTGATCCTGCTGGGCTTCCTCGTGCAGTGGCCGACGCTGCTGACCCTGCTGATGTTCCCCGTCCTGCTGCTGATGTATGGCCGCCTCGCCGTCAACGAGGAGCGCGAGATGGCCAGTCAGTTCGGTGCCGAGTACCGGCGTTACGCCGAGCGCACGCCGCGCTTCCTGCCGCGCTGGTCGGCGAACGCCGACCGTCCCAATCGGGAGGCCAGATGATGGACACGCCGACGCTCTACACCTGCCCGATGCATCCGGAGATCCGTCAGGATCTGCCTGGCAATTGCCCCAAATGCGGCATGACGCTGGAGCCCCTGCTGCCCGAGCTGGAGGCGGATGAGAACCCCGAGTTGCGAGACTTCCAGCGGCGCTTCTGGTGGACCTTGCCGCTCACCGTGCTCGTGACCGCGCTGGCCATGGCCGGCCACCGGCTGCAATGGTTCGAGATGGGCACGCAGAGCTGGATCGAACTGGCCCTGACCCTGCCCGTGGTGCTGTGGGCCGGCCTGCCGTTCTTCCAGCGCGGCGCGCAGTCGGTGCTGCACCGCAGCCCGAATATGTGGACGCTGATCGGCCTGGGCACCGGCGCTGCCTTCGTCTACAGCGCCGTCGCCACGGTGGCGCCGCAGGCCTTCCCGGCCTCGTTCCGCGCCATGGGCCGCGTGGCGGTCTATTTCGAGGCCGCGGCCGTCATCATCTCGCTGACCCTGCTCGGCCAGATGCTGGAGCTGAAGGCACGCTCCCAGACCTCGGCGGCGATCAAGTCGCTGCTGGGCCTGGCGCCCAAGACGGCGCGACGCATCGACGCGCAGGGCCTGGAAAGCGATGTGCCGCTGGCTCATGTGCATGTGGGCGACCTGCTGCGCGTGCGCCCCGGCGAGAAGGTGCCGGTGGACGGCGTCGTCGTTGAGGGCCGCAGCGCGGTTGACGAGGCGATGCTGACCGGCGAGCCGGTGCCGGTCGTCAAGAGCCCCGGCGACAAGCTGATCGGCGCGACGCTGAATACCAATGGTGCGCTGGTGATGCGCTCCGAGCGCGTCGGCTCGGCCACCATGCTGGCGCAGATCGTCCAGATGGTCGCGCAGGCCCAGCGCTCCCGCGCGCCGATGCAGCGCATGGCCGATCGGGTGGCGGGCTACTTCGTCGTCGCCGTCGTCGCCATTGCCGCGCTGACGCTGCTCGCCTGGGGCTTGTTCGGCCCCGCGCCGAGCTGGGTCTACGGCCTGGTGAATGCGGTGGCCGTGCTCATCATTGCCTGCCCCTGCGCGCTGGGCCTGGCGACGCCGATGTCCATCATGGTGGCCACGGGCCGCGGGGCGACCAGCGGCGTGCTGTTCCGCGATGCGGCCGCGATCGAAAACCTGCGCAAGGTGGATGCGCTGATCGTCGACAAGACCGGCACCCTGACCGAAGGGCGGCCCGTGTTCGAGCGCGTGGTTCCGGCCCCCGGTGTCGAGCCGGATGAGCTGCTGCGCCTGGCCGCCAGCCTCGACCAGGGCAGCGAGCACCCCCTGGCCGAGGCCATCGTCAAGGCAGCACGCGAGCGCGGCCTGCAGCTCGCCAAGCCCGAAGACTTCGAGTCCAGCACCGGTATCGGCGTGCGCGGCGTGGTGGCCGGGCGCAGGCTTGCACTGGGTAACACGGCGCTGATGCGGCAGCTGGATGTGGCGGTGGACGCGCTGCTGCCCCAGGCCGAAACCCTGCGCACCGAGGGCGCCAGCGTGATGTACCTGGCCGCCGATGGCCAGCTGCTCGGGTTGCTGGCCGTGTCCGATCCGGCCAAGGCCAGCACGCCCGAGGCCCTGGCTTCGCTGCGCGCCGCCGGCATCCGCATCATCATGGCCACCGGCGACGGCCTCACCACGGCCAAGGCCGTCGGCGCCCGCTTGGGACTGGACGAGGTGCATGGCGAGGTCAAGCCGGCGGACAAGCTGGACCTGGTGTCGCGGCTGCAGGCCGAAGGGCGCATCGTCGCCATGGCCGGGGACGGCATCAACGACGCACCGGCGCTGGCCAAGGCCGACGTCGGCATTGCCATGGGCACGGGCACCGATGTGGCGATGAACAGCGCCCAGATCACGCTGGTCAAGGGCGACCTGCGGGGCATCTCGACGGCGCGCGCGCTGTCCGAGGCGACGGTCGGCAATATGAAGCAGAACCTGATGTTCGCCTTCCTCTACAACACGCTGGGCATCCCGGTGGCGGCCGGCCTGCTGTATCCGTTCACCGGCTGGCTGCTCTCGCCGATGATCGCGGCGCTGGCCATGAGCCTGAGTTCCGCTTCCGTCATCAGCAACGCGCTGCGGCTGCGGCGCGGCTGACGCGATGAGCTACAGCGATCATTACCGCGCCGAGGCGTGGCGGCAGGGTCATGCGCGCACGGCGCGGGCCGGCTTGGCGCTTGCCCGCGCTGCGGCGCGGGCGTAACCTGCGCGGGCCTGGCGGGGCCTCATTTGTCACCACCACCATGCCCGCCGGCAAAGCGAGGTCGAGATGCGCGCGAGTTGGTATGCGAAGAACGGCGCCGCCCGTGATGTTCTGGTCATCGGCGAACTGCCCACGCCGACGCCCGGCGAGGGTGAGGTTCGCGTCCGGCTCGCGGTCTCGGGCGTCAATCCCTCCGACGTCAAGTCGCGCAGCGCGCGCCCGCTCGGCGAGGGCGTCGAACGCATCGTGCCGCACAGCGACGGCGCCGGCGTAATCGATGCGGTGGGCGATGGCGTGTCGCCCGGGCGCATCGGCGAACGGGTCTGGATCTGGAACGGCCAGTGGCAGCGCCCCATGGGCACCGCGGCGCAGTTCATCGCCCTGCCCCAGGCGCAAGCGGTGAGGCTGCCCGCATCGACCGATTTCGACGCGGCCGCCTGTCTCGGCATTCCGGCGATGACGGCGTTTCACGCCATTCGCCTGCTGGGCGATATCGGCGGCAGGACGGTGCTGGTGATCGGCGCCTCGTCCGCCGTCGGCCACTATGCGGCGCAGCTCGCCGCCCTCCGGGGCGCGCAGGTGATCGGCACGGTGGGCTCCGAGGCCAAGGCCCGCCATGCGCTCGCTGCGGGCGTGGCGACGACGATCAATTACAAGACGGAATCGGTGGCGGAGCGCGTGCGGCAGCTGACGGCCGGCCGCGGCGTGGACGCGATCATTGACATGGATTTCTCGACCACGGTTCAACTGCTTGCTGCCAACGGGCTGGCGCCGCACGGAACGCTGGTCTGCTATGGCTCGAACGCCTATGGCGACATCGCGGTGCCATTTCGCCCGCTGTTGTGGAACTCGCTGAGCCTGCGCTTCTTTCTGGTCTACGAGCTGACGCCACCGGACCGGCGCGCGGCGCTCGATGGCTTGAGCGAGTTGCTGGCGGCCGGACGGCTGTCGCACACGATCGGCGCGCGCTTCGCGCTCGACGAGATGGCGGCCGCGCATGAGGCCGTCGAGGCCGGGCGCCTGATCGGCAACGTCGTGGTGACGCTGGGCTGAGAGCGCGGTTACGGCCGCGCTGGCGTCATCAGCGTCAGCAGCTGCGCCGCCACCGCCACCGCAATCACCTCGGGCTGCTTGCCCGGGATGCCCGGCACGCCGATCGGCGAGGTGATGTGCGCCAGCTCGGCCGCGCTGAAGCCGCGCGCCTGCAGGCGCTGGCGGAAGCTGGCCCACTTGCTCTGGCTGCCGATCAGGCCCACATAGGGCAGATCGCCGCGCTCGCGCTGGCGCGCGAGGCAGGCCGCCACCACGTCCAGGTCTTCGGCATGGCTGAAGCTCATGATCAGCACATGCGAACCGGGGGTCAGGTCTTGCACGGCGGCCTGCACCGGGTCGGAGTATTCGGCGCGGCAGTTCTCGGGCAGCTCGGCCGGAAAGACCTCATCACCTCGGCTGTCCACCCAATGAACCCGCATCGGCAGGCGCGCCAGTACCTCGACGATCGCTCGCCCGACATGGCCGCCGCCAAACAGCGCCACCGGCATCCAATGCTGCTCGCCGCCCAGGCGCTCGCGCAGGCCCGCGATGTCGGACGGGCCCAGCCATTCGTAGCGCAGCCGCACCACGCCGCCGCAGCATTGGCCCAGGCTGGGGCCCAGGGCATAGCGCTGTTCCTCCGCCGGCCCGACGGCGCCGCGCACCAGCAAGGCGCGCGCCTGCGCCAGGCCCTCGTACTCCAGATGCCCGCCACCGATGGTGCCGATGAAGCCCGCCGCGGTGACGGCCATCCAGGCCCCCACCTCGCGCGGGCCGCTGCCCTGCACCTGGGCGACCGTGACCAGCACGGCGGGTTCGCGCGCCAGCGTGGCGGCCAGGCGCTGCCAATCGCGCATCGCTCAGCTGCCTCGGTAGGTCGAGTAGGCCCACGGGCTCGCCAGCAGCGGCACGTGGTAATGCGAGGCCGCATCGGCAATGCCGAAGTCCAGCGGCACCTCGCCCAGAAAGGCCGGCTCCGGCAGGGCCACGCCGCGGCCGCGAAAATAGGCCTCCACGCCGAACACCAGGCGGTAGCGGCCGGGTTGCAGGGCCTCGCCCTCCAGCAGCGGCGCATCGGCGCGGCCGTCGTGGTTGAGCGTGAGCTGCTTGATGAGCCGGCCGGCCTGGCCGGCTTCCAGCCGGTAGAGCATGACCGACATGCCCGCGGCCGGGCTGCCATGCATGGTGTCGAGCACGTGGGTGGTGAGTTTGCCCATGGTGGATTCCATTCAGGTTTGCACAAAGTGTATACACTTCTGCACACATCATGAGCGCCGCCCCCACGCCAGACAGCAGCACGGACCGCATCGCCGCCTCCATCACCGAGGCCATCGTCGAGCGCCGCCTGATGCCCGGCACCAAGCTGGCCGAGCAGAAGCTGGCCGATGTCTTCCAGGTCTCGCGCACCCTGGTGCGCCAGGCGCTCAACCAGCTCAGCCGCGACCGCCTCGTCACCCTCACGCCGGCGCGCGGCGCCTATGTGGCCGAACCCAGCGTGGAAGAGGCGCGCCAGGTCTTCGAGGTGCGCCAGATGCTGGAGACGCAGATGCTGGCCAGCCTCTGCAAAAGCATCACGCCGGCGCAGATCAAGCAGCTGCGCGCCCACCTGAAGCAGGAGCGTGCCGCGGTGGCGCGCACCGATGTGAGCGGGCGCACGCGCCTGCTGGCCGACTTCCACGTGCTGCTGGCGCGCCTGCAGGGCAACGAGGTGCTGGCCCAGCTGCTCAACGAGCTGCTCTCGCGCTGCTCGCTGATCGCGCTGATGTACCAGAGCGCCCATTCGGCGGCCGAGTCGCAGGCCGAGCACGAGGCCATCGTCGACGCGCTGGAGGCCGGCGATCAGCGCGCCCTGCTCAAGCTGATGCAGGCCCATCTGGGCCATGTTGAATCCAATCTGCGGCTCAAGCCGCGCCTGCGGGACGACCTGAAAGCGCTACTCAAGCCATGAACACCCCTCGCTACCCCAGAGACCTGATCGGCTACGGCGAACATCCGCCGCATGCGCAATGGCCCGGCCAGGCGCGCATTGCGCTGCAGTTCGTGCTGAATTACGAGGAGGGCGGCGAGAACTCGGTGCTGCATGGCGATGCCGGCAGCGAGCAGTTCCTCTCCGAGCTGTTCAACCCGGCGGCCTACCCCGAGCGGCACCTGAGCATGGAGAGCATCTATGAGTACGGTTCGCGCGTGGGCGTGTGGCGGCTGCTGCGCGAGTTCGAGAAACGCGCCCTGCCGCTCACGGTGTTTGGCGTGGCGATGGCGCTGCAGCGCCACCCCGAGCTGACCCGGGCCCTGGTGGAGCTGAACCACGAGATCGCCTGCCATGGCTGGCGCTGGATCCACTACCAGTCCATGCACGAGGATCAGGAGCGCCAGCATATGGAGACGGGCATGGACATCATGCAGCGCCTCACCGGCGAGCGCCCCTCGGGTTGGTACACCGGCCGCGACAGCCCCAACACGCGCCGCCTGGTGGCCGACTACGGCGGCTTCGAGTACGACAGCGACTACTACGGCGACGACCTGCCCTTCTGGCTGCAGGTGCGCAAGAGCGATGGCGCGCTGGCCCCGCATCTGGTGGTGCCCTACACGCTGGACTGCAACGACATGCGCTTTGCCCTGCCCCAGGGCTTCAGCCATGGCGACGAGTTCTACGAGTACCTGCGCGACAGCTTCGATGTGCTCTATGCCGAGGGTGACGAGGCCCCCAAGATGATGAGCATAGGCATGCACTGCCGGCTGCTCGGCCGGCCCGGCCGGATGCGCGCGCTGCAACGCTTTCTGGACCATGTCGAGAAGCACGAGCGTGTCTGGGTGTGCCGGCGCGTGGACATCGCGCGCCACTGGCGCGCCACCCATCCCTTCGACGCAAGCAAGGCCTTCGTATGGGAATGAGCATCGAACAACTCAACGCGGCGGACCCAGCCGGCTTCGTCGCCCTGCTGGACGGCGTCTACGAGCACTCGCCCTGGATCGCCGCGCGCGCGGCGGCGCAGCAACCCTTCAGCAGCCTGGCCCAGCTCAAACATGCGCTCGCCACGGTGGTGCGCAGCGCCACGCGCGAGGAGCAGCTGGGCCTGATACGCGCCCACCCCGAACTCGCGGGCAAGGCCATGGTCAGCAAGACGCTCACCAAGGAGTCCCGCAACGAGCAGAGCAAGGCCGGCCTGACGGACTGCTCGGCCGCCGAGTTCGAGCGCCTGCAGCAGCTCAACCGCGACTACAACGCGCGCTTCGGCTGGCCCTTCATCCTGGCGGTGCGCGGCCCGCGCGGCCTGGGTCTCACGCGCGGCGAGATCATCGAGACCTTTGCGCGCCGCCTGCAGGGCCACCCGGACTTCGAGCTGGCGGAATGCCTGCGCAACATCCACCGCATCGCCGAGATCCGGCTCAACGACAAGTTCGGCCTCGCGCCCAGCCTGGGCAATCTGGTGTGGGACTGGGCCGAGCAGCTGGCCGTGCATTCCGACCCCGGCTACAAGGAGCAGGGCCAGCTCACCGTCACCTACCTCACGCCGGCGCACCAGACCGTGGCACAGCGCCTGATGGGCTGGATGCGGCAGGACTGCGGCTTCGACGAGGTCCACATCGACGCGGTGGGCAATGTGGTGGCCCTCTATCACGGCAGTGACGCGAGCGCGCCGCGCCTGCTCACCGGCAGCCATTACGACACCGTGCGCAATGCCGGCAAGTACGACGGCCGGCTGGGCATCCTGGTGCCGATGGCCTGCGTGCGCGAGCTGCACCGCGCCGGCCGCCGCCTGCCTTTTGGCCTGGAGCTGGTGGCCTTTGCCGAGGAGGAAGGCCAGCGCTACAACGCCACCTTCCTGGGCTCGGGCGCGCTGGTGGGCCGCTTCGATCCGGCCTGGCTGGCGCAGCAGGATGCCGAGGGCATCACGATGCAGGACGCCATGCGGGCCGCCGGCCTGCCCGGCAGCCTCGACGCGATCCAGGCCCTCAGGCGCGACCCGGCGCGCTACCGCGCATTCGTGGAGGTGCACATCGAGCAGGGGCCGGTGCTGAATGCGCTGGACCTGCCGCTGGGCATCGTCAGCTCCATCAACGGCAGCCTGCGCTATCTGTGCGAGGTCAGCGGCATGGCCAGCCATGCCGGCACCACGCCGATGGACAGCCGCCGCGATGCCGCCGCTGCGGTGGCCGAGCTGATCCTCTACGTGGAGCAGCGCGCCGCTTCCGCTGCGCCCGATGTGGTGGGCACGGTGGGCATGCTCACGGTGCCCGGCGGCTCCATCAATGTGGTGCCGGGGCGCTGCCAGTTCAGCCTGGATCTGCGCGCCACCACCAACGCCGCGCGCGATGCGCTGGGCCGCGATGTGCTGGCCAGGCTGGACGAGATCTGCGAGCGCCGCGGCCTGCAGTGCAGCGTCACGCCCACGCTGGCCGCCGATGCCGCGCCCAGCGACCCGGCCTGGCAGCAGCGCTGGGAGGCCGCCGTGCAGGCGCTGGGCCTGCCCCTGCATCGCATGCCCTCGGGCGCCGGCCACGACGCGATGAAGCTGCACGAGGCCGTGCCGCAGGCCATGCTCTTCATGCGCGGCGCCAACGCCGGCATCAGCCACAACCCCCTGGAAGCCATCAGCAACGACGACACCGAGCTGTGCGTGCGGGCCTTCATGAACCTTCTGGAAGCACTCCGATGAACTCCTCCTACGCAGCGCTGGATGCCTGGATCGACGCCCATTTCTACGCCGAGACGCGCTTTCTCCAGGCCCTGGTGCAGGTGCCCACCGACACCCCGCCGGGCAACAACGCACCGCATGCCGAGCGCACCGCCGAGCTGCTGGAGGCCATGGGCCTGGCCACCGAGAAGCATGTGGTGCCCGCCGATGCGGTCAGGGCCCAGGGCATGGCCTCGATCACCAACCTGATCGTGCGCCGAAAGTTCCAGGCGGGCGGCCCGGTGATCGCGCTCAACGCCCATGGCGACGTGGTGCCGCCCGGCGAGGGCTGGAGTCACGACCCCTATGGCGGCGAGGTGGACCATGGCCGGCTCTACGGCCGCGCCGCCGCCGTCAGCAAGAGCGACTTCGCCACCTACACCTTCGCGCTGCGCGCGCTCGAATCGCTGGGCGTGCCGCTGAAGGGCGGCGTCGAGTTGCACTTCACCTACGACGAGGAATTCGGCGGCGAGCTGGGCCCCGGCTGGCTGCTGCAGCAGGGCCTCACCAAGCCCGATCTGCTGCTCGCAGCCGGCTTCAGCTACCAGGTGGTGACGGCGCACAACGGCTGCCTGCAGATGGAGGTCACGGTGCATGGCCGCATGGCCCATGCCGCCATCCCGCACACCGGCGTGGACGCGCTGCAGGGCGCGGTGGCGATCCTGAATGCGCTGTACGCGCAGAACCAGCTGTACCGGCAAGTGAGCAGCCAGGTGGCCGGCATCACCCACCCCTATCTGAACGTGGGCCGCATCGAGGGCGGCACCAATACCAATGTGGTGCCCGGCAAGGTCAGCTTCAAATTCGACCGGCGCATGATCCCCGAGGAGCAGCCGGAAGCCGTCGAGGCGGCGCTGCGCGAGGTGATCGCGCAGGCCGCCGCCGCCCTGCCCGGCATCACGGTCGAGATCAAGCGCCTGCTGCTGGCGCGCGCCCTCACCCCCCTGCCCGGCAACGCGGCCCTGGTGGCGGCGCTGCAAAAGCATGGCGAGGCGCTGTTCGGCGAGCCCATCCCGAGTTCGGGCACGCCGCTCTACACCGATGTGCGGCTCTATGGCGAGCAGGGCATCCCGGCCGCCATCTACGGCGCCGGCCCGCGCACCGTGCTGGAAAGCAATGCCAAGCGGGCCGACGAGCACCTCGTGCTGGAAGACCTGCGCCGCGCCACCCAGGTGGTGGCACGCACCCTGCTGGATTTGTTGCACGCTTGAGCAAAGGCAAGGCGCGGCCGCGCAAGCGCGCCGCAAGGCGCTAAGCTGAGCCAGCCATGTCCATCCATCCGGCTCCGCTGTCAGCGCTGGCGCATGCCCTGCGCGCGGCCGCCTATCTGCTGGCATGCCTCCTGGCCTGCCTCGGCGCGAGCCTGCCGGCGGCGGCGCGCGAATGCGAGCGCGTGCTGATCACGGCCGATCCGGCCTATCCGCCCCTGCATTGGTACGACGGCCAGACCCTGCGCGGCGCCAGCATCGACCTCACCGTGGAGGTGCTGCAGCGCCTCAAGCTGCCCTATGAAGTGCGCTATCTGGGCCCGCTGAACCGCGTCATGCGCGCCGCCCAGGCCGGCGAGGTCGACATGGTGGTGACGCTCAAGGACACCCCCGAGCGGCGCGAGTTCCTCAGCTATCCGGCCACGCCCGCGTTCGTGAATCCGATTGCGGTGTTCGTGCACCGGGCGCGCAGCTTCAGCTACCACGGGCCCGAGGACCTGCGCGGCCGGGCCGGCGGCATGGCGGCGGGCAACCGCATGGCCGGCGCGGAGGGCCAGCGCCTGATGGACGAACTCAAGATCGAGCAGGCGCTGGACGCCTCCGCCAATTTCCGCAAGCTGCAGCTGGGCCGCATCGACTACTTCATCACCGGGCTCTACACCGGCCTGGCGACGCTGTCGACCCGCCCCGACGGCGCCGATTTCATGGCGCTGCGCCCCTATCTGCAGGAGTCCTTCAACTACACCCCCTTTGTGAAGGCCAGCCCCTGCGCAGTGCATCTGCTCGATTTCGACCGCGAGCTGCGCCTGCTGCTGCGCACCGGCGCCGCCGAGCGCATCCTGAGCAGCAACCTCGAGGCCTGGCGCAGCAAGCCGGTCGTGATGACGGCGCCAACGCATTGAAGCCGAAGCCGCCGCGCGGCCCCCATCGTCTATGACCTTGGTCAAGCGGCCGCGCGCCGGGGCCTCGCTAGAATCGCGCCGTGCCCCCTCGCCGCTCCCACCGCCCCGCATCGCTGCTGTCACGCTGGCTGGTCGTCCTGACCTTCTGGCTGGCGGCCTGCGTGCCCGCGGTATCGCTGGCGCTGGCGGCCGAGCGCGGCGATCTGCCGCCCTGGACGCAGCTGTGCCGCGCCAGCCTGGTGGGCCCGCGCGCCCAGCCCGCGGCGGCCGCCATCCAGCCGGATGCGCAGACCGGCACCCATGGCCTGTTCGCCGGCTGCGCCTGGTGCGGCCTGCAGGTGCAGGACCTGAGCCTGCCGCCGCCGGCCGCGCCGGCCCTGACCCTGCGCCAGGATCTGCGCGAGGCCCTGCCCGCCTTGGGCCTGGGCACGGCCATGCGGCCGGCCCCCTGGCCCAGCGCGCCGGCGCGCGCGCCACCGCAAGGCGTCTGAGATCCGTTCGCGCGGGCGCCCTTGCCCGCAAGCTCCGCTCGGGCGCGCCCGCCTCCGAGTGCTCAGTCCCCTCTCGCTTGCCAGGAGCCACCGCTCATGAAATCCATCTTCAAAATTTCGCTCGCCATCGCCAGCCTGGCTCTCGCCGGCCAGGCGCTCGCCCAGGTTGACGTCAGCCAGGCCTGGGTGCGCGCCACCGTGGCCCAGCAAAAGGCCACCGGCGCCTTTCTCCAGCTCAAGGCCAAGCGCGACAGCCGCCTGGTCGAGGCGCACAGCAAGGCCGCCGGCGTGGTCGAGGTGCACGAGATGGTGATGGACGGCAGCACCATGAAGATGCGCGCCGTGCCGGCGCTGGAGCTGCCGGCCGGCCAGCTGGTGGAGCTCAAGCCGGGCGGCCTGCACGTCATGCTGATGGACCTGAAGCAGCCCATCAAGGCCGGCGACAAGCTGGTGCTGACCCTGGTGTTCGAGGATAAGGCCAGCAAGCAGCGCGAGAGCGTCGAGGTGCAGGCCGAGGCGCGCCAGCTGGGCATGCCCGCGCACTGAAAAAGTAAGCCCATGCTGCTGCGCCGCCCCGGGTTGACGAGCCGCTGGCTGGTCAATCTGTGCCTGCTGTTCGCGATGCTGGCCCCGGCCGCCTCGCAGGCGCTGGCCTGGGCGCGCGGCGATGCGCTGGCCTGGAGCCAGGTCTGCCGCAGCAGCGTGGTGGCGCCGCGCGCCGAGAAGCGCGACCCTGCCGGCGCGCGCGAGCAGGACCCCACCCATGGGCTGCTGGCGCATTGCCCGTTCTGCGGCCTGCAGGCGCAAGACCTGGCACCGCCACCCGCGGCCGCGCTGCCGGCGCTGCAACTGCTGCCGCTGCACTTCGAGATGCCCGCGCGCTTCTACAGCGCGCCAAGAACACCCTTCACCTGGCGCCCGGCGCAATCGCGCGCACCTCCGTCCCTGCTGGCCTGATTCACCAGCAATCCCTGGCAAGTTGCCAGGGCCCACATCCGCTCGGCCGATAGGTCGACGCACATTCGAATCGCCATGAAGTTTCCCTCCATGCCCAGGCTCTTGTGCCTGGCAATCACGGCCGCCCTGTCCGCCGCCCAGGCCTGCGAAGACTGCGGCGATGACGCCGTGGAAATTGCCGCCACGCCCTCCGCCTCCCCCGTCGCCAAGCTCGACATCGTGATGATCGTCGGCCAGGCGCCCAGCTCGCTGCCGACCCACATCCCCACCACCATGGAAGGCATCACGGCCGAGGAGATCGCGCGCAGCATCAATGCCACCGATGCCCAGGACGCCCTCAAATACCTGCCCAGCCTGCTGGTGCGCAAGCGCTATATCGGCGACTACAACCACGCCGTGCTCTCCACCCGCGCCTCGGGCACCGGCAACAGCGCGCGCTCGCTGGTGTTTGCCGACGGCATCCAGCTCTCCAACCTGCTCGGCAACGGCGCCAGCTTCACGCCGCGCTGGGGGCTGGTGACGCCGGAGGAGATCGCGCGCGTGGACGTGCTCTACGGCCCCTTCTCGGCCGCCTATGCCGGCAATTCGGTGGGCGCGGTGGTGGACTACCAGACGCGCAGCCCCAAGGCCTTCGAGGCCCATGCCAAGCTCGGCCTGTTCCACCAGCCCTTCAAGCTCTACGGCAGCGAGGCCAACTACGGCGGCCAGCATGCCAGCGCCTCGCTGGGCGACCGCGCCGGCGCCTTCTCCTGGTGGATCAATGTGAACCGCCTCGACAGCGATGGCCAGCCGCTCACCTTCATCACCAAGCCGCTCTCCAGCAGCGCGCCGGCCGCCGGCGCCCCGCCGCTGAGCGGCAGCATCCTGAACGCCGACAAGAGCAACACGCCCTGGCTGCTGCTGGGCGCCGGCACCCAGATGCACACGGTGCAGCAGCATGCCAAGATCAAGCTCGCCTACGCGCTGAGCCCGAGCCTGCGCGCCAGCTACACCCTGGGTTGGTGGGGCAATGAGACGCGCAACCAGAGCATCAGCTATCTGCGCGACGCCGCCGGCATGCCCTTCTATGCCGCGGCCGCCAACAGCGGCACGGCCAAGGCCACGCCCGTCAGCCTCGATGGCAAGGGCTACAGCCTGGGCGCGAACGATTTCGGCCAGTCGCGCGACGCGCTGCAGCACCTGATGCAGGGCCTCTCGATCAAGAGCCACAGCGGCGGCGCGTTCGACTTCGAGCTGGCCGCCAGCGCCTACCAGTACGACCGCGACGAGTCGCGCGCGCCGCTGCTGGCGCGCCCCGGCGCCGATGCAGGCGGCAGCGGCCGCCTCACCGACCAGGGCGGCACCGGCTGGTCCACGCTGGCGGCCAAGGGCGTGCTGCGCCCCGGCGCCGGGCATGTGCTGGACTTCGGCCTGCAGCAGGACAGCTACCGCTGGCGCCAGCGCGTCAGCGAGCTGGCCGACTGGCGCGGCGGCGCGCCCACGGCGCTGTTCACCGCCTTCAGCGGCCGCACCGAGCTGCGCAGCGCCTACGCCCAAGATGCCTGGACGCTGAGCCCGGCGCTGCAGGCCGTGCTGGGCCTGCGCGCCGAGGAATGGCGCGCCAGCGAGGGCAGCAAGACGGCCTCGCCGGCCTCGGACGGCAAGACCCTGGGCTTCGCCACGCGCGTGGCGCGCGCGCTCTCGCCCAAGGCCGCGCTGGGCCTCGAGATCAACGCCGACTGGACCGCCAAGCTCTCCACCGGCCGGGCCGTGCGCTTCCCCACCGCGGGCGAGCTCTACCAGGGCGGCGTGAGCGCCGGCGGCGCCTATGTGCCCAACGACCCCGTCACCAACCCGGATCTGAAGCCCGAGCGCGGCTGGACCAGCGAACTCAGCCTGGGCTGGTCGGACGGCACGCGGCAGCAGCTGCGCGGCACGCTGTTCCACGAGGATACGCGCGATGCGCTGTACGCGCAGGCCGCGGTGATCGAGGGCAGGTCGGTCAGCAGCACGCAGAACATCGCGCGCATGCGCACGCTGGGCATGGAGCTGTCCTACCAGGGCAGCGATCTGCTCACGCGGGGCCTGGAGCTGGCCGCCAGCCTGACCTACGCGGACTCCAAGATCCTCGCCAACGAGGGCTTCGTCGCGCAGCCGGGCGACACCATCGGCCGCCAGCAGCCGCGCGTGCCGAAGTGGCGCGCCACCGCGCTGCTGAGCTACGCGCTGACGCCGGCGCTCTCGGCCTCCTACGGCCTGCGCTACTCGGGCCGCCAGTACGGCACGCTCAACAACAGCGACCCCAACGGCTTTGCCTACCAGGGCTTCTCGAAGTTCTTCACCACCGATGTACGCATGCAGTGGCAGGTGAGCAAGCAATGGACCCTGGCCGGCGGCATCGACAACCTCAACAACTACCAGTACTGGAACTTCCACCCCTATCCGCAGCGGACCTTCCATGCGGAACTGAAGTTCGACCTCTGAGCGGAGCACCTCATGCAAATCATCAAACCCATCCTGTTCAGCGCCCTGCTGCTGAGCGCCGCCGCCCACGCCCATGTCACGCTAGAGCAGCCCGAGGCCCCGGCAGGCAGCCCCTACAAGGCGGTGCTGCGCATCGGCCATGGCTGCGAGGGCTCGGCCACCACGCGCGTGAGCGTGATCCTGCCGCCCGGCTTCCGCGGCGCCAAACCCGTCCCCAAGCCGGGCTGGACGCTGGCGCTGCGCCGCGAAAAGCTCGCCACGCCCTACGAGAGCCATGGGCGCAGCGTCACCGAGGAACTGGCCGAGGTGAGCTGGACCGCCAGCAGCGAGGCCTCCTATCTGCAGGACGACTGGTACGACGAGTTCGCGCTGCGCGGCAGCCTGCCGGCCACGCCCGGCACGCTCTGGTTCAAGGTCAAGCAGACCTGCGTGAAGGGCGAGTGGGACTGGAGCGAGGTGCCGGCCAGCGGTAGCAGCAGCAAGGGCCTCAAGGCCCCGGCGGTGCGGCTGGAGCTGCGTCCGACGGCGCCCTAGCGGGCGCGTCCAGCCAGCGCTCGAGCAGCTGCGCCGCCGGCATCGGCCGGCCGAAATGGTAGCCCTGCACGGTGTCGCAGCCGGCCTGGCGCAGGAACTCGGCCTGGTGCGGCTGTTCCACGCCCTCGGCCACCGTGTGCAGGCCCAGCGCGCGGGCCAGCGCGATGACGGCGTGCACGATCGCCTCGCCGCCGCTGTCCTCGCCGATGTCGCGCACAAAGGACTGGTCGATCTTGAGCCGGTGCAGCGGCAGCCGACGCAGATAGGCCAGGCTCGAATGGCCGGTGCCGAAATCGTCGATCGCGAATTCGACCCCCAGGCTCAGCAGCTCCTGCAGATGCCGCTGCGCCTGCTCGGGCTGGCGCATGATCAGCGACTCGGTGACCTCCAGCTCCAGGCGCGCGCCGGCCAGGCCGCTGTGCGCCAGCGCCTGCGCCACCCGCGCCATGTGCTGCGGGTCCTCGATCTGCTGCACCGAGAGGTTGACGGCGATGCGCGGCACGCGCAGGCCCTGGGCCTCCCAGGCCACCATCTGCGCGCAGGCCTGCTGCAGCACCCAGTCGCCGATCTCGCTGATCAGGCCCACCTCTTCGGCCAGCGGGATGAACTGCGCCGGCGACACCAGGCCCAGCTGCGGATGCTGCCAGCGCACCAGCGCCTCCACGCCGGCCAGGGCGCCGCTGCGCAGATCGATCTGGGGCTGGAAATGCAGCCGCAGTTCGCCGCGCCCGGCGGCGCCGCGCAGCGCCGTTTCCATCATCAGGCGTTCCAGCACCCCCGCGGCCAGGCCGGGCTCGAAGAACTGGTAGGCATTGCGCCCCTTGGTCTTGGCCTCGTACATGGCGCGTTCGGCATGCCGCACCAGGGTGTCGGCGTCGCTGGCGTCCTCGGGGAACAGGCTGATGCCCAGACTCAGCGTCACCACCAGGGCATGGCCACCGATATGGAAGGCGCGCTCGAAATCGAGCAGCAGGCGCTGCGCGCAGGCCAGGCAGCCATGCACGCTGGCATCGTCGTCCAGCACCAGGCCGAACTCGTCGCCGCCCAGGCGCGCCAGCAGCGTGGTGGGCGGCAGCAGCGCGCGCAGGCGCTGGCTGGCGGAGCGCAGCAGCTCGTCGCCGAGCGGATGGCCGAGCGTGTCGTTGACGTTCTTGAAGCGGTCGAGGTCGACGAAGATCATCGCCAGCACCCGGCCGTCGCGGCGGGCACGCTCGATCGCCTGCTGCAGCCCCTCGCGGAACACGGTGCGGTTGGGCAGGCTGGTGAGGGCGTCGTGGCCGCTCAGGTGGTCCAGCTGCTGCTGCGCCTCGCGCATCAGGCTGAGGTCGTTCAGCACGCTCACATAGTTGGTGACCTCGCCGCGCTCGTTCTTCACCACGCTCAGCGTGACCCAGGCCGGGAAGATCTCGCCGCTCTTGCGCCGGTTCCAGATCTCGCCATGCCAGCGCCCGGTGTGGAGCAGGCTGGTCCAGAGCTCGCGGTAGAAGCCGGGCGACTGGCGGCCCGACTGCATCAGGCGTGGATTGCGGCCCAGCACCTCGGCCTCGGCGTAGCCGGAGATCTGGGTGAAGGCGGGGTTCACCGCGACGATGCGGGCCTGCGCATCGGTCAGCATGATGGCCTCGCTGGTGCTCTCGAACACGCTCGCGGCCTGGCGCAGCTTTTCCTCGGCGGCGCGCCGGCTGCTGATGTCCTGGATCACTGTCACGATGCCGGGCGCGGGCACGCCCTCGGCGCCCATGCTGGCCACCGTCAGCGACAGCCAGATCGTCGTGCCATCGGCGCGCACAAAGCGCGCCTCGGTTTCGAACTCGTGGATCTGCCCCTCCCGCAGGGCTTCCAGTTGCGGCTGCAGGCGTACCAGGTCCTGCGGGTCGGCCAGCTCGCGCCAGGCCTTGCCGCACAGGTCCACCTGGCTCCAGCCCAGGATCTGCGCGCAGCGCTGGTTGACGCGCTCCACCCGCCCCTGCGCGTCGGTCTGCGCCACGCCCACGGCGGCGAGCTCGAACAGCGCGCGAAAACGCTGCTCGCTCTCGGCCAGCGCCGCACCGGCGGCCAGGCTCTCGGTCTCGCGGCGCTCCAGCGCCCCCAGCATGCTGTCGAAGCCTTCGCCCAGGCGGCCCAGCTCGTTGTGGCGCTGCGCGCCGAGGCGGAAGCCGCGCTGGCCCAGGCTGACCTGGTCGAGCGCATCCACCAGGCGCTGCAGGCCGCGCGTCAGCCCATCGGCGATCAGCACCGCCACCACGCCGCCCAGCAGCAGGGCCAGCAGCAGCATCCACAGGGCCTGGGTGCGCGCCTGCTCGACGCCGCGCTGCACCGCCTCGTTGCCCATGCCCACGCGCGCCCAGCCGAGCTGGCGCGCGCCCGCCATCACCGGCGCCGCCATGTCGGTGAAGGTCTCGCTGGCCGCCACGATCTGCACCCGCGCCGGCTGCGCCAGCAAGGCCCGGCTGGCGGCGTCGCTCATGAAACGGCCGGTATGGCCGGCCTGGCTGTGCGCCATCACGCGCCCCTGCAGCGACACCAGCATGGCATAGCGCACCTCGGAGGCCTGGGCCACCGAGGCAATCACCTCCTGCATGCCCGCCAGGTCGTCCGCCATCACCCAGGGCGCGGCGCTGACCGCCAGCGCGCCGGCCAGGTCGCGCGCCTGGGCCAGATGCTGCGCGCGCAGCAGCTCGCTCTGCGTGCGCAGCTGCTGCCAGGCCAGCAGGCTCACGCACAGCGCCAGGCTGGCCGCCATGCCCAGCATCAGCTGCATGCGGATGGAGATGCCACGCCACCAGGCCAGCAGCGGCCGCAACAGTCGCATCATCCCTGCACCCCGCGCACCGAGCGCTCGAATTCGTCCATGAACTGGCGCACCGGCCGATAGGTCGCCTCGTCGGCGCCCTCGAACAGCGTCAGCGGGATGCGCGCCAGCAAGACCTGACCCTCGGCGTGACGATGCAGCTCCAGCAGCAGCTGGCGCAGCCGCGCCACCAGCGCGGCCGGCACGTCGTCGCGCGCCACCAGGGCGTTGTTGGGCAGGGTGTCGGTCTGCCAGGCCTGCACCAGCCGGGCGGCCTCGTCGGGATGCTCGCGCTGGAAGGCGCGCCAGGGCAGCGGCCAGGTCGACGCCGCCGCGGTGTTGCCCAGCACGGTGTTCATGATGGCCGACTCCTGCGAGCCGACGTAACGCTGCTCATAGGCGGCCAGCGGCAGGCCGTGGCGGTGCAGGAAGTACTGCGGCATCATGGTCGCCGCCAGCGCGCTGCGCGCCGGGAAGCTGATGGCGCGGCCACGCAGATCGGCGATCGCGTGCACCGGCCCGTCACGCCGCAGCAGCAGGATGCCGCGGAAGGATTCGTCGTCGCCCATCTTGGCGAACACGCGATAGCCATGCCGGCTGGCCAGCAGGGTCTGGTAGGGATTGGGCAGGGCGAAGGCGAAGCGCCGCTGCTGCAGCTGGCGCTCGAACTCCTCGTAGTTGCGCGAGGCCTGCAGCTTGAGCCTGGCCTCGGGCAGCTGGCGGTTGAGCCAGTCCACCAGAGGCCCGTAGACCTCGAACAGCTTGGCCGGGTTGTGCAGGGGATGGACCGCGAACAGCAACTCGCCCTCGGCCCCCGCCGGCGCATCGGCATAGCTGGGCTGGTAGTCGCCGGCCGGCGCGGGGTCGCGGCCGCAGGCCGCCAGGCTCGTCAGGCCGGCCAGGCAGGCGCGCCTCGTCCACATCCGCAAAATCACGCCCCTCTGGTCAGGATCGGTCGAAATAGCGGGAAAAACAGACCATCAAGATTGCCTCGATAGTGGCGCCTTCTTCGGCGCAATACCCCGCTTGCCCTTGGCCGATGATAGCCTCATGCGCTTTCGCAACAGCCGCCCCGCCCCCGTCCGCGTGCCGTATCACCGGCCCGCTCCACGTCGCGGTCTGGCGTCTGTGCCGGCCATGCCACTGATTTCATAGCGCCCGGGCCGCGTGCCGCCCGGCGGCTCGCTCTTGCCTGCGCATTTGCGCTCGCCTCCACACCGCAGCCCCACAGGCTTTTGCCATGTCCACGGGCGGTGTCTTATTCAGCGCATTTGGGCGGACCCCTCACCGGGTCCGCCCTTCTTTCTTTAGCCGCGCGAGCGCTCAGCGCAGCAGCTTGGCCGCCGACAGCTCGCCGACCTTGTTGCCCAGCGCGCGGCCGACCTCGCCCGAGTTGCGGTAATGCACGCCGTCGTAGACGCGCGCATTGATGACCTCCTGCATGAAGGCGTCGACGCTGGTCCATGAGCGCGTCACGCCGGGCAGGGTCGGGCTGGTGGTGGACAGGCGCGGCGTCGGCCCATCGCCGATCTCGGCCTTCAGCACCGCGCCCAGCGAGCCGGCGATGGTGCAATGCGCGCAGGGGTACTCGGGGTGCATGGGCGTGTCGATCAGGGGCAGCCAGCCGGCGTCGCGCTCGGTGGCGTCGTTGCCGTCCCGGTCGCCATTGCGGATCGCCGTGAAGGGGCGCCAGAAGTGGTAGTGGTACTTGGCGTCGAAGACGGCGTCGATGGCGTCCACCATGGCCTGCCCGCTGGCCGCCAGCAGGCGCGCGTTCTGCGTCGGCTCGCGCCCAGGCTGGTTCGCCACCGAGCGGGCGATCGGGTAGTAGATGGTCGGCGTCGTCGCGGCCCAGAAGCGGGCGATCTCGGTCTGCTCGGCATCGCGCTGGCTGCCGGTGCGCGCACCGAAGGCCTTGACCTCGTTGTAGTCGCGCGCCCAGACCGCGCTCTTCAGATCAGGGGGCGGCCCGGGGCGGAACTGATCGGGCCGCTCGAGCAGCCAGCATTTCCCGGGCGGCAGGTCGGCCATGACCGGCAGCACCGTCGGCACATACTGGCCGGGGCCGGTGACGGGGCGGTAGAACACCGGCGACGCGCCCGTGGGGGCCCGCAGCGCCAGGATGCCGGCCACGGCCTTCTCACCCAGCGCGATGCCGTCCGCCTTGGCGGGCCCGTCCGGGATCGCGGCCAGCGCCGCCTGGTAGGCCGCCTCGATGGCCGCGGTCTGCGTCGTCGCCATGCGGTTCAGCACGACGCGGTTGGCCGCGGCCACGGCGGCGTCGATCGAGGCCCCGGCCGGCGCCTCCAGCTTCAGGTAGCCGGCCTGCGGAAAACGCCGCGTGATGGCATTCACGGATTCGAACACCGCCGCCTGGATCAGCACCATCGGCGCCTGGCCCCAGGGCCCGGCCTGGTGGGCCACGGTGATCTCGCTGGCCCTCTGGTTCCAGTCCGTCACCACATCGGCTCGCGCGCCCGCAGCCAGCAGGACGGGCATGGCAACAACACTCAGACGCAGCAAGGTGTTCATGGTCGCTCCCGGTTTACGAAGGAGCTTCGATCATGGAACCCTGGCGGCGTCGCGACAAAACCCTGCTTGTCCCTTCTTCTGCCGCCCGCCGCCTAGGCCGCGCACAGCAGGCTCTCCAGCGCCTGCTCGCGCACGCCGTAAAAGCGCTTGATCTCGGCGATCTGGTCCAGCAGCTCCTGGCGCCGCGCCGCCGGCAGCGGCACGGCGCGCTTGACCGCCAGAATCATCTTGTTCTTGCTGGTGTGCTCCAGCGAGATGAACTCGAACACCTGGGTGTCGTAACCCTCGGCCTCGAGCAGCAGCGCGCGCAGGCCGTCGGTCACCATCTCGGCCTCCTGGCCCATGTGGATGCCATGCTGCAGCAACGGCCGCAACAGCGCGGGCGACTTCAGCTGCGGGCGCAGCTGCTTGTGGCAGCAGGGCGAGCACATGATGATGGCGGCGCCGGCGCGCAGGCCCAGGTGGATGGCGTAATCGGTGGCGATGTCGCAGGCATGCAGGGCGATCATCACGTCCAGCCGCGCCGGCGTGTAGCTGCGCACATCGCCCTGGTCGAAGCGCAGGCCCGCCAGGCCATGGCGGGCCGCGGCCGCGCCGCACAGCTTCACCATGTCGTCGCGCAGCTCGACACCGGTAACCTGGGCGTCCTTGCCCAGGCCGCGCAGATAGTCGTAGGTGGCAAAGGTCAGATAGCCCTTGCCCGAGCCGAAATCGGCCACATGCACGTCCGGGCTGTCCGCCAGGCGCGAGGCCTTCAGCGCGGCCGCGAACACCTCGATGAATTTGTTGATCTGCTTCCACTTGCGCGACATCGCCGGCACCAGCTGCAAATCGCCCTTGACCGAATGGGTGAGGCCGAGATCGGCCCAGAACGGGCGCTGCAGATCCAGGTAGCGCTGCTTGTCGCGGTTGTGTTCGTCGGTGCCGGCCTCGGCAGCACTGGCATCGGCCGCTGCGCTGAGCTTGCCGACCCGCAAGCTGGCCTTGCCCTTGCGGCTGAAGCTCAGCTGCACGTCCTCGCCCTGGGTCAGCAGATGGGCATGCAGGAACTGCCGGCCCAGCAGCCCATGCAGCAGCGCCAGGCCCTCGTCGAAGCCGTGGTTCTTGGTGACGTCCTTGGTGCGATGGCGCCACACCATCGAGAGCTGGCGCTCGCCGCGCAGCTGCACCTCGCGCACCAGCAGGCGCTCCAGATCGGCATCGCCGCCCTGCGGCTTGCCCAGCATCAGCTTGCCGAAACTGCCGGTCTGCAGGGACAGGGCCAGCAGATGCATGAAGCGCTGGAGGGCATCCGGGGCGGCAGGGGCTTCGCTGCGCAGGAGTTGCTGGAAAAAGGAAGGGGACACGGGCGGTGCTGGTGCTAGGGCGGGTCCCGATTGTCCGCCATCGCGCACAGGCGCCGCCCGGGCTCGCGTGCCCAGCGCTCCAGCCCGGCCCACAGGCGCTGCAGATGGTCGCCCCCCGGCGACTGCAGGCCATGATTGCCCTCGGGCACCGGCCAGTCGCAGAAGGACTCGGGACGGCGCACAGCGGCCAGCGCCGCAAAGCGCTGGTAGGCCAGCGGCGGCACCAGCGCGTCGCGGCCGCCCCAGGCACGCAACAGGTCTGCGTCGCCGGCCAGCAGGGGTTCGGCCACGCGCCAGGCCAGCAGGTCGCGCCAGTAGCCGAGGCTGCGGCCATCGCGCAGCGTGGCGTCAGCGAGCGGCCCTTGTGCGGCGGCGCGCACGCTGGCCCAGGCGCGCGCCTCGCCCAGGCGCCGAGCCTGCAGCTCGGCCGCTTCGGCCGGGTCCAGGCCCGAGCCACCAATCATCACCAGTCCGCGCAGCCCGGGAATCTCGGGCGCCAGCTCGGGCAGCAACTCGGCCCCCTCGGAGACGCCGATCAGCAGCACCGGCAGGCCTGCGGGGCCAGACTCGGACTGGGGCCGGCGCACCCAGGCCTGCAGGGCCGCGCGCGCGTCGGCGAGCCAGGCGCTCAGGCGATCGGCCCGCACGAAATCGGCGGGGCAATCCTCCGCAGCGTGGCGCTCCCAGGGCTGCACGCCTGGCTTGTGCAGCAGCAGTAGCTCGGCATGGCCAAGGCCACGGAACATCGGCTCGGCCACCCCCGCCCAGCCACTACAGCCCGAGCCGGGCAGCACCAGCACCTGGTAGCGCGCCGGCGCCAGCAGGGCCGGCCGGTGCCAGGCCAGCAAGACCTGAGCCTCACGCGCCGTCGGCAATTCCAGCGGCGTGAATAAAGCAGAAGGCCCGGCCCCCCAGCCGGGCGTGCCCAGCAGCAGGAGCCAGGCCATGCAAGCCCGGCGCAATGCGCGCGCAACGATCACTTCAGGATCACGGTGCCCTCGTTGGAGGCCGGCGGCGGCATCGCATTGCCGCTGCGGCGCGGCGTGTTGCCGCTCTCGGGCAGGCCCGGCAGGCCCAACTGGTCGGCCATCTGCTCGTAGACGTTCTCGGCCAAGCTCTTGGAGGTCTCGCGTATCACCTTGCCGCGGTTGGGCGGTTGCACGTCGCCGCGGTTGGAGAGCAGCTTGGTGTCGTTGCCGGCGCCCTGGGCCGAGAACGAGGCCTTGATCTCGTAGGTCTTGGTGCTGATGAGCGAGAAGTCGGCCACCAGGTCCAGGCTGAACTGGTAGGAGGCGCTGGTGGTGCCCTGCAGGGGCGAGAGCGAATCGCGGAACTCCAGGCTGGTGAGGGTGCCGAACAGCACATAGTCGGCGCCGTTGAACTCACCCTTCTTGATGCGCGCGATCACGTCCTTGACCTCGGGCTGGCGCACCGGCTTGGCCATCTTGCCGGTCTGGATCTGGTTGAGCGCCTGCTCGGCCTTGGTAGGCTGCGGGTCACCGGCATCGAAGCGCTTGCCCTGCACCAGGCGGAACTGGCCGCCCTTGAGCATGGCGCCGCGAATGTCGTTGCTGAAGGAGCCCAGCTCACGCTGCTCCATATAGCTGTAGGTACCCGAGACATAGGTGCCCGAGCTCTGCTGGGTGGCGACGATGCCATGCTGGTTGGCCGTGACGCCACCGCTGCTCTTGACGGTGCCGGCTTCGAAGTACTGGGCCACCGCCTGGGTGTAGGCAAGGTCGGTGACGGCCACCTTGGGCGGCTGGCCCTGCTGGGCCTGGGCCACGCCGGCCAGAGCGGCCAGCGCGGCCAGGCAGGCGCCGGTGATGATGTTGCGACGGTTCATATGCTCTTCTCCCTGCTCAGCGCTTGCTGGTCTTGCGGATGTCTTTTTCTTCCTGCCATTCGATCGTGCCTTCCTGCACATCGAACATCTTCAGCGTGAACTTGTAGTACACGTCCTTGGTCTGCGAATTCTGCTTCACGATGGAAGTCAGCTCGCCTTCCAGGCTGTACTTGGCGGCCGTCATCTGGCCCACCTTGGCGGTGGTGTTCTGCTTGTAGAGGCCGCTCTGGTTCTGGCGCTGCAACTCGTCCACACCCTGCTGCATCTCGTTGATCGAGCGGGTGAAGCGCACCTTGCCCGACTTGACCAGGGCGGTCTGGATCGAGTTCATCACATTGGTGGTGTCGATGTATTCGCTGGTCTTGTTCTTCACCGTCGAGATGGTCACCGTGGGGCGGCCCTGGAAGATGCCGGTCTCGAGCAGGCTGCCCACCATCTTCTCGGCAATCATCTGCAGGTCGGTGGAGCCGAACTCGTTGGTGACCAGTTCCACCGCCTTGGAGTCGCCATAGTTCACCTGGCGCTGGAAGCGCACCACCGGTGAGGAAACATGGGTCTCGCAGCCGGCGAGGACGGCGCTCGCCAGCAGGGCGGCGAGCGTGAGGGTCGTACGGATCGTGAGCTTGGTCTTCATGTTCTTGTCCTTCCTTGTTCTGTCTGTGCGCGCCGGGCGCTCACTTGCTTTCCACGCTCATCTCGAGCTTGAGGTCCACGGCCGAGGGATGCTGGGCCACGCCCTTGAGGGTGACGGTCTGCAGGCCCAGCACGGTGGTCTGCTTCCAGCCCTCGCCATCGCCCACTTGATTGCCCACCGAGTCGAGCCAGCGGAAGCGGTGGAACACCACGCGGTCCTTGTTCTCGACGTTCTGCAGATCGGCCTGCACCACCAGGGTGTCGTTCTTGCGCTGGATGCGCATCTCGGCCACCTTGATGCCCTTGGGCGAACCGCGCAGGTCCAGCTTGGCGGCGATGGCGGGCGAGGTTTCGTCGGCCTTCTGGGCCTGGGCGCCGGTGCCGAGCAGCAGGCCCAGGGCGAACAGGGCGGCGCTGACGGGTTTGATTGCCTTGCGTTGCATCTTCTTGATCCTCACTTCAGTTCTTCGTCGGCGTGGCGGTGGCGGCTGCCGCGGGCTTGGCGGCGGCCGGCTTGGCAACGGGCTTGGCGGCCGGCTTGGCCGCGGGCTTGACCGGTTCGCTCACCACCGCAGCGGTGGCGGCGGGTGCGGCGGCCGGCGGCGCGGCGGCCATCAGGCGGCCGAACTGCGACACGTCGCCGACCAGGAATTGCTCCTCGTAGACGCGCAGCGGCACCACGGCGTACTGGCCCGCCACCTTCACCGGTGCATCCAGCGCGCGGCCATTGATGCTCACCTGATGCTCACCGGGCGGCAGATAGCCGCGGGCCAGATAGACGCGACCGGGCAGCATGCGCCAGATGCGGTCGTCGGCCTGCTCAGTCACCGCCGAGGCGGCGATGCCCACCAGCGCGCCGAACATGCCGGCACGCTTTTCCAGCTCGTTCTGCACCACTGCCTTGGCGACCGCGCGGGTCACGCCACGCAGCACCATGCCGGGCATTTCGTCCTTCAGCGCCCGGCGTGCCATCACGTTCACGTCCACCACGCGCTCGAGCTTGAAGTCACGGCCGCCGGCCTGCAGATTGCTCAGCATCGCGTCCTTGGACGGGTCGATCACCGGGTAGGAAATGCTCACCGTGCGGAGCGAACCGCCCACCGGCACCGGGATGGTGAAGCCCTTGGGCTTGCGCGCCGGTGCATTGCCGGCCTCCACCACGAACAGCACGTCGGTCATCTGCTGGCGGCGCTTGTGGGTGAAGCTGGTGCGGTCGTCCAGGCCGCGCAGGCCTTCTTCCAGCAGCGGCGTCTCGGGGCGCAGCTCGATGGCCTTGCGATAGCCCGGTGCTGCCAGGCCCGGCTCATTGGTCACCTCGTAGATGAAGCCGGCCAGGTAATGGCTCAGCGCATTCTGGTAGCCGTTCTTGAGTTGCAGCACCTCGGGGTCGTTGAGCGTCTCGACCGGATAGCCGTTGAGCTCCTTGCCCTTGGCATCCACGCCCTTGGACTTGGCTTCCTCCTCGGCCGCCGCGGTGTCCTTGGCGCGCAGCTCGGCAATCACCGCCTCGCGCTCGTGGGTGCGCTTGACGTCGACGCGCGCCTTCTCCAGGTCACCCTCGGAAAGGCGGTTCAGCGCCAGGCGCGTGGTCAGCCAGACCTTTTCATAGTCCTGGCCTTCGTAGACCTTGAGGCGCTCGCTGATCAGCGCCGCACCGGCCATGCCCAGCAGCTTGCTGGGGTTGGTCTTGGCGGTCTCTTCCCATTGCTGCACCTTCTGGTCGGCCAGCAGGAAGGCCTCGGTGCTGTCGGCATAACGCTTGTTCAGGCGCAGCAGCTCGCCGCGCTCCATATTGAACAGCAGCTCGGCCTTGGCGTCGGCCGAAGTGGCGGAGGCCTCATGCTGGGCCAGCGCCGCCGCCACGCCGCCGGTACGGGCGGTGGCCTGCACGGCCGAGGCATGCTTGTCGTGGCTCTGCATGGACGCGCAGCCGCCCAGCAGCAACAACGCGCCAGACAGGCTCAGGGCACCCCATGAGCGCAAGATCTTGTGATTATTCAAATTACTCTCCCAGCTCGATCGGAGAGAGCAAGGCCGATCCGCTTGCACGGACCCATCCCGGCGCGCCCTGCATCCTCTCGTGAGCATTGCATTGAACATGCCGCCAATGCAGCGGCGCCGTTGTCCAAGCACCCCGGCCTTGCGCGGCCGGAACGCGTCAAACGGCGGAAAATGTAGCACGCTGTTACTTTTCGTATATCCCATGAAGGGGGTAGAAGTTGGGGAGAAAGTCACAGGGCAAGACCTGACACTCAAGCAGGGTTTTCGGCAGGCGCGCACATCGCCCGGCGGTCGGATCATTGGGCTCATGCATCTGCCCGCATTCCCGTCCATCGCGCCCCCGGCCGTTGCCGGCCTGCTGCTTTGTTGCGCCTTGCTGGGGGGCTGCGCCGGCGGGCGGATGGCGCCGCCCGAGCGCAGCACCAACAGCCTGGGCATGCACTTCGTCACCATCCCGGCGGGCGAGTTCATGATGGGCAGCGACGAGCGCCCGGACGCCCTGGCCCAGGCCTACCCGCAATACCCGCGCGAGCGCTTCCTGCTGCTGGCGGACGAGGCGCCGGTGCATAGGGTGCGCATCACACGCGCCTTCCAGATGGGCCAGCACGAGGTCACGGTGGGCCAGTTCCGCCGCTTTCTGCTCGCCTCCGGCTATGTGCCCGACGCCGAGCGCGACGGCACCGGGGGCTATGGCTACAACCCCAGTTACGACCCCGCCAGCAGCGCGCGCGGCGACGCCTTCGAGGGGCGGCAGCGACGCTACTCCTGGCGCAACCCCGGCTTCACGCAGAGCGAAGAGCATCCGGTGGTGAACGTGACCTGGCACGACGCCCAGGCGCTGGCGGCCTGGCTCAGCCAGACCGAGGGCCGGCGCTACCGCCTGCCCACCGAGGCCGAATGGGAGTACGCCTGCCGCGCCGGCAGCCGCACCCGCTATCACAGCGGCGATGCGCCCGAGAGCCTGGCCCAGGTGGCGAATGTGTTCGACCAGGACAGCGCCAGCCTCTGGCCCCAATGGCGTGCCTTTGCGCTGCCGCATCACGATGGTTTCTCCTTCACCGCGCCGGTGGGCAGCTTTGCGCCGAATGCCTGGGGTCTGCACGACATGCATGGCAACGCCTGGGAATGGGTGTCGGACTGGCATGGCGACGACTACTACGCCCACTCGCCGGTGGAAGATCCGCAGGGCCCGGCCGAGGGCGGCGTCAAGGTGCGGCGCGGCGGCTCCTGGCACACCTGGAGCTTCTATGCCCGCGCGTCCTATCGCAACTGGAACGATCCGGACACTCGCTACACCCTGGTGGGCATGCGGCTGGTGCGCGAGTTGCCCTGACAGGCTGACCCATTCAGACCTGACCCCAATCTGCCGATACCCCATCATCCGGATCTGACGGAATGACTTAGGGAGAGCATGGAGCGTTTGGTCGAACAGCTGGTGGCCTGGCACAACCGGCATCCATTGGCGTTGCGCATCACACCCGGCGATGTGCACACCCTGGGTGTCGTGGCCCTGCCCTTCATGCGCGGCAGCCGGCCAGCGGAGGCGAGCGAGCCGACCCTGACCGACGAGGTCAGCGAGGAGGAGGCACTGACACGCGCGGCCGATGCAGCCAGCCGGGCGACCGCGGCCTTCGCTGCGCCGCAGCCCTGGTGGAAGGCGCTGGACCCGCGCCAGCTGTTTGCCAGCCCGACCCGCGGCCTGCTGGGCGAACTGCCCTGGCCGGTCTTCAGCGAACGCTTCATCCCGGGCCTGCGGTCGGCCCAGGTGGCCCAGTTCGCGCTCGCCCATGGCTACACCGCCCAGCCCGGCGAGGCCGATTGGCCGCAACGCATCGTCGCCATCGACGAAAGCCTGGTGGCCAGGGCCAGCCAGGGGGCCTGGCCGATGGAGCTCTACCTTGCCAGCGCCGGCATCGATGTCGGCGACGCCCGCACGCGCGTGCTGATCGGCCAGGGCGATGGCAGCGAATTGCTGATGCTGGGGCGGCGCTGCTTGGACAAGCGCCGTGTCGCCGCGCTGGGCCTGCTGCTGGCCGCCCTGCTGGCCCTGCCGGCCTGGCTGCTCTGGCCCTCGGCCGGGCCGCAGCAGGAGGCGCCACCAAGCGCCGCCTCCGCGCCCAGCCCGGCCGCCAGCCCCGCCAGCGCCATCAACGCCGGGAGCAGCGCGGCCAGCGCGCCCGCCAGCGCCGCAGCCGAGCCGGTGGCCGCGCCGGCCAGCCAGCCCAGCATGCCGGCGGCCACGGCCGCTTCCGTGCCGGCATCGTCACCAGCATCGGCATCCATCCCGGCATCGGCGCCACCTCCGGCAGCCGTGGGCGTGACGGCAGCCGAGCTGCCGAACGAACTTGCGCCGGCCGGCACCATTCCCAGCATCAGGCCGAATATGGTGAGCACGCCGCGCACCCGCAAGGCGGCCGCCGAAGCTGCCAGCCAGGCCGCCAGCCAGCCGCCCAGACCGGCGATGGCGGCCGCGGCGAGCGCGCCCGCGCCCAAGCCGGCGCCGGCCAAGAAGCCGGAGCCCGCGCCCGCCGCCTCCGCGGCCGGCACGCTCTCGGGCGAAGCGCCCTCGGAGGCCGCCAAGACGGCCACCGCCCGGCTCGCCGCGCGCAGCCAGAGCGTGGTGGCCCTGGTGGGCCCCAGCCTGGCCAGCAAGAGCGACGCCGAGGCGATGCTGACGCGCATGCGCGCCATGGTGGCGCAAACCGTGGGCGATCGCAGCCGCCTGCAGGCCGAGGTGATGCAGACGCCCGAGGGCTGGCGCGCCACCATCTGGCCCTTCGCCACCCGCGAGGAGGCCCAGCTGATCAATGCCACCTTGATCGCGAGGGGCATGAAGACCCGGGCGGTAGACTTTTAGGGGCCCTCTGCGAGCCCTCCATGGCCGCGTTCGTGAGAGAACGGGCCGGCTCGTAGGCGCGGCGCGATGGTCGGGCTGCGGCCCGAAGCCGAGCACCGCAACGCCCGAGCAGGCCCGTTATCTCGCGAACCCTTCGGGGCGGGACTTGGCGGGCGTTGGCCGGCGTTGCGAGCCTTGCCCAGACACCGGTCTGGGCGGCGGTTCGCGCCTTGGCCAACATCCCGCTAAGATCCCGCCGCGACCCATGGAGGGCTCGCAGAGGGCCCCTTAGCATGCTGACCGTCAACAAACTCATTCCCCGCGGCCAGGGCCTGGCCCCGGCCCTGCTCAAGCGCGCCACCAGCCTCTCGCTGGACTGGGACCAGCGCCAGAAAAGCCGGCTCGATGCGAGCGACAGCCAGGGCCGCGCCCTGGGCATCTTCCTGCAGCGCGGCACCGTGATGCGCGGTGGCGACGTGCTGGTGGCCGAGGATGGCTCGCTGATCCAGGTGCAGGCCGCACCGCAGGCGCTGCTGCGCGTCAGCAGCTGCGCCGAGCATGGCTCGCCCTTCGACCTGCTGCGCGCGGCCTACCACCTGGGCAACCGGCATGTGCAGCTGGAACTGACGCCCGAGCATCTGCAGCTCGAGCCCGACCATGTGCTGGCGCAGCTGCTGCGTCAGATGCATCTGATCGTCACCGAGGTGCAGGCCGCCTTCGAGCCCGAGGCGGGCGCCTATGCGGAATCACATGCCGGCCATGGGCACGATCACGGGCACGGCCACCAGCACGAGCAGGTCGTGCATGTGCATGGGCCGGGCTGCCGGCATTGATGCACGAACTCAGCTGCGGTAGTCGGCGTTGATCGACACGTAGTCGTGGCTGAGGTCGCAGGTCCACACCGTGGTGTGGGCCAGGCCGCGGTGCAGCTTCACGCGCACCGTGATCTCGGCCTGCTTCATGACGCGCTGGCCGTCTTCCTCGCGATAGTCGGGGTGGCGGCCACCCTGGCGCACCACATGCACCTCGTCGAGGAACAGATCGATCAGGGTCTGGTCCAGGTCGGCGATGCCGGCATAGCCCACCGCCGCCAGGATGCGACCCAGGTTGGGGTCGCTGGCGAAGAAGGCCGTCTTGACCAGCGGTGAATGCGCGATCGCGTAGGCGGCCAGCTGGCATTCGGCCTCGTCGCGGCCGCCCTCCACCTGCACCGTGATGAACTTGGTGGCGCCCTCGCCGTCGCGCACGATCGCCTGGGCAAGCTGCTGCGACACCGCGATCACCGCCTCGCGCAAGACCTGACCCTCGGCGCTGGCCAGGCTCTCGATGCGCGCATGGCCGGCCTGCTGAGTGGCGATCAGTACGAAGGAATCGTTGGTCGAGGTGTCGCCGTCGATGGTGATGCGGTTGAAGGAGGCGTCCGCCGCATCGCGCACCAGGCTTTGCAGCAGCTCGGGCGCAATGTTCGCGTCGGTGGCCACGAAGCCCAGCATGGTGGCCATGTTCGGACGGATCATGCCGGCGCCCTTGGAGATGCCGCTGATGGTGACGGTCTTGCCAGCGATCTGCACCCGGCGCGAGGCCGCCTTGGGCAAGGTGTCGGTGGTCATGATGCCGGCGGCGGCATCGGCCCAGGCATCGGCCTTCAGCGCCGCCAGCGCGGCCGGCAGGCCGTCGATGATGCGATCCACCGGCAGGGTTTCCATGATCACGCCGGTGGAAAAGGGCAGGATCTGGCTGGGCTGCACGCCCATCAGCCGGGCCAGCGCGTCGCAACTCTGGCGCGCGCGCTGCAGGCCGTCTTCGCCGGTGCCGGCATTGGCATTGCCGGTGTTGATGAGGATGGCGCGGATGCCGCCGTGCGAAGCCAGGTGCTCGCGGCAGATCTGCACCGGCGCGGCGCAGAAACGGTTCTTGGTGAACACGCCGGCCACCGCGGCGCCCTCGTCCAGCGCGATCACGCTCAGATCGCGCCGGTTGGCCTTGCGTATGCCGGCCATCGTCACCCCCAGGCGCACACCGGGCACGGGGAACAGAGAGGCGGGATCGGGGGCGCTGAGATTGACGGGCATGGGCTGGCTCTGACAGAAGGGAATGGCGCGAATTGTAGGCACCCCCGAATGACAAAGGGCTTCCGAAAAAGCCCTTTTCCTGCCTGCGCCCTGCGGGCCCTGGGCTCAGCGCCCCTGGCGGCGGCGCGCCATGAAGCCCACCGCCATCAGGCCGGTGGCCATCAGCAGATAGCTGCCGGGCTCGGGCACGCTGGAGACCGTCACCAGGTCCTGGTAGGTCGGGTTGGACAGGCGCGTCAGCGTGTACTTGGCGTCGCCCTGGTAGCCTTGGGCGTCCGACAGGTACTTGTTCGCCAGCGAGGCCAGTGCCGAGTCGTCGGCCGTGCTGCCGGTGCTGGTCCAGCCGAACTGGAAGGTGCCGGCGTTCACATCCAGCGCGGCCGTCTTTTCATGCGTGATCTCCCAGATGGCCGTCTGGAAGGCGGCCTTCTGGAAGTCGCTGCTGACGCTGCCGTAGTTGCTGGAGAACAGGCCTTGCAGCAGCACGCCGGTCGCGCCGCCGAAGCTGGAGGCGGTGTAGATCTGGCTGCCCAGGGCGGACGGGGCATGCGTCTGCGCCAGTTCGATGCAGAAGGCGGCAAAACTCTGGCCGCCCGCGGTGTACTGCATCGCGCCGGACAGGAATTCATCGGTCAGCGTGGTGCTCAGCTCCACACCGCTGGTGGAGACATATTCGATGCTCACATTGCCTAGGGCCTGCGCCCCGGCGGCGCCGGCCAGGGCCAGCGTGGCGATCAAAGTCTTGCTGTAGGCGTTCATCTCGTCGGTACCTTGTTGTCGGGGCGAGGACAGGGATCAGCGCGCCGCGCGCTTGCGGCCAAACACGGCCACACCGGCCAGCGCCAGCGCGACCAGCGCCAGGCTCTGCGGCTCAGGCACCGCATTGGCCGTGACGGTGTAGGAGCCCGCCACCTTGTCGTTGCGATCCAGGCCGTTGACGGTCAGCGTCCAATGCCCGGCGCTCAGGAACACGCGGCTGAGCGCGATGGTGTCGTCGAAGAAGGTCACCGGAATCGTCTTGCCCTTGGCATTCGTCTCGGTCCCCGCGACGATCTGCCAGCCGGAGCTGATGAAGGCGGTGGCGTCGGGCGTGCTGTCGAACACGAAGGATTGCGCGCCCTTGCTGAGCACCACCGACTGGATGGTGACGTCATTGGCGTCCTTGCTGCGGGTCAGCAGGCTGAGGTCGAACAGGCCGTCGGCATCGACATTGAAGGGGTGCGACTCGCTGAACGCCCCGCCATTGAGCAGATTGCCGTGCAGGACGCCGCTGTTGAAGCTGACCGGCGCGGCAAGCGCCGAGCCAGCGGCCAGAGCCAAGCAGGTGGAAATTGCCGCAAGTTTGATCTTCTTCATAAGCGTGGATGTCTTGTTGGGTCTGGATGCACCGGCACGGTGCCTACCTCCCGCACCGTGGACTTCACTTTAGGGGGGTACCCGGGTTCTGGGCACCCCCCACCCATGTGGGCGGCGCTTGAAATTCGCGCAATAGCGCACAGTCCCCCGCAAGCCGGGGGGATGCCCGCACATGAAAAAGGGCCGCGGAAGCGGCCCTGCTGCGGGAACTCCAGCGGCTCAGCTGAGCTTGCCGTGGCAGGCCTTGTACTTCTTGCCGCTGCCGCAGGGGCAGGGATCGTTGCGGCCGACATGGCCGAACTGCGTGGCCGGGTCGGTGTCCTGCGAGACCGAACCATCCTCGTTGGGGTGGGTGTAGGTCACGTTGCTGACTTGCTCGGCACGCTCCTCGATCGCCTCGGCGGCGCGGCTGGCCTCCTCCTGCGACTGGATGCGCACGTTCAGCAGGGTGCGGGTGACTTCCATCTTCACCACGTCCAGCAGCTGGGAGAACAGCTCGAAGGCCTCGCGCTTGTACTCCTGCTTGGGGTTCTTCTGGGCGTAGCCGCGCAGATGGATGCCCTGGCGCAGATAGTCCAGCGCCGCCAGATGCTCGCGCCAATGCTGGTCGATCGACTGCAGCAGCACCATGCGCATGAAGGGCGTGAACTGCTCCAGGCCCACGCGCTCGAGTTTGTCGGCGAAGGAGGCGTCGCCGGCCTTCACCACCAGTTCAACGATGTCTTCGTCGGTGATGGAGTCGCTCTTCTTGAGCTCGGCCACCAGCGGCACCTCGAGCTGCCACTCGTCCTTCAGCACGCGCTCGAGCTGGGGCAGGTCCCACTGCTCTTCCAGGCTCTCGGCCGGCACAAAGGTGCGCACCACATCGGTCAGGCTGCTGGCGCGCAGATTGGCCATCTGGGCCACCAGGGTCTCGGCCTCGAGGATGTCGTTGCGCTGCTGGTAGATCACCTTGCGCTGGTCGTTGGAGACGTCGTCGTACTCGAGCAGCTGCTTGCGGATATCGAAGTTGCGGGCCTCGACCTTGCGCTGCGCGCTCTCTATCGAGCGCGTCACGATGCCGGCCTCGATCGCCTCGCCCTCGGGCATCTTCAGGCGGTCCATGATGGCGCGCACGCGGTCGCCCGCGAAGATGCGCATCAGCTGGTCGTCCAGCGAGAGGTAGAAACGCGAGGAGCCGGGGTCGCCCTGGCGGCCCGAACGGCCGCGCAGCTGGTTGTCGATGCGGCGGCTCTCATGGCGCTCGGTGGCGATGATGCGCAGGCCACCCTCGGCCTTGACCTTATCGTGCAGGCCCTGCCACTCGTCCTTGAGCTGCTGGATGCGCGCGGTCTTGTCGGCCTCGGCAATCGCCGCGTCGGCTTCGATGAACTGGATCTGCTTCTCAACGTTGCCGCCCAGCACGATGTCGGTGCCGCGGCCCGCCATATTGGTGGCGATGGTGATGACACCCGGGCGGCCGGCCTGGGCCACGATCTCGGCCTCGCGGGCATGCTGCTTGGCGTTCAGCACCTGGTGCGGCAGCTTGGCCTTCTTCAGCAGCTCGGAGATCAGCTCGGAGTTCTCGATCGAGGTGGTGCCCACCAGCACCGGCTGGCCGCGCTTGTGGCAGTCGCGGATGTCCAGGATCACCGCGTCGAATTTTTCCTTCGAGGTCTTGTAGACCAGGTCCAGCTCGTCCTTGCGGATGGTCGGGCGGTTCGGCGGGATCACCACGGTCTCGAGGCCGTAGATCTCCTGGAACTCGTAGGCCTCGGTATCGGCCGTGCCGGTCATGCCCGAGAGCTTGCCGTACATGCGGAAGTAGTTCTGGAAGGTGATGGAGGCGAGCGTCTGGTTCTCGCTCTGGATCGCCACGCCTTCCTTGGCTTCCACGGCCTGGTGCAGGCCATCGCTCCAGCGGCGGCCCGTCATAAGGCGGCCGGTGAACTCGTCGACGATGATGACCTCGCCGTTCTGCACCACGTAATGCTGGTCCTTGTGATACACGTGCTGGGCGCGCAAGGACGCGTACAGGTGGTGCATCAGCGTGATGTTGCCGGCGTCGTAGAGGCTCGCGCCCTCGGCCAGCAGGCCGGCCTCGGCGAGCAGGCGCTCGGCGTTCTCGTGGCCGTCTTCGGTCAGGTAGATCTGGTGCGACTTCTCGTCGACGGTGAAGTCGCCCGGCACCTCGACGCCCTCGCCGGTGCGCGGGTCCAGTTCGCCGATCTGCTTCTTCAGCAGCGGCGAGACCTTGTTGATGGCCAGATAGACATCGGTCTGGTCATCGGCCTGACCCGAGATGATCAGCGGCGTGCGCGCCTCGTCGATCAGGATCGAGTCGACCTCGTCGACGATGGCGTACGAGAGGCCGCGCTGCACGCGGTCCTTGGTCTCGTAGACCATGTTGTCGCGCAGATAGTCGAAGCCGTATTCGTTGTTGGTGCCGTAGGTGACGTCGGCGGCGTAGGCGGCCTGCTTCTCCTCGCGCGGCATCTGCGGCAGGTTGATACCCACCGTGAGGCCCAGGAAGTTGTAGAGCTTGGCCATCCACTCGGCATCGCGGCGTGCCAGGTAGTCGTTCACCGTCACCACATGCACGCCCTTGCCGGTGAGCGCATTCAGGTAGACCGGCAGCGTGGCCATCAGGGTCTTGCCCTCGCCGGTGCGCATTTCGGCCACCTTGCCGGAATTCAGCACCATGCCGCCGATCAGCTGCACATCGAAGTGGCGCATCTTCAGCGCGCGCTTGCCGCCCTCGCGGCAGACCGCGAAGGCCTCGGGCAGGATCGCGTCCAGGCTCTCGCCGCCGGCCACGCGCTGCTTGAACTCCGCCGTCTTGCCGCGCAGCTGCTCGTCGCTGAGCGCCTCGAACTGCGGCTCCAGCGCATTGATCTGCTGGACGATGCGACGGTAGCCTTTGAGCAGGCGGTCATTGCGACTGCCGAAAATCTGGGTAAGAAGCTTGGGCAACATGCAGCGTAGTGGTTCGGTAGCGTGCGCCCCGGCGCAAGCCTGGACGCTAAAGATGTTCGGCGGCGCCAGGCGCACCGGAATGCGGTCGCGCTCAGGCCGTGGCGGGTTTGTTTATTGGTTTGGAAATTTCTGACGCCGGAACAAACTGGGGGCGCCCCCGCGCAAATGCAAGCGCGCGCCCGGCAGCTTCTCGCTCCAGAAAAACCCGCGGAGTTTAGCATCCGGCCCCCTGTGCCCTCGCCGCGCCGGCCCCGGGACTACACTGAGGCCATGCGTTCCCGCTCGCCCCGCTACCTGGCCCAGCCCAAGGGCCCCTCCGTGCCCGAGCCCCTGACCATCGCCACGGCGCTGAGCCAGCATAGCGGGCTGGCGCGGCTGGGCCTGCTGATGCAGGAATCGAACCGGCGCATGGCCGTGGTGCGCGTGGCCCTGCCGGGCGCGCTGGCGCGCTTCGTGTTCGCGGGGCCGCTGGATGAGGAAGGTTGGACCATGCTGGCGGCCAATGCCGCGGTGGCCGCCAAGCTGCGTCAGCTGCAGCCCCGGCTGGAGCTGCTGCTGCAGGAACAGGGCCTGATGCAGGGCAAGCTACGCATCAAGGTGCAGCAGCATTAGATGGGGCTTGAAGCGCCTGATTCAGCGAGATGGTGCGGCTATCGGATTCGAAAAGTCGTGATAACCAATTGAATTCATTCACAGACAACAGGAACATTCGGAATTCGTGCCCCCCAGTTGTTCCCCCATCACCAAGTAGCTAACAGCAGGCCCGTTCTAGCCGGTACGCAAAGCAACGGAACAAACTAAACGGGCCACTGGCAAGTCTTGCCGGTATGCAGTTGCTTCTGAAGCTCAGCTTGCAAGCGGTCGTTGCCGCGATTGGCAATTTCGCTCATTCGAATCTCTATATCCCGAATCTCGCGCGACGAAGCACAGCGCTTTGCAGCAGGTTGATAAGCCGGCCCTCCGCCCTCGGTGTCCTGGATCGCCGTGACGATGCCATTCTTTGTGTAGACATAGAGGGTTCGGCCGTTACGGTAGTAAATCAACTGATCCTGCTGCTGCGCACCGTACTGGGCCGCATTCACACGATCCGGCAGCCCAAGCGCCCCTTCTAACTCAGCCCGCGTCATGGAAACCATGGGGCGGCCGGTGGCTATTGCCTCCCTGACCATCCGGCGGCGGTCTAGTTCCGCTCCTTGAGCCCTGTAGTCAATTGGTGATCCGTCTGCTGAGGGCGTGGGGGATGGTTTGATGTCCAACTGCTGCTGGGCACTTCCTTGGGGGCAAGGGGACTGTTGGAAACTAGTGCTGCCATCTGGCAGTTTGCACTTGTACTGAGCCGCCGCCGTGCTTACGACGGCGCAGAGTGCAAACAAGGCACCCAACTGGCGCACGCTATCTCGCATATGGGAATATCTCAAGGCTCGGGTGGGCTGGCGGATAGTGTGCACAACGCCCGGTGGCAGATACCTCCGAAAGGGCGATTCAAGTTTCAGGAAGCAGAAACGCATGGCAGAAGGGCTGTTTCGCCCCCGTATTCAGCCGAGAGCCCCTGGGGCCCCCTTGGGCACAGGCGCAAGGCATGCGCGGCCCGGACTGGCGTGTGGCATTGCGCCGAAGCTGACAGATTCGGCGCCATCACGCACGTTGACAGGCTCAGCGTTAAACTCGCTTGAAACTTGCCGTGCGATTTAGCTCAAAATAGTATCGAGCCCGCATGCACGGCATTGTTAATTCAGCATGCCCCGCTTGACATTTTGCCTATTAACCGATTCGCTCAATTTCAAATGCTCGCGGACCTTTATTCTCTTCCTGCAATATAAAGCTAACTTGCGCCCCATCGAAAAGCATCTCCTCACCCGACGCATCGCTTCGATAGAAGAAAACGTCCTTGCCCTTCAATCGTCGGATAAATCCATAGCCTTTAAGCGGGTAGTAGCAGCGAATCACGCCAACGCTTCGTCCGGTCAAAACTTCAGCCATATATCGCTTCCTCCTTCTTCATCGTCGGAGCGTGGCGACTTAGCCGATGATGAAGCTCACGGGCGAGGCCTGTATCAGTTCGGCCCACAATATTAACCCTATAGCGGGCTTGGAAAAATCGATGAATATACGATGCGGAGTCCCTGCCACGAACCGGAACTTTGCAGATTGAAGCCACCAACTTGCAGGTTTTCTTTATTTCTACAGGCGAGTAATGTGGCGTCGTCAATTTTAGAGCGCTTCTGTATCGACCGGCTTCTGGATGACTTAGCTGGGCAAGCATCGCGACTCGACCAGAGGTTCGATTGTGCAATTCATGATATTCAGAGCTTGTGCGATCAAATCGACACTCTTGAATACACTGCCGAACTTCCTTTCTGATTTTATCGCGCTCTTCCCGCCTTACTCGTGGCTCGCCTCTATTTAGCCACAGCCCTGTAACCTCCATGAGGTCAGCAGCGTTGCTTTTCGACGCAATCTTTGTTTTGGGTCGCTTTAGCGTAAAGCCCCGACTCTTCAGCATCTCGGCGACTTGGATTACCAGTGATTCCACGCGTTTCTGAGCCAAAGGCCTTGGCGATGAAATGGAAATGTCGTCAATCAGACGGCTATAAGTCAGCCCTTCATTTCGCAGGTTAGAAACCAAACGATGCTCGATGTCGTGCAAAGCCAAATTAGCGATATACGAACTCGTACAGGCGCCTTGTGGCACTTGCCCGTCTTTTGTGCAGAGGTCAGCAAGCAGACTTGCAACGCCATCTGGGAAGTGAAAGAAATTCTTGAAGATGCTAAAAACGGCCGTCCGCTTTATTGACGGAAAGTAGTTCTTTACATCGACCGCAACAATTACGTGCGCCCGAGCATGAGACTTCGCATTCTGAACGTAGTCTCGCTCAGGAATGCTGCCATATAAATAGCTAGGGAAGTCAACTCGCGTAAGAATCTGGCGATTAATACGCCGCTGCACAATCTTTAGTTCTTCCGTTGGTCCTGAGACAGACCTGAACCCACCATCGCGCTTCTCAATCTCGAAGTCACGATAATGTCCGGATACCGAACCCGCTATTGTTCGCAGCTGCTGCGAAGACAAGTCAAGTGCACGGGCTAACGCATCGACTGATGCAATCGGCTTGCCTTTGAAGACTGGTCGCATGGAAAGGGACAGACACCTACTTAGCCAAACAGATTACTCTGTTCAAACAAAGATTTGAGAAATTCAATCAGCCGCAAGGCGGTGTTGATATTTCCGAACAAACGAAGAGCCATGCCGATAACCGAACCCCATTCAAGCTGGATTTGGTTATTCTTTTTAGCGATGTTTCCACCGCAATTCGACGAACTTGGCTTTTTGGACTTACGTACCATAGCGATCTCCTTAAAAGTCTGGGTGGCCACACAACCCTTTGTGTGACTCGCTCAACTTCGGAGACCGGCCGGAAATAACAACTCTTCGTGCTCAGGTGTCTGCACATTCGCTCAACAACGGTGTATGTCCTTTCAGGTGTTGTCGCCGCTCTCGTTCAGAGTCGGCCGCACCATGGGGACATCCGGGTCTAGCCCTGACAAGCAAGGCGCCTCTTTCGAGGCATAGACTTTCCAGCCCAAGTTCGCAAATTTTCAAAGAACAGCATGTCAGGCCTTCACCTGATGACGCATTAAAGCGCACCTACATGCTAACTCAGCGATCCATGCTCACCACCCCTCTAAAGGGGGATAAACGATGCTGGCCGGGCTGCGTCACCGGCTTAGGCCGAATCGTGCAAGTGGGGTCAATCGGACAGTCTGACTGCTCTGCCCCAAAGAACGCGGCGCCACCTTGATAGCGTCTGGAGCGTTGGGACTGGGCCGCGTAACCCGATCCATGCGCGTGGCGTAGTCCCCGCACCCCTAGGACACTACCTTACGCAGTGTCCTAGGGCGTGCTGAGGCGCCTGTGTAAGGCTACTCGTTTGTGACCCTACGCAGCTTACGCAACTTGAGGCTGAGCCGGCAACGCGTACACCTCAGCCAAATTTCGACCTTCGTCGCGCCTAGATGCTCGGACGAGCAGTCCCGTCGCCTCAGCCTTCTCGAGCAGACCCCAAGCTGCTTTGTCATCCAGGCCCTGCGGATATTCCGGCCGATGCTTGAGCATCTTGACAGCGGCATAGCCACTCTGCTTGGACGGCGCGAGCCGCTGACCCGATGCGAGCGCTGCCGCGACACAGGCCATCAGCAGCTCCAGTTGGGCACCTTCGGGCGGCATACTGATGGCAGCCAGCCCTCCACTTTCAATCCAGCGAAGACGCATAGGTGGCTCTAGGCGTCCAAAATTGGACTTCTGGTGCTGGATCTCAATCGTCTCCTCGTCTACCTTGAACATGAAAAGCCGCGATCGGCTGGAGTTATGCCAGGCGGTTGAGCCGCTATAGCCCTCATCGTCCTCGGGTCTGCGCCCGGCCCGGCTGGTCCCTTTGCTCACATGAGCAAGTAGCAGAACTGCACCTCCCCGCGGCCGAACAATGGCCGTCAGCTTACGAACGAAATCTCGAACCTGGGAACGGTCGATCTCGTCGCCAGCGTAGGTGTCGCTCGCGTTGTCCACGATAACCACCTCAAAGCGCCCATGCTGCACCAACCCTGCAAGCTCTTGGTACCTGGCGGTTGGGGCACCCTTGCGACTGGTCCGATCACCGGCATAAAGCACCGGGTCTGCCGTCGCATCTTCCACGCGAAGCCAAGACCCCAAATCAGAAAAGCTGACGTTGCGGCGGCGGGCAACAGCCTTGAGCCTGTATGCCAACACGCCGCTGGGATCCTCGGCACTTAGGACCAAAACGCGTCCTCTCTTGGTAGACCGCCCAAAGGCATCGTGGCCCAGAGCAATGGAGACCGCCAGCTCAAGTACCAAGGTTGACTTTCCTGTGCCTCCAGCCTTTCTGACAGCAGCATGGATGCGGTCCGCAATATCCAGGCCGGTGCCATCAAGCGGCGAATCGAAAAGATAGATCACCTGGAAGTTTCCGGGGCTGGTCTCAGTCACTACCGAGGGTGCCAACTTCCTCTTCAAATCGTCCAAGCTGATGGACTTCGGCGTGCCCACATCGTCCAGCATAAGGCCATAGATGCGCGCGCAAGTGGCACCGCTTCGAGCCGTCCCTATGCGATAGGTTGCAAGGGTGAAGTACACGTTTGAATCCTGACCATCGACCAGCCCCATTCCGGCCGCCCACGGGTAGCCGCGCCAGGCCTCCCTTTCTTCGTCAGGGCGCCCGGGAAACATACAGGCCCACGGGCTTTGGTCAACAGGAAGGGCGCCGAAGATGGCACCAAGAAAAGCGTCATTTGTCAGCGGGATCATCTAGAAGCCTCCGCCGGGGCAAAGAAGTGGATCGATTCAAGCTCGGCCATGAGTTGTTGCATCCCTGGCAGCGACTTGAAGCCGTCACTGCTCGCCTTGAACAAACATGCCCGACACATCTGCAGCTTGAATCGAAGCCCCCGAGGTTTGGATGAGTTCGGCATGTAGGCGTAGGGAACAATGCCCCTACGCTTACGCGCCGCAGTGAAGGGCTTCCCGCAACCAGCGCAACATGTGAAGGCACCGCGGGCTTTCGTATTCAACAATTCACACATATCATCACGTCCGGAAGTTTTGTGACCTGAGCGCCCCAAGCCGTTGCCGCGGTTCGGGGCGTTTCTCTTAGTGCCCTGCGACATCGCGCTGCCACGCTTCGACATCAGCCCAGAGCCACACAGTGACGCGGCCTGAAAGCTTGGAGGGGGCAGGGAACGCCCTGTTTGCGACGAGTCGCCACAACGTTGATGCACTAAACGGCAACACGCCAGGCTTTCCCGGACGGGGGGATCTTGGATACTTGCCTGCTGCGCGGTTACGAGCAGCTTCGTCGGGCGTGACTTCGCGGCGACCTACTAGATCGCTCTCGCGAACATAAAGGGTCTTGACTGAGACAGACATTGAATGCGCTCAAAAGGGTTAAACACCCGCGCATTGTTTCGACGCCAGCCCTTCAAGTCACACACGAGTATTTCGTTTTCCGAGGCCCGCAGTTCAGGCAGTCTTGAATGCCAATATCCAGCAGAAAGGGCACGCTGACGTCACGTAGAGGCAAGGAGCCCAGCCACGGGAACAGATCGTTCTCGCAGCAGCGCAACCACTGCGCCGCATGCCCTGCACTCCAGTCACCGGCCTTGGTCTGGTGGCACTCCCGAGCTACAGCTTCGAACGTAACCGCCGCTGACACTCTCCTGGCAATCTTCTCTGCCTTGCGGGCCTGGACGGGATCAGTGCCCGCGCCCCGGGTCTTGCGAGCATCGTCCCTCCCCTCGCGCGCCAACTTCAAGGAAACATCAGGATAGCTGCCGAGCGCCAGCCGCTTCTCTTTGCCAGCAAAGCGGTACTTTGCGAACCACCGCTTGGAGCCTGCAGGCGTCACTTCCAAGTACAGACCGCCGGAATCAGGCAGGCGAACTCGCGTTTTGCCCGCAGGGCACAAGGCATTCTTACAGGCAGCGTCGGTCAACATGGGGGAACAATTTCGGCGAATGCGGGGACAAAGCGTCTTGTTCCCCTGGATGTTCCCCCGCCACCACTGCGATGTAAAGGCCGTTGTCGGGATGTAGTGACAAGAAAAAAGCTCCTAAGTGATTGACCCACCTGGAGCTTTGAAATGTCTTGATTCCTTGTGATGCAAGGAGGTGGTGCCGGCTATCGGATTCGAACTGATGACCTACCGCTTACAAGGCGGAAAATTCGCCTCCGCCGTCGGAGAGAATACCTAGGTTATTCAATAACTTTCCGGTAAGCAGGCACTAACTATAAAAGCCGCGTTTGGTGAACGTTTGGTGAGTTTTGCATATAAAACTGCCCATGACTAAACCTTGGTTCAGACACTGCATTTTGGAAGGAATGCAGTATGGCCAGAGTCGCCAACAAGATTAAGGTCACGACGACCAAGGACGGCAAGAAGAAATTCAAGGCACAGATTTGGCATAAGGGCATCTATTACTGCTCGAAGACCTTTGACACGCTGGCGCTGGCCACGAAGTACAAGGAAGCCGAGCTTGCCAAGGTCGTCGCCGGCAAGCTTGAATCCGCAGGTGCGCGACGCGCCATCCGCATCGCCAACGAAGCCCTCGACCAGCCCATGGCGCACTGGGTCGAGGTCTACCTCGAGGAGTTCCCCCATGGAAGCTCCCGCGCCGCCGAGTACAGGCTCGTCGGCGACCTGCTAGCCGACCGAACGCTCAAGGACTTCGACGGGAAGGCCGGCGGGCAGCTCTTCCGGCAACTGGCCCGCGAGTGGAAGGTCAACGGCAGGTCTCGCCACAAGGCGCCAAGCCAGGGCGATACGGCGGAGCCGGTCAAGCCGCTCGCCGACCAGACAGTCCGGCTGCGCCTGACGGCTTTGGCAAGAGTCATTGAATTCGCCTCGGAGCGATTGCCAGATGAAGTTGACTTCAACATGCCAGCACTTGGTGGCAAGTTCAAGTTCAAGCTTCCACCTGCATACAGCCGCCCGCGCAGGCGCGAGCCCTCTGACCAGGAGGCTGCCAACGTTTTGCGCCACGTCGGCCTGGAGAGCGACGTCGGCCATCTGCTGAGAGTCATTGACGAAACGGGGTGCCGACTCAGCGAGGTGCGTCTGGCTCACGGGCGCAATGTGAGCTTCTTCGAGGCCGAGGGCCAAGTTCTCGGCGGCTACTTGACGCTCGAGGCGCACAAGACAGACGAGCATGTCGGCACTCGTGAAGTACCGCTCTCTCGCTATGCCGCCCAAATCATGCATGCGCGCAAGTCCCGATTCGGCGACGGCGCACTGTTCGAAGCACTCGGCAATACTGACAAGGTCTGCAAGGCATTCGACGAAGCCTGTGAGGCCTTGGGCATCAACGAACTGCTCCTCAAGGACTATCGCCGCGCCTTCATCAACCGCAACAAGAACGACGTGGCGTATGTGGACATGGTCAAAATCATCGGCCACTCAACCTTGCTCGACCCCAAGGCCCTCTCGCAGGCCGAACGCGACACGCTCGCCGCCGTAGGTCATACGAGCATCAACACGACAGTGGGGTATGCCCAACCGAGGTTGGCGGAACTGGCCGACGTGTTCACTCGGAAGAGCCGCTGGCCGCGCTTGGCGGCGATGTTGAACTTGACCGTCGACCAGCCCGCAGCGATGGCCGTCCCGACGCCGCCACCGGCCCCGACCATCGAGAGCCTGCAAAGGGAACTGCTCGACATCGCCAGGAAACTGGCATTGGCAGGCGGCACACCGATGATGGCCTGAACGCTGGGCGCCTCCGGGCGCCCTCTTTTCTTTTGTTAGTGCGTCCCCTTCCGGTGAATCGCCATTCCGGCCGTCGTCCCCGGCTGGGTACCCACCTCTCGGTTGGCGACCATCACCGTCGCTGAGTCCGCCAGTCGGTACCGCAGATGCCCACTACAGCCGAGCCACCCCGCCCAAATCCGAGCGCGCGCGCAATGCTTCGTACAGCTGCGCCGGCCCCAGCAGGATGTCCTTGAGGCCATCGCGCACGCGTTCCGAGCCCAAAGCCTGCGAGCTCATCGTCTGGTGGGCCTCGAACGCGTCGATGATGGCGTCCATCAAGGCCTTGCCGAGGTCGGGCGAGTTGGCGAACTGCTCTTTGGTGTTGCTGGCCGCCTGCTGCATCAGCGTGTCGTTCTCCAGCAGCTTGCCGCGGAGCACGCCGTTGACATAGACGAGCTGGTCATCGTCGCTCAGCTCGCCTTCGAAGAGCCCGTTTACCTTCTGGATGATTTCCACCAGATAGGCCTGCTGCTTCTCCTGCACCGAGCCACTGCCCACCGCGTCCATCGGTGGCAGCTTGTAGCTGCCGTCGGCATTCAGGTTCAGCGGCTGCTTGCCGGCATTCTTCAGAGTGTGATGGGTCAGCACGACCTTACTCAGGTCCACGGTATCGCGCTCGCGGCCAAAGTCCAGCAGCGGGATGAGCCGCTTGTAGAACAGGAAGCGCTTCTCGATGTCGGTATTGCCGTAGTCGAAGATTTGCGAGAGGAAGGCATAGAGCCGCACGTAGGCGCCCATGTCGTTCTTGAACAGCACCAGGGCATCGAGCGTGTCCTTGGCCGCCTGGCTCGCCTTGCCGTCCTGCTCGCCATCGGCCGCTGCCTTCGCCTGCTGGGCCGCCTTGTAGCGCTTGAGCAGCCGGTCAGCCACCGGCGCAATCGCGGCGTCCAGGGCCTTCTGCGTACCGTTGGGGTCCGTGTCCACCTTGGCCACGCGCTCGACCTCGTAGTCGTCGTAGTGCCCGCTGGCATCGAGCTTGGCGCGCAGGTCATAGACCAGGTGCGGGTCGGTCGTGGCTTCCAGCTCGGCCGTCTCGTAGTAGGTCTTGAAGGCCTTCAGGATGTCGTCGCCGTCGTTGACGAAATCGAGGATGTAGGTCGTGTCCTTACCCGGATGCGCGCGGTTCAGCCGTGACAGCGTCTGCACCGCCTGAATGCCGCCCAGCATCTTGTCCACGTACATGCCGCACAGCAGGGGCTGGTCAAAGCCAGTCTGGAACTTGTTGGCCACCAGCAGCAGGTGATAGTCGGGTTCGGCGAAAGCCTCGCGGATGTCGCGGCCCTTGAGCCCTGGGTTCAAATCCTTGCTGGTCTCCGTCACGGCTTGCGGATAGCTCTCCGGGTCGTTCACCTCGCCCGAAAAGGCCACCATCACGCCCAGCGGGTAGTTCTGCTTCTGGATGTAGGCGCGAATGGCCTTCTGCCAGCGCACCGCCTCCTTGCGGCTGCCCACCACGACCATGGCCTTGGCCCGCCCCGCCAGCAGCGGCTGCACGTTCTCGCGGTAATGCTCGACGACGATTTGCACCTTGCTGGCGATGTTGTACGGGTGCAGTCGGACCCACTGCATGATGCCCTTCATCGCCGCACTGCGCTCGACCTGGCTCTCGTCGTACTCTTGGCCGTTGTGGGCCAGCTTGAACGCCAGCTTGTAGCTGGTGTAGTTCTTAAGCACGTCGAGGATGAATCCCTCTTCGATGGCCTGACGCATCGAGTAGACGTGGAAGGGCTGCGGCAGGCCATCGGCGCCAGGCCGGCCGAACAGCTCCAGCGTCTTCTGCTTGGGCGTGGCGGTGAAGGCCACATAGGTCAGGCCCTTGGCCTCGCCGCCGCTGCGCGCCGCCATCTGCGCGGCCAGCAGCGCCTCGGTGTCCACCTCGCCACCATCCTGCAGTTCCGCCCATTCCTGCGCAGACAAGAGCTGCTTGAGCTTGGCGGCTGCCTCGCCGGTCTGCGAGCTGTGGGCCTCGTCGGCAATGACGGCGAAGCGCTTGCCCTCGGTGGCCGCCAGCTCCTGCACAGCCTGCAGGGCGAAGGGAAAGGTCTGGATGGTGCAGACAATGACCTTCTTGCCGTCCTTCAGCGCCTGCGAGAGCTGGGCGCTCTTGCTGCCCGACTCGTTGGTGATGCTGGCCACCACGCCGGTGGTGCGCTCGAAATCGAAGATGGCTTCCTGCAGCTGCGCGTCCAGCACATTGCGGTCGCTCACCACCAGCACGCTGTCGAACATCTTTTGGTGCTCGGCATCGTGCAGGTCGGCCAGGAAGTGCGCGGCCCAGGCAATCGAGTTGGTCTTGCCCGAGCCGGCCGAGTGCTGAATCAAATAGCGTTGGCCCGCGCCGTTGGCCAGCACATCGGCCACCAGTCTGCGCGTGGCATCGAGCTGGTGATAGCGCGGGAAGATGACGCTCTTCAACTGCTTCTTGTCGTCGCGCTTGCCGATGAGATAGCGATGCAGGATGTCCAGCCAGCTTTCACGGGCCCAGACCTCTTCCCACAGATAGGCCGTCGCGAAGCCGGCCGGGTTCGGCGCGTTGCCGGCCCCGCCGGCGTTGCCACGGTTGAAAGGCAGGAAGTTCGTCGCCGGCCCGGCCAGGCGGGTCGTCATCATCACTTCGCTCTGGCTGACAGAGAAGTGCACCAGGGCCCCACCGGGGAAGCCCAGCAGCGGTTCCTGCACGCCCCCCTTGGGTTGCGGATGGCGGTCGAAGCGGTACTGGTCCACCGCGTCGTGCACGCTCTGCGTGAAATCGCTCTTCAGCTCGGCGGTGGCCACCGGGATGCCATTCAGGAACAGCACCAGGTCCAGCTCCGCCTTGGGATTGTTCGGCGAATGGCAGACCTGCCTCACCACGCGCAACCGGTTGGCCGCGTAGTGGGCCTGGGTGGTGGGGTTGATGGCCAACGCTGGCTTGAACTGCGCCAGCATCAGCGGCTCCTTGAGACCGAGCAGCTCGACGCCGCGCCGCAGCACCTCCAGCGTGCCGCGCTCGTTGAGGCTCTTGCGCACGCGCTCGGCCAGCACCTGAGGCAGCGCCGCGCCATGGGTCTTGTTCAGACGCTGCCAGCTATCAAGCTGAGTGGCTTCCACCCAGGCCAGCAGGTCGGGCATGAACAGGCCGCTGGCCCGGTCAAACAGCGCCGCGTTGCCCTCGGCATAAAGCCAACCGTTCGCGGCCAGGTGGGCACAGATTTCGGCTTCGAAGTGGTGTTCCTGGTGCAGGTTCATTGGCTCAGGGCTTTCAGGCGGTCCGTGACGAGGCCGGCGCGCTCAGGGTCAGCAATCAGGCCCGGGAGCACGTTCACGAAGTCCGGGTTCTTCAGCAGTTGGGCAAAGGCAGTAGCCACGGCCCGTCGCAGCTCAGCGGGCGCGGCGGCCATCTCTTCGGCCAGCTCTTCGCGCCCATCGACGATGTTCAGTACATCCTCGAGGTCATGGCTGCTCATGAAATCGCCGTTGCCCCGGCCGGCAAAGGCCTCCAGCTTGGTCGCCACGAAGGCGACGGCGCTCACGAGTCGAATCGTCAGGCCAGAGCCCAAGTCCAGGGATACAGCGGTCTCCACCGCATAGGGATACCAGCGGTTGGAGAAGCCCAGCACCTCCGGCTGCACCGGCATCAGGTCGAACAGCACGCCCGAGTCCTTGTGCACCCATCTGCAAATCACATCGCTGCTGATGTCGCGCGCAAACCCACGCTCGGCCACCGCTTCCTCGATGCGATGGAACATGGCACGGCTGGCATTCACCACCGCATCCACGTCACGGGTGGCGCGAACGGCGTCCGCCAGCGGGTCGGTCACGAGCAGGCCAGCCACGGCGCCGCCGACAAACACCACCTGCTCGCGCAGCTCACCCAACGCCTCGGCGATGTGGCGCAGATAGGGCAGGTTCGGGTCATCAGCTCTCATCGGCAACCCCGTCACCGCCCGAGTCGAAGCGCATCAGCTCCGCTTTCATCAGGTTTGCGGCGAGCGCGCGCTCCCGTGCCCGACCGACCCGTAAGGCATCCAGCAGGGCCAGCAGGCGATGCAGCGCCGGGTCGGCCAGCGCGGCCAGCGGCGCGGTCCGGTAAATCGGCGAGAGCGTGGGCCCCTTGGCGCTGCCGGTGGGGTGGGCCCAGACGGGCGCTTCCCCCGGGGCCACCGTCAACTGGCTGGCCAGGGGCTCGGCGCCAAAGGCCGTCAGCACGCCGCGCTTGACCGGCCCGGGCGTGGCCGGCCAGATGTAGCGCACGCCGTGCAGCATGAACTCCAGCAGATTGGGCCTGACCGGCGACCATTCGCCGCGCCCAGGAGCCACTGCCAGGCCAGACGCCACCGCACGTTTCACGCTGGCGTGGGCCTCCGAAGCACTGATGGCCAAGGCTTCGCCCAGCGCGGCATAGGTCCAGCGCTGCGGCGGGTGTGCTGCCACCTTCAGCAGTACCAGCAGGTCTTGGGGTTTGAGTTCCATGGGGGAGCGATATTCGCCATTCGCGAATCACGAATATCGCCGATGGAACCGTCTTTGGGCAAGCGGGCCGTGGCGATGCAACGACCCAGCGTTGGCGGACGGCTACATCTTCCTGGCGGCGCCGGCCAGAGCGGCAAAGAGTTCGTTGATTGACTCTTGCAGTTGGCCCACGCCGACGTAGGTCTCGCCGGGAACTGGTGAGACCTGCTTGCTGCCCCCGTACTTCTCCTCGCCATAGCGGAAGGCCATCGAATTCGGGTCGAGAGCGGCAAGCTCATTCAGCCGGGTGGTAATCCAGTTCGGCACCTCCTGCTGATACTTCTTGCGGACGTAGGTCTTCAGGTCCGCGCCCAGCGCATCTAGCCGGTGATGGGTGCTGCTGCTGCGCAGCAGCGCCTTCAGCACCAGTTCCAGCGCATGCCTGTAGAGGAACAGCACTGGATTTGCCAGGCGGTAGTCTTCCTGTTCCTGGCGCTTGATGGCGTCGGCAAGGACATTGGCCGCGTGCAGGTACTGCTCGGCCATCTCCAGCGTGGTCGGAATGAATTCCCCACCGACAACGAATCCGTGCGGCCCAGAAAAGGCATCTTCCCGTTGATGTTCCTCTGAAAGCTCCACGAAGAGGGGAGTTTGGCCACCGACCTTAGGCATTGACAATGGCTCGCACGTCGATTTGGCCGGTGACGGCGGCGGCGATGAGGGCGGAGCGGCGCTCCTTGAGCAATGCGATGGCGCGCTCAGCTTCTGCTTGGAGCACGTCAAGTTTCGCAGTCTCGGAGTCGAGAAGGCGAACAACTTCAACCTGCTCATCAACGGGCGGAACTGGGAGTCGAATCTTCGCAATGAGGCCTGCGCTGAGGTTCATCTGGCTGGTCTCGTTTCCTGCGTCCCGCACATGGTCATACGCAGCCATGAAGAAGTAGCGACCAAACTCGGGAACGAGGCGACGTCCGAACCGAATCGCCGCACATGCTTGGTTGTAAGTGGCCTCTATCTCCAGAAGGGCAACACGTCCACGCGTCACTCCCTGGCCATACATTGCCATGAGCAGCGTGCCTGGCCTTGCAGTCTTCGCCGCTGAGTTTGCGAGCCCCGCCTCAGTAATGAATTCCTCGGCCTCGCGTATGGGTGCCCAGTTGATTTCGCCCGTCTTCAGCCAAGGAATCGAGCCATTCCAATACCGTGGTTCAGCCCGGTCGGGCGTCGAACCTGTTTCGATTGAAGCGAGATAGCTGAGCGCACTAACTGCCCAGTGCGTTGGCACATCGCCCAGCCACGCCACGCCGGAATTCTTCATCGGCGCGTTGGGATTGAGTCCCTTGGTGACGGCGTGGGAAATGGTGGCCTGGCGCTTTTCGGCCAGCAGGGCGATGAGCTTTTCCTGCTCGGCAATCAGCGCGTCGATTTTGGTGGTTTCACGGTCGAGGAAGAAGACGACAGCAGCTTGCTCGTCGAGGCTCGGCAACACCACGCGGTACTTGGAAATGGCCGCCTGCGATATGCCAAGGAAGGTCGCACCAGTGCCGTTGACCTTTATGTGCTCCTGGAAGAGTCCAGTTTGCATGTAGTAGAACAAGAACTTCGGTTCGTATGTGGGCGTTGTCTCATCCGAACGCAGTGGGCGGAACAGGAGTAAATGGCTGTTCAAACACGACTTGCCTGGAAGGTCAGCAACAAAGGCAAGCTTTCCCATCGCCGCCCCATCCTTCATGAGAAGGACATCTCCGTCTTCCAACTGGATGTTGCTATCTGTCTCGTAGCGTTCATCAGAAACCCTGGGACATTCATCCCAACGAATCTTGAACTCGGAGAAGTGCGCACTGCTAACGACATACGGACCTTCGTCTCGGTATTCATCTGCCTTGAGACCTTGCCAGCCGAGTCTGCCCTTCATTGATGAAATAGAGCCCAGCGAAATTGGGCCTCGCCAGTGAGCGGGGACGGCGCCTATCCAAGCCAGTCCACTTTCCCTGTATTCCTCATACTTTGGCAAGCTCATTCCGCCAGCTCCTCCAGCATCTTCATGATGTTGGCCGTGACGGTCTTCAACTCTTCGTCGATGGCGTGCAGGCTGCGCGGCGGCTCGAAGACGTAGAAGTGCCGGTTGAACGGAATTTCGTAGCCGACCTTGCTCTTCTCTTCGTCAATCCATGCGTCCGGCGCGTGCGGCAGCACCTCGCGCTCGAAGTAGGCCTGGATGTCCTCGCCCAGCGGTACGTTCTCGGTGTCGCGCTGCGCGCTGTCGGCCTGGGGCTTGCCCTTTTGCTTGCCCTTGAGGCCCAGCACGACCTGACCCTTGTCATCCCGTAGCGGGCGCTCTACCGTGATGGTGGTGTAGCCGAAGTCCTCATTCCTGAAGATGCGGGCGATGGGCACGCGCTTGAGCTGACCACCTTCCGGAACGTCGGGCGCAGACGCTCCAGTGGGCAACACCCACTGACCGGATACGTTGCCCTGCGCGTCCATGACGGTTAGCAGCTCGGCCTCCATGAACTCGCCGAACAGGCGGGTCACGGTGGCAATGTGGGCCTCGCTCATCTCCTTGCGCTTACTGCCCAGACTCTTGCGCATCTTCTGCCAGAAAGAGCTTGCGTCTATGAGTTGCACGAAGCCCTTGCGGTCTTCCACCTTCTTGTTGGAGAGAATCCATACGTAGGTGGCGATGCCGGTGTTGTAGAACATGTCAGTAGGCAGGCCAACGATGGCCTCCACCAGGTCGTTCTCCAGCACGTAGCGGCGGATTTCGCTCTCGCCGCTGCCGGCGCCGCCCGTGAACAGGGGCGAGCCGTTCAGGACGATGCCAAAGCGGCTACCGCCATCCTTGGCCGGGCGCATCTTGGACAGCAGGTGCATCAGGAACAGCATTGAGCCGTCGCTGACGCGCGGCAGGCCGGGGCCGAAGCGCCCGTCGAAGCCCTTTTGCTCGTGCTCCTGGCGAACGACCTTCTCGACTTTCTTCCACTCCACGCCGAAGGGCGGGTTGGACAGCATGTAGTCGAACTTGGTGTGGGCGTGGCCATCGTCGCTGAGCGTGTTGCCGACGACGATGTTCTCCACCGGCTGGCCCTTGATGAGCATGTCCGCCTTGCAGATGGCGTAGCTCTCGTCGTTCAGCTCCTGGCCGTACATGGTCAAGCGTGCCTGCGGGTTGTGCTCCAGCAGGTACTCGCCCGCGACCGAGAGCATGCCGCCGGTGCCGGCCGTTGGGTCGTAGATGGTGCGGACCACAGCATTGCCCGGCGTGAGCACGTCATCGTCCTCGATAAACAGCAGGTCTACCATCAAGCGGATGACCTCGCGCGGGGTGAAGTGCTCCCCGGCAGTTTCATTGCTGATTTCGGCGAACTTGCGAATCAGCTCCTCGAACACCGCGCCCATGCTGGCGTTGTCCACGGCCTCAGGGTGCAGGTCGATATTGGCGAACTTCTCGACGACCAGGTAGAGCAGGTTGGCCTTGGCCAGGCGCTCGACCTGGGTGTAGAAGTCAAAGCGCTCGAAGATGTCTCGGGCGGCCGGTGAGAAAGCCTGGACGTAGGCGTACAGGTTCTGCCGGATGTGGTCTTGGTCACCCAGCAGCTTGACCAGGTCCAGCGGGGAGCTGTTGTAGAAGCTGGTGCCCGACTTGCGCAGCAGGAAGGGGTCGGGGTTCAGCCCCGCTTTGGTCTTGGCCGCGAACTCGGCCAGCACGGCGGGCTTGGTGGCTTCCAGGACGCAGTCCAGCCGGCGCAGGACGGTGAAGGGCAGGATGACGCGGCCGTATTCGGATTGCTTGTAGTCGCCTCGCAGGAGGTCGGCGACGGACCAGATGAAGGACGACAGCGCTTGGTGATTCATGGACTCCCTAGATGGCCAGAGGCAGCAGCCTCCACAACCGGTGGATTTTCGCCGCAAAGCTGGCGACCTTATCGTGCGGATATCCCAGGTGCGGCGGCGTAGGGTATCCAAGCAATGGGCGCTTGCTGGTTGCCGACGCTAAGCGCTGCTGCGGGTGTGACTTCGCCGGCGGATATGGCGCCCCTGGGCGCTCAGGTCGGCCAAATCGCGCGAAATGCTTCCGCCGAAGAACTAACGGAGACGGAGTGCCAAGAATCCAGTATTCGTGCGGCCTGGCGGCCCGTTGAAGCCGGTCAACCGTCATGGGAAGCAGGAAACAGTGGGAAAAGTTGCGCGTGGTTTTCGGCCGGCAATTGGGAAATTGGGGGAATTAGCGGGAACAGCGGACTGATTTTCCGGTCAACCGTCATGGAACTACTGGGAAACAGCAGGAATCCGTTGGCGATGAGCAGCCTCGCTGACGCGCTCTTGCCCGGCTCACCCGCCCATGGGCGCCATCGTGGCGAGATTCATCGCCAAGGATTCGTCAGTCGGCAAAACCAAGCTGCGCTTGGGTGCCATCTGCGCCAGCGGATGTGTCTCGCCCCGTTGATTTCGCAGGCTGCGGTAGCTTTCGCCAGTGAACCTGGTCGCCCTTGAGTGACCACCCCTTGTCGATGATGCCCTCGTCACTAAGCTGCGTCAGCGACTTGCCCAGCATCTCTCGGAATGTCTTGTCATTTGCTTCGGAGCCGCAACGCGCCCGCAGGTCGTCAATGCGCCAAGGAATCAAGCGCGACTGGCTACGCACATAGCCATAGAGCCAGGTGCTCAGCCCCTCGGACAACCTCTTGCGTACCTGGAGGTCCAGCCAGACTTCCGGTTGTCCGAGAAACAGCCGCACGATGTCCCGGTCGAGCGCCACGGACCATTCGCCATGCTGAGGGTGTTCGAAACGCTGGACCAGTTGCACCGTGAATCCGGAGACCTCGATGGTGGCGCGCTGCAGGCGCTGGATGGTCCTCTTCAAGAGCGCACGCCGTTGACCGTTGTAAGCACCCCAGAGCGCATCGGTCATGCTGACCACGCTAAAGCAAGCCTGCTTGCCAACGCGGTAGTCGCGGCACAGGTTCAGCAGCGCCATGAAGACCAGCCCGTCACCTTGCCGCAATTCCGGGCCGACATAGCGCGGCCCGTCGGCCGACCTCGCATCGAGCTGAAATTCCAGATGCGGCGCTCGCAGTGCAGAGCGGCTCTTCACGTGGAAGAGCCTGTCGCAGAAGAAGTTCCGAGGGCTGATGAGCTGGCGCTGCGAATGCTTGGGGATGAAGTCCCGCGCTAGCGCTGCCTCGAGCACTTCCAACTCCGATGAGATGTGCTGAATGCCCTGCAAGACCTCGTTAGCATCCCCCTCCTTCGTGCGGAGCTCGCCTTGCAGGCCCTCAAGCTGCCGTCGCCGCCCACGAATCTCCATTTCCCGGGGCAGCCGCAGGTCGCGCGCCCGGTCTCGACTCGGGTCGAGCAGACGAGTGGAGGGGAATGCCACTGACGGCGGGGCGCTCGCAGGCATTGACGAAGCACCCGAGTTCCGAGGGGCCCTGGTGGGCGCTGCCAGTTCTTCCCTTAGAACGTCCAGCCGGCTTTTGAGCATGCCTGTCCGCCGTCGTTGAGGGGCCGAGGCAAATGCGTCAGCTGCTGCGCCTGAATGGATGCCTGCATCGCGGACCTCTTCCAAGAGGCCTTGGGCTGGTGCGGTTGCGCCGACGATGGGGCCGGCGCGCATGATTTTTCTGACGGTTCTCGTCGAGACCTTTGCCGACATGACTTGTCCTGCAGTTGATGACAGTCCGTCTAGCGCAAGAGGTTTATTCGGCAGCTGACGCCGGCCTGCCGAAGGCTGGTGCCGGTAGGTCGTCAGCAGCGTTTTGCAGGTCCATCGCGCATCGTCGCTATACGGAGTTCCAAGGCCATTTTTAGGAACCCATGTCCACATTTGACGAAATCGACCCCAGCGCAGCGCTACGCATCGGCAGCGTGCTCGACCCCGAATCCATTTGCAGCGACGCAGGCATCGCGACTGAAGGCGTCGACTTGGCGGGATATTGCTTATCCATCTGGACACCGTCAGGCGTCGCCGAAGCGTTCGCCAGCCTGGGAACAGCGGGGGCGCGCATGAAGCAGCAACTTGACGTACTCGAGTCGCATGACGGAACGGGCCGGATTGCACTGCTCGTCGTGCAGGCTGGAACGGCTCAGATTCGCATGGTCATGCCATTCGCCGACGAAGCCGTACAGAAGTACCTCGCCGACTGCTCCAAGCGCGGTCGCCTCCGTCTCTGGCTCGACAACGATGCCACGCAGAAGGTCAGCATCGTGGACCTGCCGGGCGGTGTGCGCGCGCCAGCATTGCTGAAGCGACTGATAAAGGAGGCCGCTGGCGATTCATGTGACCACCGCGCGCTGCTCGACCTCGGCCGTGCGCTACATCCGCTCAACGGCGTGCGGTCGCTGATTTCGGACGCTGCGGTGAACCAGGCCATGACGGTACTGGTGTCTCAGGACCTCAAGAACGAAATTGAAGGGGGTACGCTGGCTGGAGTGACAGTTGTGAGGCGGCGCTTGCACTGAACGAGCGGCTATCGGCACAGTCTTGCCACTGGGGAAATTCAAGAGGGGTGCGCTTCGGCGTACCCCTTTCCATTTCGGACACGACCATGCTGGAATGCCGAGATGAACTGACCATGTAGACCAGTCGACCGCTTCGCGGTGGCCTTGCCGGCCGCACCAAGCTGAAAGCTGACGCCCCAGATGGTCAGGCTGTATGACCTAGTCTTCTGGGTCGTAGGTAAGCAGCGTGACCTTGTATCCATCGTCCTGCACAAGCGTCTGTTCGTACAAGGAATCGGGCAGCGCGCCTTCTCCCTTGGAATCGTCAAGCCACCAGTGCGAATCAATTTCGTTCCAGTCGTCCATGCTGCTAGTGCCGAGCCGGCTTAGGCTCTTGGCAGGCAACGGCGAATCCTTCCGGACCGTCAACCGCGCGCTGAAGTACTCGCTGAAGTTGGTGTAACGGACCTTGTTCTCGTGCGAGAACACGACGGCATAGGCAAGCTCACTGCGCTCGATGATGCGGCGAATCGTCGACTCCATGCTTGTGCCAAATGCGTCTCGCGCCCGAATGACGTCGGCAAGGTCGAACTCGCGAGAGGGGCTGCATTCGCGGGCAAGCAGGGCCTGCGGCATGAGAAGCTCAGCGGAAAAGCGATTAGCTTCGAGCTCCCACCCAGCCTTTGTGGTCTTCAGGTCATCAGCTGAGCAATTGAAGGTTGCCTGACGATGCCACGGCAACAGGAAATGGCCCAGCTCGTGACCTATCGTGAATCTTTGGCGCGGTCGGGGAACGCTGGAGTTGTAGAAGATGTGTCCGTCGGACTTCTCGAGGTTTGTGATGAGCGTGCCTTCGAAACCAGTCGATTCAATCGAGGCAATCTTTGAGATACCTGCCAAGCGAGCAATTTCCTCGATGGGTACCGGGACCGGCATCTGAGGGTTCTGCCGCATGATTTCGGCGACGAGTTGTTCTGGCCGCGTGAGGTCGGCCAACTCTACAAGGTCAAGCTCCACCATCTCCCTGAATCCTCTTCTTCTTAAAGAGGTCCAGAGTTTGCTTCAAGACGGCCTGCTCGTCCTCCGAAAGCGACTTGAAGTCGCGAAAGAACTGATGAGCTTCTACGTCATCTAGAGATTCTTCGCTGTCGGCGTCCGCCAAATAGGTCAAAGGAACTGCGAAGTTGGCGGCTAGGCCTTTAAGTAGGTCCATTGAAGGGTTGCCACTCGCGCCCTTCTCAAGTTGCCAGATGTGAGTCTTCGAGACTCCCACTGCTGTTGCTACGTCCTGGAGCGATTGCCCCTTCCGAAGCCGAAGCTCCGCCAGCTTGGCACCAAGCGACATGCGCGTTCCCCTGCCTACAAACAGTTCTCAGTTGCGGAAATTCTAGTCTACGAACGATGTGTTCGCTGTAGTTGACAAGTAGAAATCGTTCATTTAATCTAACGATGCGTTCTTAAATCAGGCTCCCTGGCCACTGCAGTCCGCACGGCCGCCATCAGACTCAAGAGGTACCCTGCATGTCCATCGAACCTTCCGTTCATCAAGACGACGCCTCCAAAGGTAAGGAGAAGTCGTTCGACATCGTCATCAACGGTCAGCAAGAGACCGTGAAGGACAACCACCTGACGTACGAACAGGTGGTGCGCCTGGCCTTCCCCGGCGGGCCGTTCGACATCCTGTACTCCGTCACCTACGCCAACCCGCATGGCCATGACGGCACCCTGGCTCCGGGCCAGAAGGTAACCGTCAAGGATGGGATGAGCTTCAATGTCGTCAAAACCAACCGCTCCTGATTCGGCCCTGCAGCAGCTCGCCGCGGCCGGGTTCGATGTGGAGGTGCACCAGCAGCATCTGCTGGTGCACCAGGTGCCCTACGTCAACGAAGCCGGGGTTGTGAAGCGCGGTACGGTCATCTGCAAGTACGTGGAATCCGGCGGCCAGTTGCTTCCGCCGAATGCAAATCACGGCGACAGCCACCAGGTCTGGTGGCAGGGCGAGTACCCCTGCTATGCGGACCGTCGGCGCCTGGCCGAACTGGAAAACGAAAACCAAGGGCAGGAGCTCTTCCCTGGTTGCACCTTCAATTTCCGGTTCTCCAACAAGCCGGTCGGCGTGGACCACTTCCAGACGCATGTCGAGAAGGTGATGCACTACGTCGACCTGATTCAGGCGCAGGCCGGCGTTCTTGAGCCCTGGTCGCGTGCGCAGGCCGGTGGCGTAAAACGCAGCGAGGACGAGTCGGTGTTTCAGTACCCGGACTCGGCTTCGGCCCGCGCGGAGATTCTGATGACATCGGCCCAGCTGGCCATCGGGAAAGTTGCCATAGTAGGCCTGGGTGGCACGGGCAGCTATGTGCTTGACCAGTTGGCCAAGACGCCTGTGCCGGGCATCGAGCTCTTCGACGGCGACCTTTTCGAGCAGCACAACGCGTTCCGCTCCCCCGGTGCGGCCACCGAGGCCGAAATCGACGCGCGGCTGCCCAAAGTCGAAATCTATAAGCGACGCTACAGCGCGATGCACCGCGGCATCGTCAGCCATCCGTACTTCTTGGACGAGGCCAACGTAGCAGAGCTGGCGGAGTTCAGCTTCGTTTTTGTCTGCGTTGACCGAGCCGATGCTCGCCGCCTCATCTTCAGGTTCCTCCAGTCGCGCGGCATTCCGTTCGTCGACGTCGGCATGAACTTGCAGCAGGTCAAGGGTTCGCTGCGCCTCATCGGAAGCTGCCGCGCGACCCTGGTGACGCCCGAGCTGAACGACCATGTCGACAACAGCGTCCCGCTCGGAGATGGTGACGACGATGCGCTGTATCGCCAGAACATCCAGGTAGCCGATATGAACGCGCTGAACGCGCAGATGGCCGTGATGCTGTGGAAGCAGTACTGCGGGTTCTACCAAGCAGATTTTGCGACGGTGAACATGCTGTTCTCGGTCAACCAGAACATGCTTGCGAAGACGGTTGCTGGCCTCGGAGAGCGCGATGAAGGCTAGCGCTATCAGGCCGGAGTTCGTCGAGTTCATTCCGAAGCTTCTCGAGCCCGGCGTGCTGTATGTCAGCGAGAAGTACCGTACCGCCTCGCACCTCTGCGCATGCGGGTGCGGCGAGAAGGTCGTGACCCCTTTGTCGCCGGCGGATTGGCACCTGAGCATGGACGGCGGGAAGGTCAGCCTGCATCCGTCCATCGGCAACTGGAACTACGCCTGCAAGTCGCACTACTGGATTCGCCGAAACGCGATTTCGTGGGCGGGCGGCATGAGCAAGGGCCAAATTGAACGGGTTCAGGCACGGGATTTTGCCGACCGGGCAAGCCAGGTCGCGCAAATCAATCGTGAGCGAGATGAGCAGCGAGCCGCTGCATCGGGTGGCTTCTTCGGCCGGGTGCTGCGTACGCTGCGCCGGTTGCTGAAGCTGTAGTCAATGGAAGATGGCGTTCGCGCCAAGGAAGAAAGGGAATCTCATGCCGAAGAATGAAAAGACCTCGCCGAAGGTGGCGAGCACGGCTTCCGCAATCCTGCGCAGCACCTCCTCGACCAAATCCGAACGCTCGGTCGCCGGGAGCGCACTGTCTCAAGCCGGGTCCGGCCGGGTCACCTCGACGGCGGTTGCCACAAAGGCTGCGAGGACTCTCGACAGCACTCGAACGTCCCCCGCTTCGAAGTCCGTGGCAGGAAGCGTTCTTACGCAAAAGGTGAAGCGCTAAGTCAGCGCTTCGCGCTCAAACGAAGCCTCTGGAGAAGCTCATGAAAGACATCCGGCGCCAAGTTAGCCTGCAATGCCCTACCTGCGGCAAGACTGATTTTCAGTTCGACGAGCCTGAAGGCCCCAGTGGAATCGTCACCTGCGCATCCTGCGGCAGGCAGCTGCGCCGCGACGAGCTGGAGAGCTACAACTCCGAGCTCATTGAGGCCGCGAAGAAGGAGGTCGTCAGCGAAGCCAAGAAGGAGTTGGAGCAGATGATGCACCGGACACTTCGCGATGCATTCCGCGGCAACAAGTTCATCAAGATTCGATAAGCGATGACGTCCTCGGACTATGTCGCGCTGTTTGCGCTCGGCGTCTCGGCAGCCGCGCTGTTCATCACGTACCGGTTCAATGAGCGGCAGAAGAAGTTCTTCGAGAACCAAGAATTGCTCAACCGAACCTTGCAACGCAAAGAGGATGCAGAGGTCAAGGCATCCAGGCAAGCAGAACTCGACGCGAATTTCCTGAAGATTGGAACCGGGTACCGGCTTCGAGTGTTCAATCGAGGAAAGGCAGCGGCCAGGCATGTGCGTGTCGAGTTCGCAGATGAGAGCAGCGCAGACGATTTCATCTCCAGCGATGTCGAGCGCAAGTTCCCGCTCGAAGTCATGCAGCCACATGGTTCGGTGGACCTCATCGCCGCGGTCTCAATGGACTGTGCCAGCAAGTACTCGATTCGACTACTTTGGGAGGACGACCACAGTTCTTCGAATGAGCGGATGGTGTATCCAACAATTTGACGGCCTCGAACGCTACGTGGCGGTCAGGCAGAACGCAGCAAAAGGCGGGACGCAGCAGGACTCGAACCCACGAGGCCCCATGCTTCCCACCCAGTACTGCTTGGCGCTGCAGGCATCCAAGCCGAATTCTGTTTCGTCGCCGAAGCGATATATGCGGTGTAGGCCTTGCTGCCTCCCATTCCAAGTCTATGCGACCAGCGCCGGCCCCTGCTTGGACGCCGCGATTGCGGCCGTTGCAAGAAGGTTGGTCACGGTCCACCGGCATGCTGGACCACCGTGGCCAGCGCCTGGTGACGCGCCCCCAATTTCCACCAATCACGCGCAAATTTGCGCGTGATTGGTGGAAATTGAATGGAGACAACGACTAGTAGCGCCCGGATTGCTGTGCGCTCGAGTTCCGCCTGCGGGGCACTGGCGCCTCGGAGGTTTACACCTCGTATTTGTCACCCGACTGAGTGTGCTCGTCGGGCATTGCCCGCAGCTTGACCACCCCCGCGGCGTCGCGTACACAAGCCGTTTCAAGGGGGAGTCCAGCTTGGTTGCCGGCAATTTGGTCCTGCGGACGTTCTATGTTGACAGGGACCTCGACGATGCGATTTGCGCCTGTGACGAGCACTACCGTTTCCGCTTTGAGCTCTTTCGACGTTGGCTCGTCGCGGGAATGCGCTCGGCCGGCGATTGCGTCGAAAACGTCGCGCCTTCTGCCAGCGGGCGTCCGCCGGTCGTTCGCACAGTTTGGATTGATGCGCGGATAGATAGCCAGCTGCGAAGAGAGGCGTTTCACAGTGGCGACGCCAAAAATCTCATCGCGATGAAGTACCTACGGGTAGGCATGCAGGGTGCTCCGAAGTTGAAGCGCTTCGCTTTGGTCCAAACCCTGGCGAGCATGCCAAATGTCGGGAACGACGACGATTTTGAGCGTTCAAGCGGTTGAGCAACTGCTCGACGGCTGGGCCCCTTCTGTATCGGCAGAAATTGCATCTAAGTTGTTGTCGCAAAACGCTTCCATCATGTATGCGCAAATTTGCGCGTACATGATGGAAAACTAGCTGGGACAACGACTTAGCCGCGTTTGCGGGCGCCTTGTCCGCTCGCGAGTCGCCCTCAGGGCAGTGGCCCAACTCCTTGGCCGCGACGAAATCTGGACACCCCTGGCGGCCAGCCCAAGTCGCCCGCTATGGCCAGTTATGGGTCAAAAGTACAACTACAGAAATCGCCATAACTTCCCCGAGCCAGCCCGTCCGGCTCCGCAGGCCGACGTCTGCAATGCTGGGCCGCGGACATGCGTTATTCCCGCCGAACGTGGGCAAGCCTGTGGACAACCCGCCGACCAGCGACCTAAGTCCTTGTCGCCCGGCGACTCGTCACAAGTTGCCTAGAAATTGGGCACATCTCTGCCCCGCTTGAGGCCGGCCGGGAGCGAGCTCCGATTGCGCCTTCGCCGCGACGAAGCCATTTGGTGGGGGCGAGTCTATGGTTTCATCGAGTCAGGCGCCGATGTCTTGACTCTATGTGCGTCGGCAAGCCTGACCAGCCCTGGGTCCTTAGACCAACCGTTCCGCCGCGCAAATGGTGTATCGGTAGCCTGTTCAATCATCTTGCTGAACGAGAACCAGCACAGTATCCAATCGCGCTCACCGTCCTTGCTCAGCATCGCCTGCAGTTTGCTCTTGTTGAAGGACTTGCCATCTTTCGCTGTCTGCTTGTATGCCTGGATGTCGCTACTGACCTCATCTATAAGAGCAAGCAGGCTGCTGACCTTTTCGCTGAGCGTCATGCTCACCGCTGCCGAAGGCGGTGGCTCGACCGACGCCACATCGGAGTCGTTGGCTGCGCCGCCCAGTTCCGCCAGAACCATCTCACAGAGTTCGCCGTCCGCGGTCAACTGAGAGATGAGCCGAACAGCCAGCTTCTTTCGGAGCCGCGCTCCTCGCTTGGCCTCGAATGCAGCTTGGTGCGAGTCGCTCCTCACCTTCTTCGCCGGCAGCCTCATCTCGATGTATGCGATTTCCTGGAGCGACAGGCCTTGCTCCGCGAATGCTCGTCGGTCGCTTGCCGTCAATGCGCCGGTTCCAGCCGCCAGCGTGTGGTCGAGATACACGGGCACTCGGACCTCCTTCACCGTCGAACCAATCTCGACGTGCTGGAGCACTTTCTTGACCACATGAATCGGTCCTGGTCCGACGCCCGGCTGCAAGCGCTGATGCACCTCAACGTGAATAGGCTTGTGGGCCTTGGTAGGAGCGTTGGTTCTTGTTTTCGTGGATGTCATTGATTCGTTCGGGTTGGCTGCAATGACTTCGTATAGCAACTGCCGTTTTATTCATCGCGTCGATGCCCGATGGGCGATGTGGCGGTTGCTTCCACAGCGGCGCGGTGCTGCAACGTGGCACGCCTTGCGGGTGTGGCCGGGGGTATCGCCCGCGGGCTCATTTGCCATCCGCCGAAGCTCAGAGAGATGGACTACCGGCGATGCCGAATTGGCGGACGCCAAGGCGGCTCTGTCGCCGCTTGCGGCAGCACGGGGCGACGAAGGCCATCCTCCGAGAAACGATTGCCCAAGCCCCGGAGGGGTGGCCGCGGTAGCGTGCCAGGCCGGCGGTGAGCCGGACCGACGGAGCTGGGCGGTCAGCCTGGCTCCATGGGGACGACCCGGCGGCAGTGCCGACCGCCGAGTCTCCCGGTAGGGGGATGAGGCGGTCGGGGCTGGTAGCGCGGAGCGCTGACTCCCCGGCCGGGTCGTCCCCATAGGCGTGTCGCGGGTTCCGGCGGAACCAAGCACGCGTGTGGCCATCGACGGTGCACTCGTAGTGCCTATACCTCTGAAAGCGAGTGCGCTTTCGGAGACCGGATGACCAACAAAACTTCAAACATAGCGTGGCCCCAACGGGCCCCAACCCAGCAGACCGAGTCGGCGGCCGCGGTAGCGGCCAACCTCGCAAATTCGGTTGCAAACACTGATGTCGTAACTGCACCAGCGGCGACGAACCATCGCACGCAATATGACGATGCAACCGCAGCAAATCTCAGCGTGCGGTTGCACGCTGCCCCGCCGCGCAAGCGCAAAGCGCCCTCGGCTGAACCGCTAGCGAAATTCAGGTCGAAGGGCATTTCGACCTGGGACAAGGCGCAGGACTACGAGTGGGCTGCTACCTTTGCCGTGGGACATTTCGGGCTGATGAGCACCCGGCAACTGGGCGAATGGGTCTTCAGGGAGCTCGCTACGACGGGGGCTCGACACCGTCAAGCCCAGGCGCTGACCCTGAGGCTATGTGTCCAAGCTCGTGCCGGAAGCGTCGCGCAGCGCCTGGCTACCGAAGGCCATCGAGCCGTATTGCGCACGCTCGGCAGAAAGCGGGTCGGCAAGTGCTTCTACTACTACCTCAACGCGGCGGGGTTGCGGTACATGCAGATGAACTTTGGCCTGTCGCTGCCAGACGCGTCGAAGTCGCTGACGACGGCCAGCGACATGGCCAAGCGAAAGCTGGTCTTCGAGCATTGCTTGAGCTTGTACCGGGCCAATCCGGATTTGACCTTCGTCGGCCCCGCAGCGCTTGCAGCCGACGTCTATCGCAAACAGCACTCGGACCCGCTCGAGCGCGCGCTGCTGAGCTGTCTTGCCAACCTCTGGTGTGCCGTCGATGCGAATGGCCGAGCGACCTACACCTACGCGGCCGACCGGCCCGGTTCATCGAACGGTGTCAGCGTCGCCAACTATCGAGAACTCGCGAAAGCCGCGTCGCTCTTGCTCGGCCGCGACATTGGGATTGATGTCATTGGCCGCCGCATGCCGAACGGGGATAGCCTTGCATTGACCGACACGCGCCTGGCACGGGACATCGTGAAAGCTACCGAGAAGGAAGTCTTCCGGACGCCGGATGGGCACTACAAGGTGGAGAAGCTGGTCGCGTTCTTCGTCTCGCTCAAGCCTCATGCGGCGCGGCTGCGCGCGTTGATGGAACAGCGTCATGCTTGACCACATGTTGTCGCCGCTGATGCCAAATGCCCGAGAGTTGCTCGAACGGGTTCAACCCTGGCTCTTTGATGACGACTGCGCCGCCGACCTCGCATTGCTGCAGGCGGTGGGTGTCCTGGGCTCAATGCGTGAGGCTGAACTGGCGCTCTTCTTCCGCGGCAGCCTGGAGCCAGTCGAAGGAACGCAAGGCTACGGCGCGGAGCTCACCGTCGTCTATCCGGCATCCAACGGTCAGGGTGAGGTGACGAGTGACAGCGCGGTGCATGCGACCCGGCGCCGGTTGCGTCGACTGGTTGAGCGCAAGTTGCTGGCCGTGGCTACTGTTGAGCGCACGACTTCGGACCACCTGGCCGGGCGTTATTACTGGCTCACCCGCACCGGTGCGCGCTACGTTCTCGATGCCGGGTATCGAGTCCGCGGGCGGCAGAACATCGACAACATGAGTCACGTTGGCTCAGTGCAGGACAAGCATCGGCTGCTCGAGCAGCAGTACATCGTCGCGCGCCGTCTCGTCCAGCCATCGCTGCGGGTCTGGGGGGAGTACGCAATCCGCTCCGGGTTGGCCAGGCAGCCAGTGCATGCTGATGCGGGAACCAAACTGGCCACCATTCAGGAGCAGCTCCGGGCGATGTCGGGCGAGCTCTTTCTGACCCCCGAGGAGCTCAGGCGGGCAGGAGTCGCCGGAGCACTTGCCCAGCGCAGGCATTTCACGCGCAGGCCGGACGCGCTACTGCTGGACGAGCTGCCTGAACGAAGTCGATATCTCGAATCGACCGGCAATCACCCCGAGTCGAGGCCCCCGCGTGAGTTTGGTGACATCGAGTGGGTTGAAATCGAGGCCAGCAAGAAGGACTCGGTCACGCAGGCCAGGTCGTTCAACGGCATCTTCTACCTAGGTCGGATGCTCGACGCCACTCTCGAGCGTGGCCTTGTCACGAAGGTCTCTCTGGTCACGCGCAATCATCCGCACACCAATCTGCGAGCCAAGCTGCTCGATGCCTATGAGCGCTGGCGGGCGCGAGCCGATGTGGAGGCCATGTTGCAGAGGCACGCCCGGTTCACACCGGGATTTGACCCTGGGCGACTCAGCGAGCAGCTGTGGGTCGCCGAGTTGACGCAGGATGCGGAGCACCGCTTGACCAGCATTCGCATGGAGTCCGTCGCATCTATTGCCGTGCGCGAACGGCGTGGTGGGGGATGACCCAGTGGAACGTTTTCAACGTTGAAAACCGGGGCTGAGCAAGCTGCTGTGACCCGCAGCGCGCCTCCCTGTGCCCATAGCGCAGGCATCCTCCGCTGCAATGGCATTACCTACACGAGATGCCGCACGGAATTCCGGGCGGCTTCAAGGAAACCACTTCAGAAGAGGAAATGACATGGCAATCGGAACTGATGGGCGCTTCACGCCCAATGCGACCAAGGGGGCGCTCGAGCTGTTCTCCGCGACCGACATGGCTCGCGTGCTTCACAAGCTCGACTGCGGGCTGACGCGGGACCAGGTGGCGTTGATGACATCAGCCTACGAGCAGTTGTTCACACCGGCCACGGTTCGTCGCAGCCGCAATGGCTTAGTCCGAGAACGGCTGATGCGCAAGGTGCAGGAGGTGTTTACGTCGGCGCGGCTGGTGCAGCCCGTGGCGGCGGCCTGCGCTGTGGTCCACGACCAAGTGCTCGACGTACGCGACGGCGATTGGGCGGGGCTTAATGTCCGGCTGGCCGTCGCGCTCGGCATGGACCCCGAAGCAGCCGAATGCGCTCGCGCAGTGATTCAGTTGCGGCGCGAGCAGGGCAAGTGGGGTGAGGACGCCAGGTTTGCCGCCGAGCAGTTCACCGAGCTGTGGTCAAAGGCGGATGGCGCCGCGCTGGATGACGCCCGTGAGGTCGAGAGCATCCTGCGCGATGTCTCGAAGACCTGCATGGTCGTCGCCCAGAAAGGGGCTCTCGATGGATTCAAGGCTGCCGATGAGGGTTTGCGACGGGAGGCTGCAAAGCTCAGCGGGCGCCAATGGTCAGACCGTTCACCGGGTCGCCGCCAGTCGGCGACTCTCGCGCAACGCTAATTCATGGAAGCCCCTTCGGGGGCTTTTCATTTCGGCGAGCGTGCGATTGACTGCCTTCGCCTGGACGTACGTAGCCGGGCGGCGGCCCATAACGATGCCAGGAGCGCTTGCAGTGCGTGCAGGCCATCCGTCAGAGGCAACATGCCCCCGATTCAGCGCAGGCCTCGGCAGCAGGCCTTCTCGAAGTCCTCTCGTTTGAAGTAGAGCTGGCGGAAATTCCCGACCTTCTTTGGCGCCGGGAGGACGCTGTTTCTAATCATCCGGTAGACCGTTTTCCGACTGACGCGCAGCTCCAGGCACGCGTCCGCCATTGTCATCAAGTCAAGCTTGGGGCGCTCATCCGCCATCTTCGAACCCATCATTTGCTCCTGTTTGGTGTCCAGAAGCGGATAGCGATGCCTTTTATTTGCGTCACGGTTGAGGGCCCGTTCCGGTGTGCCCAGAGCTTTGCAGGCGTGCCAAATTTCGGCGTCAGTCAGCATTGAGCAGCAGCGCTGGTCGGCGGCGATGTCGCGCGGGCACCAGGCATCTGCGAATCGCACATCCAATTCGTGAACGCGAGGTAATCTCCAAAGCTGAAGCAAAACGTTGGTCAGGTTGAATCGGCACGGCCGGCCATGATGCACAACGCACGCGCCAAGCCCTGCCTATGGCGCGAGGGAGAAAACTAATGCTGACCAGAGACTTTCCACGCGTCCGCGAACGAGAAATTCTGCGTATTGCTGGCGAACTTGGCGGCGCCGACGCTGCCTCGGCTGCCAACTTGGCGCGGCACGAAGTGCTCAAGTGGGCAGCGACACAATTCGGCGCCCCGCTGCCCACCAACGCCTCCGAGGCAGATGCCTTCGAGATATTTCGTGGCGGTCGTACATGCATCGCAACAGGCTTGGTCGACGACCAGCGCACTTTGTGGGCGTTGCGGGTGGACCGTCCTGACGCCAACGTTGCGGAGCGTACTTGGACCACAGAAGTCACACTCGGCTACGCACCTGGCAACGGACGCGCCCTGTTCAGCCTGCGCCTGCTCGTCGGAACACCCGAAGAAGAGCTGCTCATCGAGCCTGCTGTGCCTGCGGTCCTACGTCAGGTCGCAACTGCCTGTGGTCTGTTACAGGGAGGCGTGCCGCTGGCCAGCGCCCCATGGACAGTGACCTCGGAACAGGACGCCGAAGACCTCGTTGAGCAATTGCTGCGTCCCAATCGCACCATCACCTACCTCGTATGCACGGTCCCCGACGGGGAAGTTTCACCGCTCATCAACGCGCCCGTGCTCGCCAAGGTCATGCTCGGCCTTGCCAGAGTCGTCATCGTTCCCTCCGCCCACACCTGGGTTTTGACTCGCCAACTCGGCAAGTCGCTATCTGTCTACAACGGTGCTGCACGCGCATACCTTCCGGGCTTCTCGCTAGACGCCAACCCCGTGGCGCACCGGCTCTTCCTCGTCAATTGGAAGCCCGGCGAGGACCGAGCCCGCGCGGCCGCTACGGCGCTGAGGTGGATGGCAGCCAACGAAAGTACCCGCCGCCTCCAATTGGGCTCGGATGTGCTCGCTTTCGCCGACGTGCGCCAGGCCAGCTTGGACCATGAACGCGAGCGCCTCCGCCAGAGCGGGAGTGCAGACAAAGACCAGTTGGTGGCGGCCCTGGCACAAATTGCGGCGCTCAAGGACGACCTGCGCCGCGCCGCCGATACCCAGCAATGGCTATCCGACGAGCACGCTCATGCCGAAGAGCGCGCGCAGACTCTTGAGCAGCAACTGCATGGCGCGCACGACCGCATCCAGCATCTGACCAACCAGATTAAGGCGCGGGGAGACGTGCCAGATACAGGCCTGCCCCTGCCCACCACCTGGGCGGAGTTCGCCAACTGGTGCGACCAGGTGCTGAGCGGCCGTGTTGCGCTTGAAGCAAGCGCGCGGCGGGAAGTTCGCTCTGCCCAATTCGAAGCCCCACAAGAGGCAGCACGCTGCCTCTTGTGGCTAGGTGACGAATACCGCGACTCGCGCATCAACGGCGGCGATGGCGACCTGCGCAAGCCAATCGCCGAGGGGATACACAACGACCGTTGCGGCGCAGACAGCTTCGACTACACAGGCAGTAATGGCCGGGTGACCGTGGAGTGGCACATCAAGAACGGCGGCAATACGCGAGACCCTCGCCGCTGCCTGCGCATCTACTACTACTGGGACGAGACCAGCCAGATGGTGATGGTGGTCTCCATGCCGGCGCACAGACGCACAGGTGCGACTTGAGCACCACAACGCGACTGCGCCAGTGGCGTTTGGTGAGCGTTTGGTGAGAATCGGGCTGGATTTGGCCGTCTGTGGCCCGATTTGACACAGTACACCATGGGGTCTTTCGCCGCCGGATGGTGTATAAAAGCAAAAGTCCTTGTGCGATAAGTTCTTATCACGCAAGGACTTTTTTGAAAACCCGCAGTGTCTAGAGCTTAGACCAACGGGCTGGATGGATGGTGCCGGCTATCGGATTCGAACTGATGACCTACCGCTTACAAGGCGGTTGCTCTACCAACTGAGCTAAGCCGGCACGGCTTCAAGAGCTGCGCATTCTATGCGCAAAAAACATCACTTCACGCGCTTGAGCGAGGGCCGTCCGCCGCCCGGGCCGGCCGGCGTGTCGTCGCCATCGTCACGGCCCTCGTCCTTCGCAGGCTCGGGCACCACCGCCGGCGCGGGCGCCGGTTCCGCCTGGCCGGCCAGGCGCAGGCCGCGCAAGGGCGTGGCCGGGCGCGGCGCGGCCGTAGCCGCGGGCGGCGTGACCACGGCATTGGGCTCTTCCGGCGTGGGCGCCGGGAAGGCCATGCCCTGCCCGTTCTCGCGTGCATAGATGGCCACCACGTGATCGACCGGCACGTGGATCTCGCGCGCCACCCCGCCGAAGCGGGCCTTGAACTGGATGAACTCGTTCCCCAGGTCCAGGCTGCTGGTGGCCTCGAAACCCACGTTCAGCACGATCTCGTTGTTGCTGACGTACTCCATCGGCACCTGCACATGGCGATCCACATGCACCGCGATATAGGGCGTGAAGCCGTTGTCGGTGCACCAGTCGTGCAAGGCCCTGATCAGATAGGGCCGGGTGGACGTGCTGGGCGCGCCGGCGGACGCGCCGCCATCAGAGTTTTGATCCATGCTGCGGCGGTGCCCTCTTACTTGCGCATGACCTTTTCGGACGGCGTCAGCGCCTCGATATAGGCCGGGCGCGAGAAGATGCGCTCGGCGTACTTCAAGAGCGGCAGGGCGTTCTTCGACATGTCGATGCCGTAGTAGTCCAGGCGCCACAGCAGCGGCGCGATGGCCACGTCGAGCATCGAGAAATCGTCGCCCAGCATGTACTTGTTCTTCAAGAAGATCGGCGCCAGCTGGGTCAGGCGATCGCGGATCTGCGAGCGCGCCTTCTCAAGCTGCTTGTCGGTCGCCTTGACGGCTTGCGAGCGGCCTTCCAGCACGTTCACATGTGCGAACAGCTCCTTCTCGAAGTTGAGCAGGAACAGGCGCACGCGCGCACGCGCCACCGGATCGCCGGGCATCAGCTGCGGATGCGGGAAGCGCTCGTCGATGTACTCGTTGATGATGTGCGACTCGTACAGGATGAGGTCGCGCTCGACGAGGATGGGCACCTCGTTGTACGGGTTCATCAGGGCGATGTCTTCGGGCTTGGCGAACAAGTCCACATCGCGGATTTCGAAGTCCATGCCCTTCTCGAACAGCACAAAGCGGCAGCGGTGCGAGTAGGGGCAAGTGGTTCCAGAATAAAGCACCATCATGGCGGCGGACTCCTGAAGTTCAGGTCAAGGACAGATTTCATGTCCGGGCAGCGGGCCCGATCACAAAAGGCAAACGCAGTGGGTGCCCGAGAGCGCCCCACTGCGTACTGGGCCCGGCTGGTGCCGGGCCGCGGATGCTTACTTCACGTCTTTCCAGAAAGACGCATTCAGACGCCATGCAAACACGGTGAACACCGCAAGGAACAGCAGCACCATCACGCCGAGGCGGAAGCGCTGCGCCTGGGCCGGCTCGCCCATCCACTGCAGATAAGCCACCAGATCACCCACGGCCTCGTCGTACTGGCGCGGGCTCAGGGTGCCGGGCGTGAGCTGCTCGTAGCCCTTGAACACATGCACCTTCTTGCTCGCATCGTGCGGATCGGCGGCTTCCTCGAACTTGGCGGCACGCTGGCCCTGCAGTTCCCACAGCACATGCGGCATGGCCACGCTGGGGAAGACCATGTTGTTCCAGCCGGTGGCCTTGGTCTCGTCGCGGTAGAAGGTCCGCATATAGGTGTAGAGGTAATCCGCACCCGAACCCTTGGCACCGTCGGCACGCGAACGTGCGATCACGGTCAGGTCAGGCGGCAGCGCCCCGAACCATTCCTTGGCCTGCTTGGGGTCCAGCGACACCTTCATGGTCTCGCCAACCTTTTCCGACGCGAACAGCAGATTGCTCTTGATCTGGGCTTCGGTGAGGCCCAGGTCGCGCAGCCGGTTGTAGCGCATGAAGGCTGCCGAATGGCAGTTCAGGCAGTAGTTGACGAAGATCTTGGCGCCGTTTTGCAGCGCCGCCACGTCCGTCATCTTTTCCTTGGGGAACTTGTCCCACTCGATGCCGCCCGCGGAGGCTTGAGCGCCGCTCACGAGGCCCAGGCCCAGCAGCAGCGTAGCGATGAGTTTTTTCATATCGGTCGACTCCGGTGCTGTTGGCTCAGTGAGGGTGGAAGGTCACGCGCTCGGGCACCGCCTTGGGCGTGCCCAGCTTGCTCCACCAGGGCATCAGCAGGAAGAAGCCGAAGTAGAACAGCGTACCGACCTGGGCGATCAGGGTGCCGATATCGGTCGGCGGCTGGATGCCCAGATAGCCCAGCACCAGGAAGAACACCACGAACACGCCGTACATGTACTTGTGCCAGTCGGGGCGATAGCGGATCGACTTGACCGGGCTGTGATCCAGCCAGGGCAGGAAGAACAGGATCACCACGGCACCGCCCATCACCACCACGCCCCAGAACTTGGCGTCGAAGGTCTTGAGCAGGAAGATGGCCACGGCAGCGATCACCAGCGTGGCAATCTTGCCCTTGCCGGAGAAGTTGCCCTTCAGCACCGTCAGCACCGCACCCAGGCCCACCACGCCGGCCAGCACGTTCACCATCGGATCGGTGGTGGCGCGCAGCATCGAGTAGAAGGGCGTGAAGTACCACACCGGCGCGATGTGCGCGGGCGTCTTCAGCGGATCGGCCGGGATGAAGTTGTTGTACTCCAGGAAGTAGCCGCCCAGTTCCGGTGCGAAGAAGATGATGGCGGTGAACACCATCAGGAACAGGCCCACGCCATACACATCGTGCACGGTGTAGTAGGGATGGAAGGGAATGCCATCCAGCGGATGGCCGTTCGCATCCTTGGGTGCCTTGGGGCCCTTGATCTCGACGCCGTCGGGATTGTTGGAACCCACTTCATGCAGCGCAATGATGTGCGCCACCACCAGGCCCAGCAGCACCAGCGGCACCGCGATGACGTGGAAGCTGAAGAAGCGGTTCAGCGTGGCATCGCCCACCACGTAGTCGCCGCGGATCAGCAGCGCCAGGTCGGGGCCGACGAAGGGCACGGCGGCGAACAGGTTCACGATCACCTGGGCGCCCCAGTAGGACATCTGGCCCCAGGGCAGCAGATAACCCATGAAGGCCTCGGCCATCAGGCACAGGAAGATGCCGCAACCGAAGATCCAGACCAGCTCGCGCGGCTTGCGGTACGAGCCATAGATCAGGCCGCGGAACATGTGCAGATACACCACCACGAAGAACGCCGAGGCGCCGGTGGAGTGCATGTAGCGGATCAGCCAGCCCCAGGGCACATCGCGCATGATGTACTCGACCGAGCCGAAGGCCAGGGCCGCATCGGGCTTGTAGTGCATCACCAGGAAGATGCCGGTGACGATCTGGATCACCAGCACCAGCATCGCCAGCGAACCGAAGATGTACCACCAGTTGAAGTTCTTCGGAGCGTAGTACTCCGACATGTGCTCCTTGTACATCTTGGTGGCCGGGAACCGGTTGTCCACCCAGGTCATGAGCTGTTCGCCCATGGATGCGCCTGCGGGAGCTTCTTTGAATTCAGCCATGTTGATTGACCTCTGTGCTCTAGCGTCAGGCAGCCTTGTCCTCACCAATCAGCAGCTTGGTGTCGGACAGGTACATATGGGGCGGCACTTCGAGGTTGTCGGGCGCCGGCTTGTTCTTGAACACGCGGCCCGCCAGGTCGAAGGTCGAGCCGTGGCAGGGGCACAGGAAGCCGCCGGTCCAGTCGTCGGGCAGCGAGGGCTGGGCACCGGCCTGGAACTTGTCGCTCGGCGAGCAACCCAGGTGCGAGCAGATGCCCACCACCACCAGATACTCGGGCTTGATCGAGCGCGCCGGGTTCTTGGCGTACTCGGGCGTCGGATAGGCCGTGCGAGCCGAGGCCGGGTCGGCCAGCTGCGCCTCGTTCTTCTTCAGCGCTTCGAGCTGCTCGGGCGTGCGGCGGACGATCCACACCGGCTTGCCGCGCCATTCGACGGTCAATTTTTCGCCGGGTTTGACGGCGCTGATATCGACTTCAACGGCAGCACCGGCGGCCTTGGCACGCTCGGAGGGCGAAAAAGTACTGACAAAGGGCACGGCGGTGGCGACGCCGCCAACGGCACCGGCGCAACCGGTGGCAATCAGCCAGGTGCGCTTGCCTTGGTCCACTTGCTGGTCACTCATGTGGGTCCTCAATGGAGACTTCTGATCAGGGGCAACCGGGGATTCTAACGGACGCCGTCAAGCCCCCGACCCGGCTTTGATCTGCGCGAGCGCAAAAACCCTTGATCGACCGCCGCACGAGGCATGATCTGACCCCTGGTTTAGCCTGAGGCCGAAGCCGCTGCAGGACGGCCCCAAACAAGCACAATAGCGCCAGACCAAACAAACGGACCGCCATGGTCCACACAGGAGCGACACATGGGTTTCATGAGCGAATTCAGGGAGTTTGCCGTCAAGGGCAATGTGGTGGACCTGGCGGTGGGCGTGATCATCGGCGGCGCCTTCGGCAAGATCGTCGACTCGGTGGTGAAGGACCTGATCATGCCCCTGGTCGGCAAGGTGGTCGGCGGCCTGGACTTCTCCAACTATTTCGTCATGCTCAGCAGCCCGCCGGCCGACTTCAAGGGCCCGATGACCTATGAGGCGCTCACCAAGGCCGGCGTGCCGCTGTTCGCCTATGGCAGCTTCCTCACCGTGCTGCTGAACTTCCTGATCCTGGCCTTCATCATTTTCCTGATGATCAAGCAGATCAACCGCCTCAAGCGCAGTGACGCCCCGGCACCCGCCCCGGTGGAGGCGCCGGTGACGCCGGAAGACATCGTGCTGCTACGCGAAATCCGCGATTCGCTCAAGCGTGACAAAGCGTAAGGCATGCCGGATCTGTCAGGTTTTGCGCAGGGCCTGTGCGCCATGCGCAGGCAATGTCATTGAGCGCCCGGGAATGGCGCGATACTTGCCGGCATAGCTTGTGGCTTCAAACCCACAGCAAGGCCCATAACCCGCCATGAATTCGCCCGACATCCGACTCAACCCGCACCTGGAAGCTGCACTGCAGCGCGTACGCACGGCCGCCGAGCAGGCCGCCGAGCGCGCGGCCGAGGGCATGGGCATGGCCGCACTGTCGGCCGGCCAGGCCAAGCGGCGCGACGTGCTGCTGGTGACGCAGATGCTGTTCCGCAAGCAGCAGGCGTTGTTTTCCAATGGCTTCTACCAGTCGCTGCGGCGCCAATTGGCGGCGAACGCTGTGCCCGTGGCCGTGAAGGCCGGCGAGCCGATGGCCAAGAGCGCCAAGAGCAGCACCAACTGGGGCGAGCTGTCGCTGATGGACGACGACCAGGTCAACGCCATGGTCGCGGCCGACCGCATCGGCCTGGCGATCGGCCACCAATGCGAGTGGGAACTGCGCGAGGTCGAGTCCTATATCGGCAATCTGGCGCCCGACTCCGAGCGTCCCGAGGACCGCAACCCCCTGCGCCCCCAGGTGATCGCCCAGGCCCTGCTGGACGGCATCCAGGCCGTCAGCGACGACAGCGAAACACGCCAGATCCTGTCCGATGAGCTGACCCGCTCGCTGGCGCAGGAAATGCGCGCCTGCTACGCCGACATCGCCGGCCTGCTACGCAGCCGCGGCCTGCGCCCGCAGGACCTACGCGTGCGCGGCACCGCATCCGCACGCGCGCCCGGTGCCCCCGACACCATGAACAGCGCCTACGGCGACCTGGCCTCGACGCGCAGCGGCATGCCGACCATGGGCGGCGCCTGGGGTGGCCGCGGCATGGCTGCTGCGGGCTCCATCGGCGAGGTCGACCCGCGCATGATGGACCTGCTGCGGCGCCTCGCCCACATGCCCGTGATGCCGGGCGCGTCCGGGGCGGGCGCGATGCAGGGCGACAGCGCCTACGGCGCATCCGGCCACTTTGGCGGTGGCGGCCGCATGACCGGCTGGGATGAGGACTACGGCGACCCCGCCTGGGCCGGCCAGCTGCCGCCCAATCTGATCCATGTGCATCGCGATGAGCTGCGCCAGGCCGCCAGCGGCAACCTCGACCACATGGTGATCGACGTGGTTGGCAGCCTGTTCGACCAGATTCTTTCCGACCCCAAGGTGCCGCCGCAGATGGCGCGCCAGATCGCGCGCCTGCAATTGCCGGTGCTGCGTGCGGCGCTGGGCGACAACAGCTTCTTCTCCTCGCGCAAGCACCCGGTGCGGCGCTTCGTCAACCGCATTGCCTCGCTGGCCTGCGCCTACGACGATTTCTCCGAGGACCCGGGCAAGGCCTTCCTGGCCCTGGTGCGCGAGCTGGTGCAGGAAGTCGCCAACGGCGATTTCGATCGCATGGATCTCTACGAGACCAAGCTGGACGAGCTTGAGCGCTTCATCGGCGAACAGACCAGCGCGGCCCTGCAGGCGCAGGGCAATGCCGCCGAGCTGGTGGAGCGCAAGGAAACCGATCTGCGCCTGCAGCAGCGCTACACGCAGCAGCTGCAGGCGGCGCTGGCGCCCGTCACCATGCCGGAATTCCTGCGCGTGTTCCTGGCGCAGATCTGGAGCCAGGCCATCGTGCTGGCGGCGCGCGACCCCAAGTCGCCGCCCGAGCGCGCCGAGCGCTTCCGTCAATTCGGCCGTGACATCGTGCTGAGCGTGCAGCCCAAGGCCGGCTCGCCGCAGCGCCAGGCATTCCTGGCCTCGCTGCCCAAGCTGATGGCCACGCTCAACGAGGGGCTGGACCTGATCCGCTGGCCGGAGGCCGCGCGCAAACAGTTCTTCGGCGCACTGCTGCCCGCGCATGCCGATTCGCTCAAGGGGCAAGCGCTGACCCCGCTGGAATACAACCTGCTGGCCAAGCAGCTGGAGGGCGTGTTTGGCTGCGCCCCGCCGAGCGAGAAGGATCTGCCCGCCGGCGGCAGCGTCACCGTGCCGGCCGAGCTGGACATGGGCAGCCGGCTGAGCGCCGACGAGGCCAAGAGCTTGGGCCTGATGAACGAGGCCGCGGTGGACTGGAACGGCCAGGTCGACATCGACCTCGGTGCCGAGGCGCCGCTGCAGTCCGTGGACATCAGCATCGACGGCCTGCCCGCCGTCGAGGACGAGGCCGAACCCAGCTCGGGCGGCCTGCTGATCGACCATCTGCAGCTCGGCTTCGCCTACCAGATGCACACCGGCGACCAGTGGCACAAGGTACGCCTGGCCCATATCAGCGCCGGCCGCAGCTTCTTCATCTTCACCCAGGGCCACAAGCACCAGGAAACCGTCACCATGACGGCGCGCATGCTGCGCAAGCTGTGCGAGTCCGGCCGCCTGCGCGCCTTCGAGAACGCCTACCTGATCGAACGCGCCACCGCGCGGGCCCGCAAGCAGCTGGCCGCGCTCAACTCACGCCACTGATCAGAACACGCGCCGGGGTTCGCGGAAGTCCTTGGGCTGGCTGTCCGAGGTCTCGAGCTGCAGCGACACCAGCGCCCGTCCCTCCACCGGCTTGCCGTTGACCTCCTGCGGCCGGAAGCGCCAGGCCTCCAGCGAAGCCTTGCCGAACTTGCGCACCGACTCCGGCATGCCCGGCAGCGCATCCACCACGATGTCGCGGCACAGGCCCTCGACGGTGACGGTGCAGGCCACCGTGACCGCGCCGCTCCAACCCGGCGAATTCTTGGCATCGGCCGGGTAGCCGACGAAGTTGCGCTCGATCGGCAGCGGCGCCATCTCCAGGCCCTTGATGGCCACCGCGCCGGCGGCGGCGTCCTTGCGCACCTCCAGGCTCACCCGCACGCCGGTACGGAAGGTGGCGGGCTGCCCCTGCTCGCTGACCGGCGGAATGCGCGCGCGCAGCACGCGGCTGCGCAGCTGGGCCCAGAAGGCCGGCGTCTGCTCGGCCTCGTCCTGCGCCTGCAGCTCGCGCACCTGGCCGGTGGCGTCGAACAAGGCGTCGAACCAGACCGCCGTCCGGTAGCTCTCCTCGGCATGGGCACTGGTCTGCAGGGCCAGGCCGCTCAGCAGCACCCATAGAGATTTTTTCATACCGCTCCCTCGACTCGTTAGGCCTCGCAGTATGTCATGCCCCGGCGAGCAGCCGACGCGCCATGCGCAGCGCCGCCAGGAGGCTGGACGGGTCGGCGCGGCCGCTACCCGCCAGGTCGAAGGCCGTGCCGTGATCCGGGCTGGTGCGCACAAAGGGCAGGCCCAGGGTGACGTTGACGCCCTGCTCCACCCCCAGGTACTTCACCGGGATCAGGCCATGGTCGTGCGTCATCGCCACCACCACGTCGAACTCGCCCGGATGGCCCGCCGCGTTGCGGGCACGCATGAAGACGGTGTCCGGCGCAATCGGTCCGCTGGCCGCAATGCCCAGGGCGCGGGCGTCGGCGATCGCGGGCGCGATGTGCAGGATCTCCTCGTCGCCGAACAGCCCGCCCTCGCCCGCATGCGGGTTCAGGCCCGCCACCGCAATGCGCGGCGCCGCGATGCCGCAGGCGCGCAGCGCGGCATCGGTGATGCACAAGGTTTCCAGCACGCGCGCACGGCTGATCAGGTCGATCGCCTCGCGCAGCGCCACGTGGATGGTCACCAGCACGGTGCGCAGCTCCTCGTTGGCCAGCATCATGCGCACCGGCGCCGGCCGGCCGTCGGCCGCGGCCAGCATCTGCAGCATCTCGGTGTGGCCCGGATAAGGCGAACCGGCGGCGTGCAAGGCCTCCTTGTGGATGGGCGCCGTCACCAGCGCGCTACCTTGGCCGGACTGGATGGCGCGCACCGCGGCCTCGATGCAAAGCGCCGCGGCAGCGCCGGCGCGCGCATCGACCCGGCCGACGGGACAGTCCAGCAGCCCGGCGGGCAGGCCGGGCGGCTGCCACACCGGCAGCGCGCCGGGCGGTGCGGCCTCGTCGGGCGCGCTCAGGCTGGCCAGCGGCACCGCAACACCCGCCCAGGCAAGGGCACGCCGCAGCACGCCCACATCGCCGACCACGCAGACATCGCGCGGACCTGCTTGCAGCGCCTCGCGCGCCCAGGCCATCGCGATGATCTCGGGGCCGATGCCGCAGGCATCGCCCATGGTGAGGAGCAGCGGCTTGCTCATGCGGGGTTCGCAATGTCGATGAACTGCTGCTGCAGCCCCAACTCGGCGGCCAGGCGCTCGCCCAGCGCCTGCACGCCATAACGCTCGGTGGCATGGTGGCCGGCGGCAATGAAGGCCACGCCGGTCTCGGCGGCGATATGCGCCTGCGGCTCGGAAAGCTCGCCGGTGAGGAAGACATCCGCGCCGGCGGCGATGGCAGCCTCGAAATAGCCCTGCGCCCCGCCGGTGCACCAGGCCACGAGGCGCAGCGGCCGGCCATCGCCGGCCAGCACCGTGGGCGCGCGGCCCAGCACCGCCTGCACATGGCCTTGCAGCAGGGTCAGGTCTTGCTGGCCGGCGGGCAGCGCGCCGGCAAAGCCCAGCTCCTGCTCGCCGAAGCGCGCATCCGCCTGCCAGCCCAGGCGCAGGCCCAGCTGGGCGTTGTTGCCGAGCTCGGCATGGGCATCCAGCGGCAGGTGGTAGGCGAACAGGCTGATGTCGGCCGCCAGCAGGCGCGCCAGGCGCTGCTTCATCCAGCCGGTGACGCGCCCGTCCTGGCCACGCCAGAACAGGCCATGGTGCACCAGGATGGCATCGGCCCGGGCCGCGATGGCGGCATCGATCAGCGCCAGGCTGGCGGTGACCCCGCAGACGATGCGGCCGATCTCGTCGCGGCCCTCGACCTGCAGGCCGTTCGGCCCATAATCCTTGAAACGGCCCGGCTCCAGCCAGTTGCCGAGTGTGCGTTCGATGTCGGTGCGTTGCGCCATGGCTTGGGGGTCGGTTTGCAGAAGAGCGGTTTGCGTGCGTGGTGGTTGCTATTCTCCCAGGCCACGACGGTCGCGCTGGCGGCCTGGTTCGTGGTGGGCACGCTGAAGCCGCATTGGCTGCATTCTGCGACACCGGTGCTGCTGCAACAGGTGCCGGCGCCGGCGGCCTCCAGCCCCGCGCGCGTCGGCTATGCGCAGGCGGCGCGGCTGGCCACGCCCGCGGTGGTGAGCATCACCGCCAGCAAGCCGCCGGCGCGCAGCGCGCGCGGCGAGGCACCCTGGCACCCCTTCCCGCTGAACCGGCGCGGCGAGGGCCGGCCCCAGGTGGGCCTGGGCTCGGGCGTGATCGTCTCGAGCGAAGGATACCTGCTCACCAACAACCATGTGGTGGCGGGCGCCTCCGACATTGAGGTGCTGCTCAGCGATGGCCGCGAGGCGCGCGCCGAGCTGGTGGGCACCGATCCCGAGACCGATCTGGCGGTGCTGCGCATCCGGCTGCCCGGCTTGCCGGTGATACGCCTGGGCCGGGCCGAGACCCTGCAGGTGGGCGATGTGGTGCTGGCGATCGGCAACCCCTTCAACGTGGGCCAGACGGTCACCTCGGGCATCGTCAGCGCGCTGGGGCGCAGCCAGCTGGGCATCAACACCTTCGAGAACTTCATCCAGACCGATGCCGCCATCAACCCCGGCAACTCGGGCGGCGCACTGGTGGATGCCGAGGGCCAGCTGGTGGGCATCAACACGGCGATCTTCTCGCGCAGCGGCGGCAGCCTGGGCATTGGCTTCGCCATCCCCATCAGCACCGCCAGCCAGGTGCTGGAAGCGCTGGTGAAGGATGGCCAGGTGGCGCGCGGCTGGATCGGCGTGCAGACGCGCGAGCTCACGCCCGAGATGGTGGATGCCTTCAAGCTCAGTACCAAGCAGGGCGTGCTGGTGAGCGGCGTGGTGGGCAAGAGCCCGGCGGCCGCGGCGGGCGTGAAGCCCGGCGACGTGGTCACCGGCGTGGCCGGCAAGCCGGTGCTGAGCCCGGCCGAGCTGCTCAGCGCGGCGGCGGCGCTCAAGCCCGGCAGCCAGGTGCTGCTGGCGGTGCAGCGCGGCAGCGAAAGCCTGGAGCTGAAACTGCTGGTGGGTCAGCGGCCCAAGCCGCAGATCCAGGCCGACGAAGCGCCGGAGTGAAGCCGGCCGATTGGCGGCGGATCGGCGCCGTCAGGCGGCGGGGGTCTCTTCGTCCTCGGGCGCCTTGGAGTAGCGCACAAAGATGCCCGCGGCCCAGATGCCCGCCTCGTAGAGCAGGCACATGGGAATCGCCAGCGCCAGCTGCGAGACGATGTCCGGCGGCGTGATCACCGCCGCGATGATGAAGGCCAGCACGATGAAGTAGCCGCGGAACTCACGCAGCTTCTCCACGCTCACCAGGCCCATGCGCGCCAGCACCACCACCACCACCGGCACCTCGAAGGCGGCGCCAAAGGCGATGAACATCGACAGCACGAAGCTCAGATAGGCCTCGATATCGGGCGCGGCGGTGATGCTCTTGGGCGCAAAGCTCTGGATGAACTTGAACACCTGGCCGAACACGAAGAAATAGCAGAAGGCCACGCCGACGATGAAGAGCAGCGTGCTCGACACCACCAGGGGCAGCACCAGGCGCTTCTCATGCGTGTACAGGCCCGGCGCCACAAAGGCCCAGATCTGGTACAGCACCACCGGCAGGGCCAGCAGGAAGCCGGCCATCAGGGTGATCTTGAGCGGCACCAGAAAGGGCGAGATCACATTGGTGGCGATCAGGGTCGAGCCCGGCGGCAGGTGCGCCACCAGGGGCGCGGCAAGCATGTCGTACAGCCCGGCCGGGCCGGGATAGATGCACAGCACGCCGAAGCACAGCGCAATCGCGATCACCGCGCGGATCAGGCGATCGCGCAGCTCGATCAGGTGCGAGACAAAGGGCTGTTCGGTGCCGGCGAGTTCGTCTTCTTGGGGGCTTGTGCTCATGCTGCTCTGCGGGGCGGGCGGAAGCGCGCCACGCGGGCGGCGCCGGATTGGGCATGACGGCGCACGCCCTGGCGCTGCTTGTACCAGATCGGCGTGGCGCCGCGCTTCACACGCCAGTTCTTCTTCGGCGGCTTGTAGCCGGCACTGCTGGCGTAGCTGTTCTCGATCGAGGTCTGCCCGGTCACCTCGCCCCAGGTCTGCTCGAAGGCCTGGTTGGCCGAGTTGATTTCGCTTTGCACGTTCTTCTCGACCTCGCGCGCCGCGTCCTCGAACTGGCCCTTCATCTTCTTGAGCTCCTCGAGCTCGATGGAGCGGTTCACCTCGGCCTTGACATCCGCCACATAGCGCTGCGCCTTGCCCAGCAGATGGCCCACGGTGCGGGCCACGCGCGGCAGACGCTCGGGCCCGATCACGATCAGCGCCACCGCGCCGATCAGGGCCAGCTTGTCAAAACCGAAATCGATCACTGCTTGGTCTTGGCTTCAACGTCGACCGTGTTGGCATCCGCCACCTTGTTGCTGGTGACCTGCTGGGGCGGTGCGTCGGATGTGCTGCCATCCTTCATGCCGTCCTTGAAACCCTTCACTGCGGCGCCGAGGTCAGAACCCACGTTCTTGAGCTTCTTGGTGCCGAAGATCAGCACCACCACGGCCAGCACGATGAGCCAGTGCCAAATGCTGAACGAACCCATATGTCTTCTCCTGGAAACGAAGCGGCCATTCTAGGTGGCGCGCGATGACATGACCTTGAACCAGCTTAGCCTTTGAGCCAGGGCCTCGGCCCGCCCATGGCATGCATGTGCAGGTGGTAGACCTCCTGCCCCCCGTCCGGGCCGGTGTTGATGACGGTGCGGAAGCCATTCGTCACCCCCAGCTCCTTCATCAGGCGCGGCGCCAGCGTGCTCATATGGCCCAGCAGGGCCGCATGCTCACCCGTCACCTCAACCAAGCTGGGGATGTGCAGCTTGGGAATCAAGAGGATGTGCACCGGCGCCCAGGGGTGGATATCGTGAAAAACCAGCACCTGCTCGTCCTCGTAGACCTTTTTGGACGGAATCTGGCCGGCAACAATCTTGCAGAAAATGCAGTTCGGGTCGTGCGACATAGGCGGGAAAAAGAAAACTCGGGATGTCAGGGATGCGGGCGCTGGGCAAATTCTTCCAGGCCCGACAGGCCCTCGCGCCGCGCCAGCTCGGCCAGCACCTGCTCGGGGCGCAGGCCCTGAGCGGACAGCGCCACCATCGAGTGGAACCAGAGATCGGCCACCTCGTAGACGAGCTTTTGCGCATCGCCATCCTTGGCGGCCAGCACCACCTCGGTGGCCTCCTCGCCGACCTTCTTCAGGATCGCGTCGGTGCCCTTGTGGAAGAGCTTGGCCACATAGCTGGTGGCGGGATCGCCGCCGGCCGCGGGCTTGCGCGAGTCGATCACGTCGGCCAGGCGGCTGAGGATGTCGTTGCCGTTCATGCTTGTTGGGCGTAAATGCTGGCCGGATCCTTGAGCACCGGCTCGACGCTCTGCCAGACGCCGTTCTCCAGGCGCTGGTAGAAGCAGGAATGGCGGCCGGTATGGCAGGCGATGCCGGGCTGGTGGCCATGCTGGGTGATCTTCAGCAGCACCACGTCGTTGTCGCAGTCCAGGCGGATCTCGTGCACCTGCTGCACATGGCCGGACTCCTCGCCCTTGTGCCAGAGGCGGGCGCGCGAGCGGCTCCAGTACACCGCCTGACCCTTCTCGATGGTGAGCGCCAGCGCCTCACGGTTCATCCAGGCGAACATGACGACGTCGCCGCTGTCGCGCTCCTGGGCAATCACGGGCACCAGGCCGTCGCGATCCCACTTGACTTGATCCAGGCTGTTCATGCGCCAAGTTTAGCCGGCATGGCTAATCGTGATGGGTTGGACCCTGGTGGCCGCGCTCCGCCGCGAACCACTGCAACACGGGAACGGTGCCCGGCAGCACCGGCTGCACCTGCACCGGCAGGCTCTGCCAGGCCATCGCCTGCTGCTCGCGCATCTCGAACTCGCCCTGCCAGTCGTAGACCTTGCAGAAATGCAGGCGCACGCGCGCATGCGGATAGTCCATCAGCTCCACCTTCCAGGGGTGGGCGGCGCCGATCTGGATGCCCAACTCCTCGTGCAGCTCGCGCTTGAGGGCCTGCTCCACGCTCTCGCCGGCCTCCAGCTTGCCGCCCGGGAACTCCCAGTAGCCTGCATAGACCTTGCCTTCGGGCCGCGAGGTGAGCAGAAAGCGCCCTTCCCGGCCCGCGGCGTCGCGCTCCACCAGCACGCCCACCGCCACGTCCACGGGGGTCCGCTCAGACATGGTCCAGGCCCTCGGGCGGGCTGGCCATGTTGGCTTGCGCCGCGGCGGGCAGCGCCTCGGCACGGCCCGCCAGGTCGCGCGCAAACTGATAGGCCACGCGGCCCGAGCGCGAACCGCGCTCCAGCGCCCACACCAGCGAGGGCTGGCGCGCCGCTGCGATCTGGGCCTCGTCGAGGCCGAAATGGCTCAGCCATTGCGCCACGATGGCCAGGTATTCCTGCTGGCTGAAGGGGTAGAAGCTGACCCACAGGCCGAAGCGCTCGGACAGCGAGATCTTCTCCTCCACCGCCTCGCCCGGGTGCACCTCACCATCCTCGGTGTGCTTGTAGCCGAGGTTGTCGCGCATCTGCTCGGGCAGCAGGTGGCGGCGGTTGCTGGTGGCGTAGATCAACACGTTGTCGCTGCCGGCGGCGATGGAGCCGTCCAGCATGGACTTGAGCGCCTTGTAGCCCAGTTCGCCCTCGTCGAAGCTCAAATCGTCGCAGAAGATCACGAAGCGCTCGGGCCGCTCGGCCACCAGATCCACCAGATCGGGCAGCTCCACCAGATCGGCCTTGTCCACCTCGATCAGGCGCAGGCCCTGGGCGGCGAATTCGTTCAGGCAGGCCTTGATCAGCGAGCTCTTGCCGGTGCCCTTGGCGCCCGTCAGCAGCACGTTGTTGGCCGGGCGGCCGGCCACGAACTGCTCGGTATTGCGCATCAGGCGCTGCTTCTGCGGCTCGACCTCCTTGAGGTCCGAGAGGCGGATGCTCGCCACATGCCGCACCGGCTCCAGCACCATGCGGCCGGCGCGCTTGCGCAGGCGAAAGGCCGTGGAGGCCTGCCAATCGGGGGCCGCAAGCGGCTGGGGGAGCACGGCTTCGAGCCGGCCAAGCAGCGCCTCGGCGCGTGCCATCAGGTGTTCAACTGCAGACATTCCGTCAGTGTACGGAATGAACGAGGGCCTGCTAACACTACGCCAATGGGTCGCGTTGTCGGCCAGAAAGGCCGCAGGCAAGGCGCAAACCGCAGCCGGGTTGGACACCCGGCGAGGATTTGCAACGCGGCCTGCGGTCTTTCTGGCCACAACCCTGCGGGAAGGCGCGTCTCGGCGGGCCACGCGTTGTTGC